>JAAWAR010000130.1 GCA_022792295.1 Lachnospiraceae bacterium
ATATTTCTCCAACAAGACATTAAGAAAAGTGCAGAAAAAAGTGGGATTTCCGGAGCGGATCCGATAAGGAGGACTTATGAAGCTGTTATCCTATCTCGTAGACAGAAAAAAATTTATCGGTGTTTTGAATCAGGATGAGACATGGGCCTATCCGATTTCCGCGGTGGGAATGGAGTATAAAGACATGAGGGAGCTTATCCGGGAGATCGGCCGATCAGAAAAAGAAATGCTGGAGTTCATCACCGGACGGGAGCCGTATAAAGTGCCGGGAGCTGCCCCTTTGCATGATATACACCTGTTAGCGCCAATCGAGGAGCCGGATCAGGATATTATCTGCTTGGGAATCAATTACCTGGAGCACGCCGTTGAATCGGCACGCTTCGAAAAACGCGCCTTCAAGAAGGAGGAGCATGCGATCTATTTTTCGAAACGCGTCAATCGTGCGGTGGATCCGGATGGAGGAATTTCTGCGCATCGGAAGCTGACGAAACAGTTGGATTATGAGGCCGAGCTTGCGCTCATCATCGGAAAAGATGCAAAGGATGTTGCGAGAGAGGAAGTAAGGGATTATATTTTCGGCTATACGATTATGAACGATGTCAGCGCTAGGGAGGTGCAGACAGACCATAAGCAATGGTATTTCGGAAAGAGCCTGGATAATTTTACTCCGCTCGGGCCGTGGATCCTGACTGCGGATGCGGTGGAATTCCCTCCAAAGTTAGCGATACAGTCCAGGGTCAACGGCGAGCTCCGTCAGGATTCTAATACGAGCATGTTCATTAACGGAATCGAAGATGTGATCAGTGAGCTGAGTCAGGGTATGACTTTAAAGGCCGGGACCATCATTGCCACCGGAACGCCTGCAGGCGTCGGAATGGGCTTTACGCCTCCCAAATTTTTGGTTCCCGGCGATGTGGTGGAATGTATTGTCGAAAAAATCGGAACCTTAAGAAATACGATAGTCGAATAACGTAAGAGCTGCCATGAAGGGAACGCGCTCCGCCAGAAGACGGACGGCTCTTTTCATGGCATTTTTATTTTGAAATACAGGCAGGAAAGGGGATTTATGGCAGAGGATATTCGTGATATGCTGGAACATGTCGCCGCGGGGCGCCTTGCGGTGGATGAGGCTGTGCTGGAGTTAAAACGGGCTCCCTTTGCGGGAAGCGGCTATGCGGAACTGGGCTATGCAAAGCCGGACATGCACAGGAAGCTGCGCCAAGGCGCAGCCGAGGTGATCTATGGAGAGGGGAAGACAGCCGAACAGATTTATGGAATTATGGAGGCCATGAAACAACACGGTCAAAGGGTCATATTGATTACGCGCCTTTCAGGTGAAAAGGCTAAAGAGATCCGGGCACGCATGGGAGGAGAAACCGCAAATTTTCAGTATTTTTCCGAAGCCAGGATCGGCCTTGGCGGCGGTTTCCCGAAAAAAGACGGAGTCGGCACGATCGTTGTGGCAACCGGCGGAACCAGTGACATTCCGGTGGCTGAGGAAGCGGCAGTGACCGCAGAAGCCTTGGGAAATACGGTGGAAAGGTTATATGATGTGGGGGTGGCCGGCCTGCACAGACTGCTTGGCCATATGGATTCGATCATGAGTGCACGGGTCATCATTGCGATTGCGGGTATGGAAGGAGCGCTTGCAAGCGTGATTGGGGGCCTTGCGGACTGCCCGGTCATTGCCGTTCCTACAAGTATCGGCTACGGCGCGTCGTTAGGCGGGCTTTCGGCACTTTTGTCAATGCTGAATTCCTGCGCGAGCGGGGTCAGTGTCGTGAACATCGACAATGGCTTCGGCGCCGGCTATATGGCCAGCATGATTAATCATCTGCGCGGATAACGAAGAAAAAACGGCAGCAGTCTGGCTGGGTCTGCCTATACAAATTCCATCGCCGCAGGGCGTTTTAACGTGAGGGCTTTACCCAATGCTGGAAAGAAATCCGGGCGGCTGCAGAAAACACAGGAGAATTTACCATATGAAAACAATATATCTGGACTGCAGCATGGGCGCTGCGGGAGACATGCTGACGGCGGCGCTTTTGGAACTGTGTCAGGAGAAAAAAGAATGGTTTCTGGAAAAAATGAACAGCCTGGGTCTGCCGGGAGTGCAGGTCACGGCAGAGAAAGCCGTAAAATGTGGGATTACCGGAACACACATGGAGGTAACGGTATTCGGGGCTGAGGAGGAGAGCTTAGATGTGCACAGGGACCATGGGGACGAAGGCCATGGTCATATACACGGCGAGAACAGTCAAGGTCATGTACACAATGAGAACAGCCATGGTCATATACATGGTGAGCATAGTCATGCACATGCCTCCCTTTCGGATATTGCACACCGGATTTCCCATCTTGACCTGCCGGGGGAGGTAAAACGTGATATGGAGGCGGTGTATCGGCTGATTGCTGAGGCCGAGGCTCAAGTCCATGGAAAGACAGTGAATGAGATCCATTTCCACGAGGTCGGGACGGCGGATGCGATCGCAGACATCGCGGGATTCTGCCTTTTGGTGCATGAGCTGGCGCCGGAACAAATCCTGGCTTCACCAGTTCATGTGGGAAGCGGCCAGGTCCGCTGTGCGCATGGCATTCTGCCGGTTCCCGCACCGGCTACAGCGCACCTTCTGCGTGGAATTCCGATTTACGGCGGTTCTGTCAGGGGAGAACTCTGTACGCCTACCGGTGCGGCGCTTTTGCATTATTTCGTGACCGCTTACACCGATATGCCGGTTATGACTGTAGAAAAGATCGGCTACGGTATGGGAAAAAAAGATTTTGATCAGGCGAACTGTCTCCGCGCGCTGCTTGGCAGGCTGGACAGAGAGGAAGACGGTGAGACAGGGGAAATCATAGAGCTTGCCTGCAACCTGGATGACATGACGGCCGAGGCGATGGGCTTTGTGCAGGAGCTTCTGCTCGCAGAGGGGGCCCTTGAGGTATATACGATACCTGTCGGCATGAAGAAAAACCGCCCGGGAATTCTCCTCACCTGTATGTGTACGAGAGAGAATCGGGGAAGAATGACGCAGCTTTTATTCCGCCATACGACGACGCTGGGAATCCGTGAGCAGGTAAACCGCAGATATACGCTCAAACGGCGTGAGCAGGCCGTGAATACGCCGTATGGTCCGGTGCGAGAAAAAACATCCTCGGGCTATGGCGTGGCGCGAAGAAAATATGAATATGAGGATCTGGCCCGAATCGCGCGAGAACAGGATCTTTCCCTGGAGGAAGTGAAAGGAATGGTCGAGACGGTTGTCAGCCAATGAAGGGCGGTTAAAAGACAGAGTGGATGAAGCATTGCGGGAGAAAAAGAGGCTGTTTTGGAAATGCATGGTCATGTCTGCAAAAGGGCAGCCTCTAAAGAATGCCTTATTACGGCATGGGAGCAGACAAAAGAAACATAGCAGCCAGGCCCAGGCAGTTTTGAGCAAATGGTTTGTAAGTACAGACGGAGGTGATTTTTGATTAATAAGCAATGTAGTAGTTTTTCCGATGTAATCAGGACTGGAATTGAGGATAAGTTTTCTTATACGATTTCTGATTCGTGCGTGATGTGTGGAAAATGTGCGGAAGAATGTCCTGTTAACGCGATTGCAAAAGGCTGTGCAAAGTACGAGATAGATCCCCAAAAGTGCATGGACTGTGGTTTCTGTTCTGCGGTTTGCCCGGTAGGAGCGGTTCTCCCGGCGGCTGGAATGCGGGAAAGTATACCGATTCAGGATATGGAAATGAGCAGATGCTATTTTAACCCAGGCTGTGCCTTAAGCTTGTATAAGCCAAAGGTTCCGAAGCAGATGCTGAGATTATTGCGTGAAAATTTTGGAAACATCAAACTTCATGACATTTGCTGCCGAAATGATCCGTGTTTGGAAACGGGGGCGGTCATAATCAATAATTGTGCAGGCTGTGACCGCCGCTTTCGTTCGCTGTATGAAGGTATCAGAACAATTTCATATTGGGAAGTCATAGACGGCATCGTTGGCTTAAAACTACCGGATTATACGGGATTAACCGTATCCGTTCACGATTCCTGCGGCTATCGGCATAGGCCCCAGGTGCACCGTGCAGTTAGGAGTATTTTGAAAAAAATGCACATTGAAATTGCCGAGGCCGGGTTTAGCGGGACAAAATCTATATGCTGCGGCGATAACCTTTATGGCGCTGTTCCAAACGAACAGGTAAAAAAGCGCATACAGATGCGAGCGGACCAATTTCCGTGCCGAGATGTTGTTGTATATTGCATTGGCTGCGTGCGTTCCATGAAAGAGGGCGGGAGAATACCGCACTATCTGCCAGATCTTCTGTTTGGCCACGATACAGAACCGATGCCGGATACGCTTGATGAATATCATTCTAAGCTCATGCATTATATCGCATTACACGGAGCAGATTCCCCGGGTTTGTCCAGAATCTGATGGGGAACCCGCTTTCTTGGCAAATATGTTTCATGGCCGGTCAGGCTTTTGGCTGCTCCAAACTACGGGGAATATTTGGGTTCCTCAACGATAAGGACTGCCTGGGAGCATAGAGCTGTATCTTATACCTCCCTGTGTGGCAGCTAACAGCATAAGTAAATATACGAATGTGGCAGGGGGAAAACAAATGAAAAGCCCCCTGTCTGTCCGGCCTTTGAGAAGTCCAGGACCGTATGGACTGCGTGATTTAACAATAGCATAGCTGGCTTCTTGCGATATGGAAATAGGGCGGGGAGGAGAAAAGGATCCGCTTAAGATTTTTTAATGCATGCCAAATAAAAGGGAACAAACCATTTCTGGTTCATTCCCTTATGTCACAAAACTTGTTAAAATAAGGTGTTTGGATTAGCCAAAATATCTCTTAAGAAGTCCTGCGAATGCCTTTCCGTGTCTGGCCTCGTCTCTTGCCATCTCATGCACGGTGTCATGAATTGCATCGAGATTAGCCGCTTTCGCTCTCTTTGCCAGGTCCGTCTTTCCGGCAGTCGCGCCGTTCTCTGCCTCGACTCTCATCTCCAGATTCTTCTTGGTGCTGTCGGTTACGACCTCACCGAGAAGCTCTGCGAACTTCGCTGCATGCTCAGCCTCCTCATAAGCTGCCTTCTCCCAGTAAAGACCGATCTCCGGATAACCTTCTCTGTGAGCAACTCTTGCCATAGCCAGATACATACCGACTTCTTTGCACTCACCCTCGTAATTCGCTCTCAAGTCCGCAATGATGTCCTCGCTTACGCCCTGTGCCACCCCAACTACATGCTCGGAAGCCCAAGTCATATCACCGCTCTGCTCATTGAATTTGGAAGCAGGAGCGTTGCACTGCGGGCACTTCTCTGGAGCGGAATCACCTTCATGAACATAACCACATACGGAACAGACAAATTTTTTCATAGCATATCTCTCCTTTTTATAAAATAGTTTTAATAATAGTAATTATTATTGATTTGTGTCTTTAGTATAACCGATTGAAAAGGATTAGTCAAGTACAATCTTTATTTTTTTTGTTGCCATTTGTTAACGGTTCCGGCAGGGGGCTCCATTTCCTGTCCCGACCCCGCAAAACGCAGAACGAGGAGGAAAATTCCTCTGCCTTTTTCTTCGGATCCTCCGAGCAGACGCGGCTGCTGTCTGAAAATATCGCAGATGCTTTAAGAGGGAGTCTTGTCTGCGGCAGAGAAAGCGCCTGAACGGTTCCGGCACTTAACGCATTCGCCGTAGAAAAAGATTGTATGGGTGTCGATCACTTCGTCAACCGGAGCGGATAAAAGCTCGGAGGTTTCTCGCACAAGGGCAAGCGGCAGATCATAAATGGAGCCGCAACATCGGCAGATAAAATGGTAGTGGAGTTCTGTCCGATAGTCAAAGTGCTCAGAACCGTCGCCGCAGGAAAAGCGCTGGATTTCACCGAGCTCCGCCAGAAGGTTTAAATTCCGATAAACAGTCCCAAGGCTGATGTTGGGGAATTCTTCGCGAATCGAGAGGTAGAGGGCTTCCGCTGTCGGATGGTCGGTCCGATTCATCAGGCAGGATTTGATGGATTCCCGCTGACGGCTGTATTTTAAATTCTTCATACCCAGCCTCCCTTCAAAGAATAAAATAATAACAATAATTATTATTGATATAATAGCAAAAAAAGAATTCTTTGTCAAGTACAGGGACAAAATAAAAGCAGAATTTCCTTGAAAACACGCAGTGCATTCATTATACTAGAAAGTAAGAATGAAGAAACATGAGGTGATGCTATGCATAGCAGGAATATTCGTCATCTGGCGACGAAATTACTGGGCGGATTATTCGACCGAGACTTTTTGAAAAGCTCCGGCTTAAGCCGGCGGATGATGCAGGGACTCTTTGACAGGGAGAGATGGGAGGCAATCCTTGAAGAAATTTTTCCGGTTCAAAACCGTTTTACCTGTGCTGAAATTCTTGAACTTTGCCGGCCGGAGCTGTCTAGGCTCTCACTCGAACCGGCTGAGGGCTGGCTCTCCTTTACATATAAATACGCGGCGCACATTCTGTATCCGGATCAGGAATTTTCCGTTCAGGCTGCTCCTTTTGCTGCGGGAGCGCAGTTATTTTTAAAGATTCTTCAATTCTTTTTTGATGAGGAGAGAAAAGTCCTGCCATTCGATCCGTTTGATGATTTTGCCTTCCTGACAAAGGAGGAGTACGAGGGGTTTGACCGGGCGGATGAATATGCCCATTTTGTAGAAAAATTCAGGAAACAATATATTTATGAAATGATGCGGTTAAACCGGGAGGCGACCCCATTTGAAACGCTGGGACACATTGCAGGAGTTCATCATGTAGCGATGACGGTGGCACGGGGGCTTTATAAGGCGGGAGTGCCGATTGATCTGGCGCTCGCCTCGGGTGCGGCAGCCGGCCACGATCTTGGCAAATTCGGCTGTAAGCCCAATGAGCGGGTACCGTATCTCCATTATTATTATACACATCAATGGTTTTACGCTTACCATATGGACAGCATCGGCCATATCGCGGCGAATCATTCCACCTGGGATCTGGAGCTTGACAATATTTCCGTGGAATCACTTGTGTTGATTTATGCGGACTTCCGTGTCAAGCAGATGCGGGACGAAAAGGGGAGGGAGATCACAAAGATCTACTCGCTTAAAGATTCCTTCGATGTCATTCTCTCAAAGCTTGACAATGTGGATGAGGCCAAAAAAAACCGTTATCGGGTTGTATACATGCGCTTGTATGAATTTGAGCGCTACATGCGCCTTAAGGGCGTTGATGTGGATCTGGATGGCAATATCTTGGAGCCAAGAAAGCCCTTAGAGATCGTGCTGCAGAGCGGCAAGCAGATTATCGGTTCGTTTGTATCGTTCGGGATCGAACATAACATCGACGTTATGCACCGCCTTGGAACCGAGCGTCAGTTTGGAAATATTTTGGAGGCAGCCCGCAGCGAGAAAGACTGGAAAAACGTCCGCGCCTATTTGAACATGTTTAATGAATATTCCATTCATTTAAACCACAAGCAGAAGGAGCAGACATTAAACTTTCTGTATGAGCTTTTGCTAAACCGTGAGGGTGACATCCGCAGGCAGGCAGCGGCCCTGATGGGAAAAATTTTTGCGGATTTCAACGCCGGCTATCGAAAAGAAATCCCTGCCGGAATGCCGGATGCGGACGAGGGACAGCTTTTAAGCCTCTGGGAAGAATATCTGGGCATGCTGGTGTGCCCGGACTACCGCCTGACATTACAGCAGAAGCAGCGTATCCAGAATTCTTTGAAATTTGTACTTATTTCTGTGATGGAGCGTGGCTCTGAAACACTGCGCGAGGAATTTTTCGTGGTGTTTATGCGCTGGTTTGACAAGGGGAGAGAGCTTAGCGAGGATTCGATTTTCTATCTGCTGGATGCGGTGTTTTCGCTGCCTGCGGATCTCTGCGGAAAAAAGGACTGGCTGGATAAGCTGGCTCTGTTTGCGGTGGAACGTATGAAGGATTCCGAAGGGAAGGTGCGGGTCGCGGCGATCCGCTGCCTGCGGATTCTCACGGAAGCGGTGACAAAGGAAAGTCCATGCTATGAGGCCGTGTGCAGTGCGGCAAAGAATATGAAGCCGGACAGCATGACCATGCTGTTCTTACAATATCGGCTTTTTACGAATCTGGAGCTTGATACGACGGCGCAGCAGGAAATCCTCTACGGCCGGGACGTGGTCAGCGATATTTTCCTTGAGAACCTGAAATCCGCTACGCCCTGGATTCTTAAGGCAGTCAATATAAAACTTTTGGCCGATCAGGTGGATCATGGAAAGCATGAACACCTCCTGCATATCTGCGCACATTTTTCAAACCTGATTAAGGTCAGCGAGCAGGTTGGCGTGCGCCATGACGCCGGGCATGCGCTTTTGCGGCTTGCACACCTTCTGACGACGGATCAGAGAAATGAGATTGCAGTCGAGCTTTTAAAGGGGCTTGAGGTCGGAGAGTATGAGTTCTCCAAGTACATTCCCGAATATCTCGGCGAGTTTGCCCTCTGGCTCCCGCCGGAACAGCTTGACGATCTGATCGAGCGTCTGCATATCCTGCTGGCAAACGGAAACGAAAGGATTGTCTCGGTGGCTCTGGATACGCTGGGTGTCCTTTTGGAGTGTTATGCGTGCTATCCCGAGCGCTTTAAGGAAAAGGCCGAGGCATCCCAGGAGCGGCGTATGCGGCTTTTGGGCTTTGTCTTAAGCTGTCTTGCCAATTACCGCGAACAGGTGCGCCAGGAGGCCATGCTGGTGATCGGACAGCATATTTTCGGCTCTCTGAAGATGTCGGAGCAGGATAAAAATGAGCTGTTTTCTCTCTGCTCAAAGAAGCTCTTATTCCTGTTAAATGAAAATAAGGGCGGGGAGCTGAGCCTGTATTACCGTGCCGCGACGCTGTCCCACATTTACCGGTTTGTGACCCGATATCAGATTTTTACCGGAGATGTGAACCTAAAGGAACGCGAAAAAGTTGCATTCTTCCCGGGAACGTTTGATCCATTTACCCTTTCACATAAGGAGATTGCCAGAGAGATCCGAAGTCTGGGCTTTACGGTTTTTCTGGCCGTGGATGAATTCTCCTGGTCAAAAAAGACGCAGCCGCATCTGGTGCGGCGCCAGATCGTCAACATGTCGGTCGCAGATGAATTTTACGTGCATCTGTTTCCGGATGAAATTTCGGTCAACATCGCCAATCCGAAGGACTTAAAGCGTCTCAGGGAGGTGTTTAAAGAACAGGAGCTTTACATCGTCGTCGGCTCCGATGTGATCCACAACGCAAGCTCTTATAAGAAAGAGCCGTCCGAGAATTCGATCCATGGCTTCCATCATCTGGTGTTCCGCCGTGCAGGCGAGGAGAATCCGGCCGATCTCTATAAATGTCTGACCGGAAAAGTAGTGGAGTTGGAGCTGCCGGCTGCCTTAGAGGACATCAGCTCTACGAAAATCCGTGAGAATATTGACAATCACCGGGATATTTCCAGCCTGATCGACCCGGTGGTGCAGGAATATATTTACCATAAGGGGCTGTATTTACGTGAACCGGAATTCAAGCCGATTTTGCGGGCGAAGGCGGTCACGTTTGAAAATGTTTCGGGAAGCGACGGCAGGGTACTGGGTGAACTTGCCAATACCGTTCTTTACCGTCATCCGGAGGCATCGTCAATTTTATCCAAAATACGTGAGAACGGAGAGCGTCTGATCCTTTTAAGAAATGCAGCGGAGAGCGCACAGCCGGTCGGCTTTGCGAGCTATAGAGAACTGAATTCGGAGGAATTGTTCGGCGTTCTGCATAACATGGATCTGGCGAACGCGGTACGGAAAAAGACGAGCCGCGAAGTTCCGCTCATTACGGGACTGCACGTCAGGGCGAGCAGCATTCACGACGGAGAGGCGATCCGTGACAGCGCACAGCTTCTTTTGGTCGAGGTATTGACCCAGGCACTTGAGAAAAACCGAAGTGCGGCTCTGTACGTGGCTGAACACAACCTGACCTCTGAGGAGGTGATCTCCGCGCTAAAACGCCAGGGCTTTGTAAGGCCGCAGTTAGCCGACGGCAACGAAAAGCGTACGGTTTATGTGGTAGACATGCATGAGCCGCTTTTGCTTTTGCATAACCTGGAAACGACAATCAAGGAGCCGTTTGCAAGCAGCCGGATTATTCTGGAGGCTATTGAGCGAAATCACAAAAAGCTGCAGCTTGCGATGACAAGGCTGTATCCCGGCAACCTGGTCTTATCTCTTTCCTCCGGCATCATGCATCATCGCCTGGTGGACCGTATTACAGCGCTTAACGAGGTGCCGAGAGAACCGCTGAAGCCGAGACGGCTTGGTGAGAACATGTGCGTTCCGTTTGGAAAGATTTTGAGGGGCAAGGTGGTGCCGAATACGGTCACGAAAACACTTCATACCGATAAGGTATATGAGCCCGATTTAAACAGCTATTCGATTGAGCCGTTCCCCTATTATTCGCCGTTAAAGGGACAGATTGAGACGATCAAGTCCTTCGGCCGCCCGGTGATTCTAGTAGATGATCTGGTCCACAAAGCGGACCGGCTGCAGGCGCTGGCGCCAAGCCTGCGCGAGGCGGGGATTCCGATTAAGAAAGTGGTAGTCGGTGTGACCTCGGGCTATGGGCGTGACTTGATGCAGGCATTCAAGTTGCCGGTGGAAAGTATCTACTCGATGCCGAACCTCAGACAGTGGTTTCTGGAATCTACGCTCTACCCGTTTATCGGCGGCGATACGGTACGCCGCGAGGAGATGAAGGTGGCGGGGCTTCAGTCTTCGGTCAATATGATCCTGCCTTATGCGGCGCCCAGGCTTTCCGGATGCAGCCGTGAGGCATTGTTTGACTTTTCGGCCTGCTGCATCGAGAATTCCAGGGACCTGTTCCAGGTGCTGGAAGCGGAGTACCGCAGACAATTTGCGAAAAATCTGACTCTGTCGAGGCTTTCGGAGGCCGTGATTCTGCCGCTTTGTCCGGATAAGGGGAGCTGCATGGAGTATGATGAAAACCTGGCCGCCTCGGTGTATCTGGAGAACGATCTGGAACTGCTGTGGCGTATGAGGAAATATATGGTTACGGAGTAGACGAATCTATGAGATTAGGGGGGAAAGCTGCATGATTTATTATTATAAGATCGAAAATCAAATCTGTCTTTCGGATAAAGAGGAACTGCCGTTTGAAAAAATAAGCGAGCCGGAGGCATGTGGAAAATTCACCTGGCTTTTTAAAAGAGAGC
Organism: Lachnospiraceae bacterium; assembly: GCA_022792295.1. Classification (GTDB taxonomy): domain Bacteria; phylum Bacillota; class Clostridia; order Lachnospirales; family Lachnospiraceae; genus CANQGL01. Next base: position 11,230 of record JAAWAR010000130.1, read on the forward strand.
CCGGGAGCTGCCGTGCATCGTTTCGTGTGAGTGATAAGGCGCTGCTCTCGGCAGAGGGAGAAAGCGTGGAATGGCTCGATCAAAACCATCTTGCGGCGTGGCCTGCGGTCAAGGGGCTTCCCGAGTGGGCCGAGCGTGCCGTTGCGGATGGGAAGGTACGTGCGGTCAATGTCTCTCATCCGCAGTTTAAAGAGATGCTGCAAGCTGTTCCAAAGAAAGGGAAAAAACGGGTTCATATTCTGGCGATCGGCGATGTGGGCAGTATGCTGCTCACCGGCCTTCATCTTTTAGGCGGCGATGTGATTTCCAAAATCGGTATCTGTGACATCTCAGACAAAGTGACGGCCAGATGGGAATTCGAGGAGAATCAAATCGCGTATCCCTGGGATTATGACGCGCTTCCTGAGATCGAGATTGTGAAGCCGGAGAATCTGTTTGACTGTGATGTGTTTGTCTTTGTGGCCTCCAAGGGCATCCCGCCTGTGGGGTCCGGGGTGACGGATGTACGCATGTACCAGTTTGAAAATAATTCAAAAATTATCGCACATTATGCGAGACTGGCCCGGGAAAAAAGATTCAAAGGCCTGTTCTGCACGGTCTCTGACCCAGTAGACCCGCTGGCAAAAACCGCTTTTCTGGAAAGCAATAAAAACGAGACAGGAGAGCTCGATTACCTGGGGCTTTTACCGGAGCAGATACAGGGCTTCGGTCTGGGCGTCATGAATGCGCGTGCGGCGTATTATGCAAAACGGGATACGCGCTTTAAACGGTTTTTAACAGAGGGACGTTCCTTCGGGCCTCACGGACAGGATCTGGTCATTGCAGATTCCATCGAGCACTATGACGATGCTCTTTCAAAAGAGCTGACGGAGCTAACCGTGACGGCCAACTTAAAGATGCGTAAAATCGGCTACAAGCCGTTTGTGGCCCCGGCGTTTTCCTCCGGTGCACTTTCGATTTTGATGGCACTTCGCGGAGAATGGCACTGTGGATCCGTGTTCCTCGGCGGCATTTATATGGGGGTGAAAAACCGTTATACGACCTATGGCCTTGAGACAGAGAGTCTGCCTCTGCCGTCTGCCCTCTATGACCGGATTGTTTTCGCCGCGCAGAATCTGGCGGATATTATTTAATATGGAAGGGACGAAGGGCAAAGTGGGGACAAAGGAATTGCTTGTCATTTACCCGCAGAGGAAGGGAGCGGATAAGGCAAGAGCCAGGCTTGACGAGGTGCTGGATCATGCCCTGGAGGGCCTTCCTGTGCGGGTATTTGAGAGGCTAGAGGAGTTATTTGACACCGAAGCAGCGTCTGAGGAGGGCCTTTCTGGAAGGCGGCTTTTGTTTGCGGTCCCGTTAGGAGCGGACGGGATCAATCACGGCTACTATGAGCTTTTGGCGTGGCTGCGGGCCGGCCTTCCTAAAAGGCGGCTTGCCGGCTGCATTGCAGGGCTTTTGATCGACGCGGACAGCGAGCTTTATACAAAATCCGTCGCAAGAGAGCTTGCGGCGGCGGCGAACCGGGCCGGCTGCGCATTTTTTGGCCGTCCGCTTACGGAGGCGACCGCGTCCCTTGACAATTTTCTTGTGCAGGCGGCAAATCTAAACACAGATCGGCTGGGCGCCTATAAAAACAGTGCAAGAGTGCTGGCAGAGCAAGTTTTGACCTCCGTATGGGAGAAAAAAGCGCATCCGCGCCTTTTGGTGCTTCATGCATCAAACCATAGGACTTCCAACACAATGGCACTCTGGGAACAGGTGCAGGAGAGGCTTGCCGGTGTAGAAATCCGGGAGCTGAATTTGCGCAACGGGACGCTTGAGGACTGTTCGGGCTGCCCGTATCAGATGTGCCTGCATTTTGGAGAACGGGGACAGTGCTTTTATGGCGGGGCGATGGTGGAAGACGTATACCCGGCTGTAAAGTGGGCTGACGGGCTTCTGCTTTTATGCCCGAATTACAACGATGCCCTGTCTGCGAATCTGACCGCATTTATCAACCGGCTGACAGCGCTGTTTCGGACGATGCGCTTTTATGAGAAAGCAGTGTTTGCGATCGTGGTTTCCGGATATTCGGGGAGCGACCTGATAGAGGAACAGCTGATCGGCGCACTGAATATGAACAAGACATTTTACCTGCCGGGAAATTTCTGCATGCTGGAGACAGGAAACAGCCCTGGGTCGGCGCTTCGGTCACAGGGGATCGAAACACGTTTGGAGGAGTTTGCGGCCATGGTGCAGGGAACGCTTTTGGAAATGCCGGGAATGGATAAGTAGAGCGGCCAGGAAAACAGGCAGGCGATTTATCTGAATTGTCAGGTGGTCAGTACACGGGATTTTGATTTGTATGAAAAATCCGACAGAAATTCAAATGGATTTTTATTATTGCAAAATTTACCAATCTACGGTATAATATACATATTACCCCGTGTTTCCATACCGGGAACAGGGAGGACAAAAAGGAGGCAGTTTTTATGAAAAAGAGACTTTCCGCATTACTTGCACTCGCACTAGGCTGTTCGGTGCTGCTTACGGCTTGCTCCGGTGGTTCCGGTTCAAGCGGGACGGCCGCAGCGGCAGAGACGACTGCGGCTTCCGGAGATGCCGTCAAGGTTACGATGGGCACCGGAGGAACCACCGGTACATATTACGCGTTCGGCGGCGTGATCGCAAACGTACTAAACAGCAAAAATATCGGCCTCAACATCAACGTGCAGTCCACAGGCGCTTCTAAGGCAAATATCTTCCTTGTAAACGATGGCGACGCTGATTTGGCGATCGTACAGAATGACGTCATGGACTATGCCTATAACGGGACAGACCTGTTTGCAGAAGAAGGCGCGGCGACTGAATTCGCTACCGTTGCGGCTCTCTATGCAGAGGTATGTCAAGTTGTTTCTACCGGAGACATCAAATCCATCGAGGATTTAAAAGGCAAGAGAGTTTCGGTCGGAGACGCAGGCTCAGGTGTTGAGTTCAACGCACGCCAGATCCTCGAAGCCTACGGAATTACTTTCGATGATATCGAAGTAAACAATCTTGGCTTTGGAGATTCCGCAGATGCAATCAAGGACGGTAAGATTGACGCGTTCTTCTGTACCGCGGGCGCACCGACTACGGCGATCGTAGAACTGGCAACCACGAACTCCATCAATCTCCTTGAGATTGATGACGAGCATGCAAAGACTCTTGCAGATGCACATCCGTTCTACACCACCTACCCGATTCCGGGCGGTTCCTATAAGGGCGTAGACAATGATGTACAGACCGTTGCCATCAAGGCTACCCTGATCTGTTCCCCGAATCTTTCCGAGGATTCCGTCTACAATCTGACCAAGGCGATCTTTGAAAACCAGAGCGAAATTGCGGCGGCGCACGCGAAGGGTGAGGAGCTGAGCCTTGAGTATGCTGTAAGCGGTATTTCGGTTCCGTTCCATCCGGGTGCGGAGAAATACTTTAAGGAAGCCGGAGCGATTCAGTAGGCAAAATTGGACAAAAAAACAATAAGAAACCTTACAATGGCTGCAATAATGGGTGCTATTATTGCAGCCGTTGTACTATTTGCCCTGCGAAGCGGAAACTATCTGGTCTTAAGGAACGGGGACACCAAAGAAGAATATGCCCGCTTCCGTGTCTCAGAGGGAGATGAATTTTCCGTCATGTTCATCCACTCGGTGAATCAGTATCCGCTCACGGACGTCTATCAGATCAGAGGCCACGCGATCTATGTGGTTCAAACAATCTACTATAACTTTGGAGCAGGCGTTCAAACGGAGATTGAAGATGGGCAAAAGCTTGAAATCGGAGAGAACGGCGAGATGATTGTTACCGGCTTTGATCAAAAAATGCCGTATCTGTCCTATATCGTGGGAACGGTCTCCGACCACACGCTCACGATCCATGGGGAGGAAATCAGTTTAAGAGAGCTCTGCGGCCGCAACAGTAAGGTAGAGTTTTCTTGTGAATATAAATTTTATTAAGGAGGGGTGTGTTTTATGGCAGAAAAGGAGAAAATGAAAGTCAATACGGCTTTGGCGGAGGATACGTCTACCGGAACGGCAGAAGATGTAGAAGCCATTATGAAAAAGTATGACAGAGAGTCTAATACCCGCATCTGGGAAGGTATGCCAAAGACGGTAATCCGGTATCTTCTGGCGGCATTTTCGATCCTGATGGTGTATATGAACCTGTTCGCAAACTGGGATGAACGCGTCCGCCGGTCGTTGTTTGTCGGCATTGTAATCATCCTTGTATTTCTGGTGTATCCGGCAAAAAAGGGCAGTACAAAGGTCAACCGCATGTCCGTTATAGATATTGCCCTGATGATTCTTGGCAGCGGAGCGTTTTTTTATTTCGTTGTCAACTTTAAGACGATCATCAGCCACGCGACGCGTATCAGCCAGATCGAGGTCTATGTGGGTGTTATCGGCATTCTTGTACTCGTTGAGGCATGCCGCCGTGCCGTCGGAATCCCGATTCTCTGCGTGGCGACTGCGTTTGTCTGCTATGCCTTTTACAATGGCCTTGACTCCGGCCGCGCGTTTGCTGCCGTCTTAAAGTCGGTCATTTATAATCTGTTTTATACGACCAGCGGCGTTATCGGCACGCCGATCGGAGTTTGTTCAACCTATATTGCACTGTTTATTCTGTTTGGTGCATTCTTAGAGGCGACCGGTATCTCGGAGTTCTTTATCCAACTGGCAAATTCTTTGGCGGGCGCTTCCACCGGCGGTCCGGCGAAGGTGGCCGTTATTTCCTCCGCCCTCTGTGGCATGGTATCCGGAAGCTCAGTAGGCAACACGGTTACGACCGGTTCCGTCACCATACCGTTAATGAAAAAGACAGGGTACAAAGGAGAGTTTGCAGGCGCCGTTGAGGCGGCCTCCTCCACCGGCGGGCAGATCATGCCGCCGATCATGGGGGCTGCCGCATTCTTGATGGCGGAGATGGTCGGCGTTCAATACGGAGAGATCGCAATGCGTGCGATTTTCCCTGCGCTTTTGTATTTTACCGGTATTTTTATTACCGTTCATCTGGAGGCAAAGAGGCTTGGCTTAAAGGGAATTGCAAAAGAAGATCTTCCGAAGTTTATTCCCTTGTTTATCCGGCAGGGGTATCTGCTGGTTCCTTTGGTCGCTCTGGTCGCCATGGTTATGAAAGGCTTTACGATGTCCCGCGCGGCCGTGATTGCGACGATTCTTGCCATTCTCGTCAGCATACCGAACAAGCAGACAAGAATGAATCTGACGCGTTTTATCAACGCGCTTGAGACAGGCGGAAAAAATACGCTTTCCGTGGCGGTCTCCTGCGGTATTGCAGGCATCATCGCCGGTGTCGTGACGATGACCGGCCTCGGTCAGCTTTTGATTTCCGCGATCGTCGGTGTCGCGGGTGACCGTGTAATCATTGCCCTGTTCCTTACGATGCTCACCTGTATCGTTCTTGGCATGGGCGTTCCGACTACTGCAAACTATATCATTATGGCAACGACCTGTGCGCCGATTCTTGTCAATGGTATGGGAATCAACAAGATTGCAGCAAACATGTTTGTATTCTACTTCGGAATCGTGGCAGATATTACGCCTCCGGTCGCCTTGGCCGCCTATGCGGGCTCGGCAATCGCAAAATCGAATCCGATGAAGACGGCGATGAATGCGTCGCGGCTTGCGATTGCCGCCTTCATCGTTCCGTATATCTTCGCTTTCAATCCGGCTATGCTTTTCATTGACGCCGGTGTGCTGGATGTAATTCTGATCGTGGTCACCTCGCTTGTCGGTTTGTTTGGTGTCGCAGCCGGCCTCGAGGGCTATATGTTCGTCAATATGAACCCAATCCAGAGGCTGCTTTCCGTTGCCGGAGGCCTCTGCATGCTGATTCCGGGCACCGTGACCGATATAATCGGCATCGTGCTCGTCGGGATTTCTGCAGCGTGGCAGATTTCCGGAAAGAAGAAGGTCGTGGCGTAAAGGCAGGATCAGACAATAAAAGGCTCTCCCAAAGAAGGATTCTTTGGGAGAGCCTTTTATTTGTGTGAAAAAAAGGAACGAATGCGGCCCAAAAGTGTACTGCCGTATTAAAAAAACGATGCGTCATCTCCTCGAAAATTCTGGATCGTGGACGGATTGAACAAAACGGCCCACGGTGGGGAAAACATTGCATAAAATGGAACAGAAAAAGGAATTTTCAGAATGTCCCTCATGACAACGCCCGGAGGAAGCTGTTTTTGGACAAAGGGCGGTAAAATTGCGATTCCTAGCCCGGCATTGACGAGTTCAAGCTGCGTAATCAAAAAATTGGTTTCAATCATTCTTTTGCCCAGCCTATGCTTGATACAATGACTGCGGACCGAATCATACTGATCGTTCACAAGTGTTATGACCGTTTGCTCCTTTAACAGTCCGCGTTCTGGCTCATCTAATTTCCAAAGGGGGCTGTCCTTTGCCGCAGCAACCTGCCATGCTTCGTCATATAGCTTTTGAGGAATCAGCTTTGGCATAAAATTGACACATAATTCATTGCAGACTGCAAGATCCAGAATATCGTTTCGGTATCGTGTCATAAGTACCTGATAGGTGTAGGCAGTCATATCGACTTTAATAGAAGGAAACAGTTGGACAAGCTGCTTTAAAATAGGCCGGATCAGCAATGCTTCATAAGGGCCAATGCCGATTCGGATATTGATCTGCTCCTCTCCGGTGGAGTTTCGCACCCGGTCAGCAACTGTTTTTTGGTATTCCAGGAGTACGGGCGCGTAGATAGCCAGTGTATTTCCTGCCGGGGTGGCGTGGACACCATGGCTGTCGCGTTCAAAAAGCCTGCATCCGAGTTCTTCTTCCAGGGCTGCAATCTGCCTGCTTACCGTTGCCTGTACCACATGACATTCTTCCGCGGCCTTGGTAAAGTTTTGGTGGTTTTGTACGCTGATGAAGCATTTTAGTTGACTTTCGTTCATGTTCTATTTCTCCTTTGCTATTCGAATTGCGAATCGCAATATGCAAAAGCATTGTTTCCCTTTCCGTCAGTGTGATGCTATACTATAAGAAAATCAAGCAAGCCGGTGCCATTTTAGCACAATTTGGTTTGCCTGACAAGAAGGGACTGCAATTCGATATTTTCATCACACGCGGTTTACATTTAAAATGAGAGGAGCCTTGCTATGAAAGGGAACAGGAAGTCTTTATCAAATTATTCTCTGCTGCTTATTATCATTGGTATTATATATCTCATATCCTTTCTCATCCCCTCCGGATCTTTTGAACGGGTAGACGGCGCCGTGGACTCAGACAGCTTTACTTTGGTCGATAAGGTTTTTGTTTCTCCGGTTAAGCTTTTTATGGAGCTGCCAAATACGGTTATCAGCCAACAGGCTTCCACGATTCTTGCCATGATTATCGTGGCGGGAGCAATCGGGGTCGTAACCCGGTCCGGTGCACTGGATCTTGCCATTTATTCGTTGACAAAACGTTTTGAATCCAAAATCCTGATCGTGATTCCGATTATCTTTCTGTATTTTGGAGCTCTGTCGCTTGTGGGCGTTCAGGTCGTGATTCCATTCGTTCCTTTAGCTATTACATTAGCCCGCCGGATGAAGCTGGACAATATTTTTGCCGCATCGGTTATGATACTTGGTGCATATTGCGGATTTATGTCCTCGCCGATCAATCCGTTTACGACCGCGGTTGCGCAAGAGATTGCAGGGCTGCCCACATTTTCAGGTGCAGGACTGCGCACGGTCCTTACGATCATCCTGCTTACTGTCATGGCGGCTTATATGTGCTGGTATGCTGCCCGTGTCAGAAAGGATCCGGGCAAGAGCGTCATGGAACAGACAGATTTCTCCGAATTTGGTGAACTGGCAGAGTATGAGGGGCAAAAGATGGAGCTGCGCCACTGGCTTACGCTTATAATCTTCTTCACGGGTTTTATTCTGTTCGGGATCCTGGCAGCGAAAAATCAATATGGCACCAAGCAGCTGGCTGCTATTATGCTTCCGACCGCGTTCTGCTGCGGGATCGTAAACGGCTGGGGCGTAGACAAGATCATGGAGGGATTTATTGACGGAGCGCAGCGTCAGATCGTCCCGATCGTTGTTATGATATTGGCTTGTGCGGTGCCCACAATTTTTTCTCTCTCGGGAATTTTAGACACAGTGGTTTACTATCTGTCTATGGCACTTTCCGGCCTTAACAGCGCGCTTGCTGCGATCGGTATGTTTATTGCAAATGCCATTATCAATCTGGCAATTCCTTCCGGCAGCGCACAGGCGGTCGCCGTTATGCCGATTATGGCTCCCTTATCGGATGGGATCGGTGTCTCGCGTCAGACAGCGGTGCTTGCCTATCAGCTGGGAGACGGCTTTACAAATTTACTCAATCCCGCATGTGCGCCTCTCGTTGGCTGCCTTGCCGCCGCACGCTGCACGCTGAAAGATTGGTTTAAGCTTATCATTCCGCTTTATATGATCGTTTTCGTAATTTGCTGTGTGTTCCTTATCATTGCTACAAGGATTGGATGGTAATTAGAGCGTATGGACCGGATCAATCAAAGAACATTTTTAGAATATCAGTATGTCAGCGATCCCAGATGGTCAAAGGGCGGAAACTGGATCTCGTATACGCTGCTGTGTCCCGATGAACAAAAGGACTGTTATCAGAAAACCGTTTACGTAATTGACCGCAATGGGCGCGCCGCTCCCAATATGCCGCTTTCTTCTTTCCGTGATGTTGTTTGGTCAGCCGAGGAGGATACACTGCTTCTATGGAAAAGCGTGCCAGGCGGTACAGAGCTGCTCCGTTTTGATCCATCCAGCGGTAAACAGGAGTCGTTAACGGAAATGCCTTGTGTGCCCGCAAAAATCCAACCTCTCTCCGAAAGCCGATTTTTGCTTACGATCCACGCCGGCATCCATACATACGCATATCCGGAATATAACTATTGCGCCTTCACAGAGCTTCCGCTGCGGCCGAACGGGGCAGGTATTTCGCAGGGCAGGCGCACACACCTGTATATTTTTGATATGGGAGCCGGTTCTTTGCGGCCGCTGTTTAACAAGCCTGCGGAATCGGTTGGTTTGACAGAGCTGTATGACGATCATCTTCTGTTTACGGCAGTTCCGGTTCAGGATGATCCCTGCGATATGCCAGGGCTCTTTTATGCAGATCTTACAGACGGTATGATACAAGAGCTTCTGGCTCCCGGCACATGGTATATCCGTACACTTGGTTTTTTAAATGGGAAGGCTGTTTTTTCAGGCTCTCGCGGGCAGGAATATGGACGCTATCAACAGGATGGATTTTTCCAAATAGGCTCTGACGGACCAGAACTGCTTGCCGCACTTAATACAAGCGCGGGCCTAAATATGGTTCTCAGTGATAATCTGGTCGGCGGCGGACAGACAATTTGTTCCCGCAAAGAGGGCATCTATTTTATTACCACTGTTAATTCAGAGAGCTTCGTCTGTCTTTTATCTCCGGACGGCCGCATTTCCGGGCGGCTGACCCGCGCCGAGGCAGTAACGGGTTTCGATGTATATGAGGGAAAAATGGTTTATTGCGGTGTGAAAGGCTGCACACTCGCAGAGCTCTATCTGGCAGACGGAGAGACATGCTTAACTGACCATAACCAGTTGGAAGAAAGGTATCGACTCAGCGTACCCGTTCCTCTGTCTGTCCAGACGGATGAGAACGTCTGGGTCGGTGGCTGGGTAATGCAGCCGCTTGATCTGCAGGCCCAAAAGACCTATCCGGCGATCCTTAGCATTCACGGCGGGCCGCGCGGCTGTTATTCTTCCATTTCGGGAAATGAACTTCAATTTCTTGCTGCGAATCAGTATTTTGTTCTCTACTGCAATCCCCGGGGCAGCGACTCTTTTGGCAATGAATTTGGAGAACTGCGCGGCGCTTACGGCAGCATAGATTACACAGACCTGATGGCGTTTACCCGGCAGGCTGTGGCTGCCTATCCCCAGATAGATCCTTCCCGCATCGGTGTTTTAGGGGGCAGCTATGGCGGATATATGGTAAACTGGATCATTGGTCACACGGATTTTTTTGGGGCGGCGGTATCGGTCCGTTCTATTGCCAACTGGGTTACCCATGAATGCCTGAGTGATATTGGCTATTATTATGTCAGAGATCAGGCCGGAAGCAGCTTTGTATCGGGGGATCAGGCCGCTCTTTCTCTCTGGGAAAATTCTCCGCTTAAATATGCGAAAAATGCCAAAACGCCGACCTTATTTATTCATGCAGAGGAAGATTACCGCTGCTATGCCCAAGAGGCAATGCAGATGTTTTATGTGCTGAAAAAATGCGGGATTCCTTCACGATTGGTCCTGTTTGAAGGTGAAAATCATACCATGCAGACCTTTGGGAGGCCTCGCAGCCGGATTGGAGGTCTGCAGGAGACTCTCGCATGGTTTAATGCCTATTTGAAATCGTGAATTTATAAATGCCCTAGGTCAGCGCGCTCCCTCCGGCCGGAGGGAGCGCGTTTTGGCCCCGCATGGAGCCGACAGTATCTGTGACAGGGATTTGCTACAGGATTATTTTCCATAGGGCTGCCGTCAGGACGCATAAGGCCACACCGATGCAGGTCGGAAGAAGAAATGCGACAGCGGTCCATTTCAGGCTTCCGGTCTCTTTTCTAACGGTCAAACAGGTCGTGGAGCAGGGCCAATGGAACAGAGAAAAAATAGCCATGCAGACCACGGTCCTGGCGGTCCAGCCGTGAGAGAAAAGGAGGGCGGCCAAAGCTGATTTGTCATTCATGTCCACGAGACAGCCGGTTTGCAGATAGGCCATCAGGATGATCGGAAGCACGATTTCATTAGCCGGAAATCCAAGGATAAAGGCCATCAGGATTATGCCGTCGAGGCCCATCAGACGCCCGAGCGGATCAAAAAAACCGGAAAACCATAAAAGGAGGCTTTGATCCCCGATCGTAATATTGGCTGTCAGCCAGATGACAAGGCCTGCGGGAGCCGCGACAGCCACGGCACGGCCAAGGACGAACAGAGTCCGGTCAAACAGGGAACGAACCAGGACTTTTCCGAGCTGGGGACGTCTGTAAGGCGGTAGCTCCAGCGTAAACGACGAGGGAACTCCCTTCAAAAGTGTGTGGGACAAAAGCCAGGAGGAGCCCAGTGTCGCGGCGATTCCTGCAAGGATAAATGCAGTCAGGGCGAGGGCCGGAAGAAAACTTGTCAAAACCGCTGTCGGGCCGCTTAAGGCAGCGGCTTCGCCTGTCGTCCAGAAGCCGCTGCCGCCCATAAAAAATAGAGAGATCATCGTCAAAAGGAGCGGGAAACGACCATTGCAGGGGATCAGGCTGTTTGTCAGGATTGCAATCAGGCGCTCCCTTGGCGAATCAATGATCCGGCAGCCCACAACTCCGGCTGCGTTGCAGCCCAGCCCCATCGCCATCGTAAGACACTGCTTTCCGCAGGCACGGCATTTATGGAAGGCTCCGTCCATGTTAAAGGCAGCCCGGGGAAGATAGCCAAAATCTTCCAGAAGCGTAAACAGCGGAAAGAAGATCGCCATCGGTGGGAGCATGACGGAGACGATCCAAGATACAACGCGAAAAATCCCGTAGATAAATGCGCCAATAAACCAGTCAGGAAGACCTGCGGTTTGTGCGGCCTGTGCGAGAAAGGTCTCGATGCCAAAGAAAAAGTCCCATAAAAGCGAGGAGGGATAATTGGCCCCTGTGATGGTAAGCCAGAAAATACCGACAAGAAGCAGGCACATGATCAGTCCGCCGCTCATAGACCCGGTGAGAATCCGGTCGAGCTTTTCTTCCCGGCGTCTGTAGTCGCTTTTTGTGTAGGTGACGGCCCTGCCTGCCGTTTTCACAGGGTCAAAGGGAACCGGGAGCTTTTGGGTGGAAATGGCTTCTGCGAGCGAACAGGAGGCGCACATCGGACAGGCCGAGCAGGCAGGCATAAGGCCGGGATCGCTTGCAAGTGCCTGCCTTAAATCCTTAAGACCGCTTTTTTTCCGCGCCGTGCAGGCTACAACCGGGATTTTGAGCTCCTGCTCCAGGAGAGGAAAATCAATGCAGATCCCTTTTTTCTTCGCTTCATCACAGAGATTGATGCAGAGGACGATCTGTGGAAGGGAATGGATTTCGGTGCGTTCCTTCAAAAGATCGGTGGCCTGTGCCAGAAGGTGGAGCCCGCGTTCCAGGCAAGTCGCGTCGCAGATCAAAAGCAGTGTGTCAAAGTCCTTGCTTCGAACATAGTCTCTGGTGACAGCCTCCTCCTGGGAACGCACGTCAAAGGAATAGATTCCCGGCAGGTCGATGGCAGAGAATTCCTGCCCGCCGATGGAGAAGCCTCCGCAGGTACAGGAAACGGTTACGCCTGCCCAGTTGCCGGTATGCTGATGCAGGCCGGTCAATGCGTTGAAGATCGTGCTTTTTCCAACGTTCGGATTTCCCACAAGGGCGATCTTGCGCGTCATAGGCTCCCTCCGATCTGTGCGGTGGATTCTTCCGCAAAGATCAGCCGGCTGTCCTCAGCCCGCAGAGCGATGACGGCATTGCGTACCAGATAGGCCGCGATATTTCGCTTTTTTCGCTGAAGCACACAAAGGATTTGCGAGCCGGGTGTAAAGCCGAGGTCTTCAAGACGCCCCTGCATGGGACCTTTTCCGGCCAGACAGACAATTTTGACGGTATCTCCGGGTTTTATATTGTTTAATGGAAGAACCATGAAATCACTCATTCGCAGTTTGCTTATAAATGAGATATGAGAAAAGCCTGAGATCGGTGCGGGAAACCGGTAAATTCTTTCTTGCACGAGCCCTGGAAGTATGCTATAGTAAACGACAAAGCAGGTTATTATGTTTGCGATACCATACAGACATGTATATGGAAATACAAGGGCAATATTTTAGCCGGTTCGGCCGAAACGCTGCCTGCATCGACAGAAAAAGTGAGGGAAGCAGAATGGAGATATTTTATGAGAGTACACGCGGAGGCGAGAAGGGAGTCACCGCATCACAGGCGATCTTAAGAGGGCTTGCCGGGGACGGCGGCCTGTATATGCCGGAGAGCATTCCGCAACTTGACAGGACGATCGAGGAGCTGGCAGGGCTGAATTATCAGGAGACGGCTTATGCAGTCATGAGACAGTTCCTCACAGACTTTACAGAGGAGGAGCTAAGAGACTGCATCGCCCGCGCTTATGATGAAAAGTTTGATACGGAGGAGATCGCGCCTCTTGTCAAGGCAGGAGGTGCCTATTTCCTGGAGCTGTTTCACGGGAAGACCATTGCCTTTAAGGATATGGCACTCTCGATACTTCCCCATTTGATGACAGTGGCTGCAAAGAAAAATCAGGTCAAAAATGAGATTGTGATCCTGACGGCAACATCCGGTGATACCGGAAAAGCGGCGATGGCAGGCTTTGCCGATGTGCCGGGAACGCGCATTATTGTGTTTTATCCGAAGGATGGCGTGAGCCGCGTTCAGGAGCTGCAGATGCTGACACAGAAGGGCGCCAACACGTCGGTGGTCGGCCTCCTGGGAAATTTTGACGATGCGCAGACCGGTGTAAAGAGGATTTTCGGAGACAAGGAATTTGAAAAGGAGCTTGACGGGCTGGGCTTCCAGCTCTCCTCGGCCAACTCCATCAACATCGGCCGTCTGGTGCCGCAGATCGTTTATTATGTATATGCGTATGCGAAGCTTTATGCAAACGGTGAGATCCGGAATGGGGAAAAGGTTCACGTAGCGGTCCCGACCGGAAATTTTGGAAATATCCTGGCTGCTTACTTGGCCAAGCGGATGGGAATTCCGTTTGACAAGCTGATCTGTGCCTCGAATGATAACCGTGTCCTGTATGATTTCTTTACGACAGGGGAATATGATAAAAACAGAGAGTTTCTCCTGACGACGTCCCCGTCGATGGATATTCTTGTGTCAAGCAATTTAGAGCGTCTTCTTTATCTAAGCTGCGGGCGTGATTCTGTCAAGACAAAGACGATGATGGAACAGCTGCAGACAAGGGGAAAATATGAGATCACGCTGGATATGAAAGCATTTATGGCCGACTTTACCGCGGGCTATGCACAAATGGGCGAAAATGCGGCCAGAATCAAACAACTTTTTGACGACACCGGCTATTTGATTGATCCACATACGGGGGTCGCGGCGGCTGTGTACGGACAGTACAAGGAAAAAACGAAGGATGTCAAAAAGACGGTCATCGCTTCAACGGCCAGTCCCTATAAATTTTCAAGGAGTGTCGTGGAGGCGGTACTTGGAAAGACGGAGGAGACTGACGAGTTTAAGCTGATTGACGAGCTGAGACGGCTTTCTGGCGTGGTGATTCCCCCGGCGATCGAGGAGATCCGGGAGGCGATAATCCTCCATGACCGCAAGTGCAGGCCGGAGGAGATGAAGGAGACGGTGCGAACGATTCTGAATGCCTCCGGAGGTCTTGCATGAGCTTCCTGTTCGTGGTATAATCTCGGCATGGATTGTATTTGCGCATATCGTTTTTTGCGTACACCGCGAAAAATTGTGTGCATCCGCCCGGAGAGATAGCATGTCCGGAGGATATGCTATAATCTCACTAGAGATTATAGCGCGCCGATTTGTGTCCGCCCGAAGAAGGGACAATTTCCGCAAGAAATCGTGCGCATCCGCCCCGGAGGGGTAGCATGCCCCAAGGGACATGATATACTTAATCAAAAGCGCAAAGCGCAAAATAAAGGATGGAGGTTTGGAAATATGTTAGTAACAGCAAAAGAAATGCTCGAAAAAGCAAGAGACGGAAAATATGCAGTCGGTGCGTTTAACATCAATAACCTGGAATGGACAAAGTCCATTCTTCTGACAGCAGAGGAGTTAAGATCCCCGGTTATTTTGGGTGTATCTGAGGGCGCAGGGAAATACATGACCGGTTTTAAGACGGTTACCGCAATGGTAAAGGCGATGATCGAGGAGTTAAAGATCACGGTTCCGGTAGCCCTGCATCTGGATCATGGTACGTATGAGGGCTGCTTAAAGTGCATCGAGGCCGGATTTTCCTCGATCATGTTTGACGGCTCCCACTATCCGATTGAGGAGAATGTAGAAAAGACGAAGGAATTAGTGGCAATCTGCCGTGAAAAGGGCATGTCCATTGAGGCCGAGGTCGGTTCGATCGGCGGCGAGGAGGATGGCGTCGTTGGTATGGGAGAGTGCGCAGATCCTGACGAATGCAAACGGATTGCGGATCTTGGCATTGATATGCTGGCGGCCGGAATCGGCAATATCCACGGCAAATATCCAGCAAACTGGCAGGGATTAAGTTTTGAGACGCTGGCTGCGATCCAGGAGAAGGTGGGCAATATGCCGCTTGTTTTACATGGAGGCACAGGGATCCCGGAGGATATGATCAAGAAGGCGATCTCCCTCGGTGTGGCAAAGATCAATGTCAATACGGAGTGCCAGCTCTCGTTTGCGGCAGCAACCAGAGAATACATTGAGGCCGGAAAAGATCAGCAGGGCAAGGGTTATGATCCGAGAAAGCTGTTAGCTCCGGGCGCAGAGGCGATTAAACAGACGGTCAAAGAGAAAATGGAGATGTTTGGCTCCGTTGGCAAGGCCTAACCGATACAGGAAATTTTCCGCCGGGGGAGAAGACGTTTTCCCCGGCGGGCTTATGTGTACTCTCGGATTCCGAGGGTACATTTTTATAATCAGGAGGAGCAAAGGTATGAGGGAAGCCGTCAATGTGGCAGAAATTTTTGGAGAGAACGTATTTAACGAAACTGTAATGAAAGAACGTCTTCCGAGAGATATTTACATAAAGCTGGCGGAGACGATCGAAAATGGAAGCCAGCTTGATCCATCAATCGCGGATGCAGTGGCTCACGCGATGAAGGAATGGGCGGTTGAGAACGGTGCGACCCATTATACGCACTGGTTTCAGCCTTTGACCGGTGTGACGGCGGAGAAACATGATTCCTTTATCGGAAGTCCGGATTCTATGGGGGCGGTGCGTATGAACCTGTCCGGCAAGGAACTTATTAAGGGCGAGACCGATGGCTCCTCGTTTCCCTCTGGCGGTCTTCGTGCGACCTTTGAGGCACGTGGCTACACGGCCTGGGATTGTACGTCGCCGGCGTTTTTAAAAAAGGATGCGACCGGGGTGACGCTCTGTATCCCGACTGCGTTCTGTTCTTATAAAGGAGAGGCACTTGATAAAAAAACGCCGCTTTTGCGGTCCATGGAGGCGATTGATAAGCAGGCGGTGCGGATTTTTCATCTGTTCGGCAATACCGCCGTCAAGCGGGTGACGCCGTCCGTTGGCCCGGAGCAGGAATATTTCCTGGTGGACCGGGATAAATACATGCAGAGAAAGGATCTGATTTATACAGGCCGTACGCTGTTTGGAGCCATGCCGCCGAAGGGGCAGGAGATGGATGACCACTACTACGGTGTGATTCGTGAGCGGATCGGTGCTTACATGAAGGAGCTTAATGAGGAGCTCTGGAAACTTGGCGTTCCGGCGAAGACGCAGCATAATGAGGTCGCTCCCGCTCAGCATGAGCTGGCACCGATTTATGAGAAGGCGAATCTGGCGGTAGACAACAATCAGATCGTGATGGAGACTATGAAGAAGGTGGCAAGCCGCCGCGGTCTGGCCTGTCTGCTCCACGAAAAGCCGTTTCAGGGCGTCAACGGCTCCGGAAAGCATAATAACTGGTCATTGGCCTCCGATACGGGGATCAATATGCTGGACCCGGGGATCACACCGCATGAAAATATTCAGTTTCTGCTGGTTCTGGCTTGTATTATGAAGGCTGTAGATGTTCATGCGGATCTTCTGCGTCAGTCCGCTGCCGTTCCAGGGAATGATTACAGGCTCGGGGCCCAGGAGGCGCCGCCCGCTATCATTTCGATCTTCATCGGCGAACAGCTCGAGGATGTGATCGACCAGCTTTGCAGTACGGGTTCGGCGACGCATTCCAAAACCGGTGGGAAGCTCATGACCGGTGTGACGACGCTCCCGGATTTTGACAAGGACGCCACGGATCGGAACCGCACATCGCCCTTTGCATTTACCGGAAATAAATTTGAGTTCCGTATGGTCGGCTCCTCGGACTCTGTCGCGGAATCCAATGTGGTTTTGAATACGATCGTAGCCGAGGCGTTTAAGGAAGCGGCTGACGAGCTGGAAGCCGCCGATGATTTTGACCTGGCTGTCCACAATTTGATCAAACGGTTGCTTGTGGAACACCGCCGGATTATTTTTAACGGAAACGGTTATACGGATACATGGGTCAAGGAGGCCGGCCGCAGAGGGCTTCCGAATCTGAAGTGTATGGTGGATTCGATTCCTTCTCTGGTCACAGAGAAGGCGTTTAAGCTGTTTGGTGATTTCGGCGTATACACGAAGGCCGAGCTGGAAGCGCGTGCGGAGATCGAGTATGAGGCATATGCAAAATCTGTCAATATTGAAGCAAAGACGATGATCGACATGGCCGGAAAGCAGATTATCCCGGCAGTCATCCAATATACGACTGTTCTCGCCAATTCTTTGTCCGCAGTCCGGTCTGCGTGTCCGGAGGCCGATGTCAGCGTACAGACCGAGCTGCTTTTGGAGACCTCCGACCTTCTGTCAGAAATGAAGGTGGCATTATCCGGGCTTGAGGAAAAAATCAAGATCTGTGCGTCGAGGGAAGGAATGTGTGAACGTGCACATGCCTGTTACGAGGAGATCGTTCCTGCCATGGCGGCTCTGCGTGCACCGGCAGACAGGCTGGAGATGCTGGTTGACAAGGAGTTCTGGCCGTTTCCGAGCTATGGTGACCTGATTTTCGAAGTGTGAAGATAAAAAACAAAGCGGCTGCAGATCCGATCCGGGAGTCTGCAGCCGCTTTGGCAGTGTAAACGGCAAAAACAAAAGTTTTTGTTGTTTCTAAAATATTATCTGGGGCCGGTGGTTTGATAAGAGCTGAGCCCGGATTTTTTCTGGCCGGAGCCGGAATTGCCTGGCGTCTGGCCCGACTGATTCTGTGTGTCTGTAGTTTGGCTCTGGCTGCCCGGTCTGTATTCTGTCCCGTTTGCCGCAGTACCGGGCGGTATCACGGAGCCGTTTCCTGCCCCAACGCTGTTTGAGGAGGAATTTCCCGGACCCGTCAGGCCATAAGTGCTATTCCCGGCATTCATGCCCTGGCCGTTTGTAGGGACAGAGCCTGCCCCCGGAGCATTCGAGCTGTAATTTGGGACATTCGTACTTCCCGGCAAAGAATTCCAGGAGGTCTGTCCCGAATCAGACGTTGGGTTCATATTGGGAGACGTATACACGCTTTGAGCTGAGCCTCCGTCGATTGCCGAGGCTTCATTCTGGCAAATGCCGTCATTGTTAAAAGTGTAATTGACGCCGTTAATCGTATAGGAACCGCCGGCGGCCATGCGCCCGTCGGACAACAGATAGTAGTAGCTTTCCCCAAGTTTCAGCCAGCCGGTGATCCTGTGTCCCGACGGGTTAAAGTAATACCAGGCTCCGTCAATCTTTTTCCAGCCTACTGCCATTTTACCGGAGGAGGGGTCCATGTAATAGGTATTGGTTCCGTCGTTTTGCCAGCCGGTTACCATGCGGCCGTCCGTATGGAGGTAATAATAGCTGTCACGGATCTGGAGCCAGCCAGTCACCATACGTCCGTCCGTGTGGAAGTAATACCAGGAATTATTGATTTTTTCCCAGCCGGATGCCATCGCACCGCTTGCACGGAAGTAATAGTTTGTGTTGTCGAGGGTCTGCCAGCCTGTTGCCATGGTTCCGTCTGATTTGAGATAGTAACGTTTTCCGTCGATGTCAGCCAGACCGCGTACCAGTCTGCCGTCTGCGGCAAAGAAGTAGTAGGCGCCATCCATCTTGCGCCAGCCGGTTACCATGGAGCCATCGCCTTTCATGTAATAATAATCCGACCCGATCCGCAGCCAGCCGGTCACCATGACGCCGTTTAAGAGATAATAATAGGATCCGTTAAGCTGCAGCCATTCGTTGGCCATGGTTCCGTCATTTTTCAGGAAATACCATTCGTTATCGAGTTTTTGCCAGCCGGTTTTCATCTGACCGGTAGATGCATCCAGATAGTAGTAGACGCCGTTTAGATTGAGCCAGCCTTTGTACTGTGTCCCGTCCGGGTTCAGATAATACCAGCTTTGCCCGTCGTTGACCCAGCCGGTCTGCTTGACATAATTTTTGTAATAGTACCACTTGTCGCCGATCAGACGCCAGCGGTTTGCCGGAAGCTTGTCCGAAAAGTTTTTAAAGGTAAAATTAATGTCCACATTCCCGGAAATGCCGTTTATCTGTCCTTCATTGGTGGCCTGCCACATAGCGGCGCCCGTGTAAGCCGGTTTTGCATTGTAGCGTGCTACCCATACAT
>JAAWAR010000131.1 GCA_022792295.1 Lachnospiraceae bacterium
ATATGTGCGTCCCCGATGTTATTGTTGACCGCCGTATTGATTTCATCAAGCCTTGCGATTATCGTTAGTTCAATCTGCTCAATCATAACGATCTCGATGAAGCCGATCTCATCCTCTGTTCGGATCTCAGACAGCGTGACCGGGACACCGACCTGACTGTTTCGGTTACCCGGTGTCTTGTACACCCGGTACCGAGCCGAGAGCGCCGCTGCGATCAACTCCCTCGTCGTCGTCTTCCCGACGCTTCCCGTCACGCCTACAAGCGGCAGCGTAAGCCGCTCCCGCAGATAATGCCCAAGCGCCTGCAGGGCAAGCTTCGTATCGTCCACACGGATGACGGCCGTCTCCCCCGTCCTTACATCTATAACACCTAATGCCTCGGCCGCCGTTTCATGCTCGCTTGTAAGGACAGCCGCCGCTCCGGCCTCGGCCGCCTGCGAAAGGAAGCGGTGCGCATCCACACGCTCTCCGATTAACGGCACAAACAAATCGCCGGGCCCTGCCTCCTTCGAATTCAGCCGAATCTGAGAAAGCCGTGTATCCGGCTTACCCGAAAGAAGTCTCCCTCCTGTCGCCAAAAGTACGTCACGCACTGTCACCTGTTCCATGCCCGGATCTCCTTTGCCGCTTCTTCGACCACCTCACGGTCCAGGAAATGATGGCGCACCCCTTCGATCTCCTGGTAATCCTCATGGCCCTTTCCGATCACTGCGATCATGTCTTTGTCCTCGGCATGCCGGAGCGCGTAAAAAATCGCCTCGCGTCTGTCCGGAATCACCAGATATCTCCCGCCCGTCGGTGCGATTCCCGTCTCGATGTCTTTTATAATGTCCTCATTCTTCTCAAACCGCGGGTTGTCGGCCGTCAGAATACACAGATCCGCCAGCCGTCCCCCGATCTCACCCATCGAATAGCGTCTCTCCCTCGCCCGGTTGCCGCCGCAGCCAAAGACACAGACCAGGCGCTTCGGATGGTAATCTCTAAGCGTCATAAGCAGGCTCTCCATGCTGACCGCATTGTGGGCGTAATCCACGATTACGCTGCATTTCTTCGAGACGTATGCAATCTCCATCCGCCCGTCTACGCGGATCGTTTCCAGTGCGGATAGCACACGTCCCCGAACCGCCTCATCGGCGCCTTCATCCTCTAACACCAAGCCGCAGACCGCAAGTGCTGCAAGTGCATTGTCTGCATTGAATCTCCCGGGCATGCCGACGCGGACACGCTCGGAGGCTTTCCCGTGCAAAAGGAACTCGACGCCGACAAACGCATGATCGGATGCGTAGCAGATCTGGCTGCCCATCAAATCCGCCTCCGCCTGCATCCCGTCGTCCAGAAGGGCATACGTATGTAACTGGCAGTCCGCATCTTTCACGATTTCGTCATAGTGATCCGCAAGGCGGTTCACCACACCCGTCCTGCATACAGTCAGGAGGCGGGACTTATAATACAGATACTCCTCAAAGCTTTCATGCTCCTTCGGGCCGATGTGATCCGGCGAAAGATTCGTAAAAAGGCCATAATCGAAACGGATTCCCCCGACACGGTGCAGCATGAGCGCCTGCGACGAGACTTCCATCACAACGCAGTCACAGCCGGCATCTGCCATCCTCGCAAAATACTCCTGTACCACATAGGACTCCGGCGTGGTATTGGCGGTTGGAAACCTTTCATCCCCGATCACCGCACCGTTTGTGCCGATCAGGCCGACCTTTTTCCCGGCGGCCTCCAAAAGCTTCTTTAACATATAGCTCGTGGTCGTCTTCCCCTTTGTCCCGGTAATCCCGATCGTAACAAGACGCTTTGCCGGATGGCCAAACCGCGCCGCTGATAAAAGGGCAAGCGCCAGCCGGCCGTTTACGGTATGGAGCACCGTCACGTCCGACGGAACCGATACGTTTCGCTCGACGACCAAAACCTTACAGCCGGCTGCAAGGGCCTCCGGAATAAAGCTGTGGGAATCTTTTGTACTCCCCTTGATGCAGACAAATACCGAGGCCGGGCATGCCTTCCTTGAGTCGTATACGACCTCCTCCACCCATGTATCAAGGCTTCCCTGCAAAAGCACACAGTCTGTTCCCGCCAGCCAGTCTCCGATTCTCATCCTGCCTCCTTCTTCACGCCAGGCACTTCCCGGCGTGAATTTCTTTGAATATTTAAAAAACGTCGTAAATTCTTTCTTATAACGTTTCCCGCACCAATTTTTGCCGCACGCAGACGCAGAATTTTCCCCGCAAAAATCGAGCGCATCCTTTAAAACAGTCCCGTAATCTTTCCGTCTTTATCTACGTCGATACTGTCTGCCGCCGGCTTCTTCGGAAGCCCCGGCATAGTCATAATCGCACCCGTAAGTGCCACCACAAAGCCCGCACCCGCACTTACGTACACGTCGCGCACGGTCAGATCGAAGCCCTCTGGCCTGCCAAGCTTCGTCTGGTCATCTGAAAGAGAATACTGTGTCTTCGCCATGCAGACCGGGAAAGAACCAAAACCCATTTCCGTGATCTTTTCGAGCGCCTTCCTTGCCGCCGGCGTATAACTGACCTTACCCGCGCCGTAAATCTCCTTCGCCACGGTCTCGATCTTTTCCGAAAGCCCCAGCTCATCCGCATACAGCGGTGCAAAACGGCTCTCCTTCGTCTCCAGCGTCTCGATGACCTTTGCGGCTAATTCCATGCCGCCGTCTCCGCCCTGCTCCCAGACTTTTGACAGCGCAAATGCGCAGCCACGCTCCTCACAGAAATTCCGAATCAGCGCATACTCCGCAGGCGTATCGCTCAGAAATGAATTCAAAGTCACAACCACCGGGACCTGATACTTCTTTATATTCTCGATATGCTTTTCCAGGTTCACGATTCCTGCCTTCAGCGCCTCTAAGTTCTCCTCCCCAAGCGCCTCCTTTTTGACGCCGCCGTTATATTTAAGTGCGCGTACAGTCGCCACCAGAACCACGGCATCCGGTTTTAAGCCCGCCTTGCGGCATTTAATGTCAAAGAATTTCTCCGCGCCCAGATCCGCGCCGAAGCCCGCCTCCGTCACTGCAATATCCGCAAGCTTTAAGGCCGTCCTCGTCGCTATAACACTGTTGCAGCCGTGAGCAATGTTGGCAAACGGTCCGCCGTGTACCAGGGCGCCCGTATGCTCCAACGTCTGAATCAGGTTTGGCTTCATCGCATCCTTTAAGAGTGCCGCCATGGAGCCGACTGCGTTTAGCTGCTTTGCCGTCACAGGCTCCCCTGCAAAATTATATGCCACAATGATTCGGCCCAGTCTCTCCTTCAGATCATCGAGATCCGTTGCCAGGCATAAGATTGCCATGATCTCGGAAGCCACCGTGATGACAAAATGGTCCTCCCGGACCACGCCGTCCGCCTTGGCGCCGAGCCCGACCACAATGTTGCGGAGTGCACGGTCATTCATGTCCAGACAGCGTTTCCATAAGATCTGCCTCGTATCAATCCCAAGTGCATTGCCCTGCTGGATGTGGTTGTCCAAAAGCGCTGCCAGCAGGTTATTGGCTGTCGTAATCGCATGAAAATCACCCGTAAAATGCAGGTTCAGATCCTCCATTGGCACAACCTGGGCATAACCGCCTCCGGCCGCCCCGCCCTTGATGCCAAAACACGGCCCAAGAGAAGGCTCCCGCAGCGCCAGCATGGCCGACTTTCCCGCCTTTGTGAGCGCCTGCGCCAGACCGATACTCGTCGTTGTCTTTCCCTCGCCGGCAGGTGTCGGATTGATCGCCGTCACAAGCACCAGCTTACCGGCCGGCCTGTCCTTCACCCGTTCCCAGAGCTCGTCTGCGATCTTCGCCTTATACTTTCCGTAGAGCTCCAATTCGTCCTCAAAAATCCCGTACCGGGCTGCCACCTCCCTGATCGGGAGCATGTCGGCTGCCTGTGCAATCTCGATGTCTGTTTTCATTTTTCATTCTCCTCATGTGAAATATGATAAGGTTAATTGTGCCCTTAATATCCAGCCTCCAAAAGTTCCTCAAACTCCTCCATGGACATCAGGATCTTTCTCGGCTTCGTACCCTCCTCCTCGCCGACTACACCGGCTTCGGCAAGCTGATCCATGATCCGGGCCGCGCGGTTAAAGCCCACCTTGAACATCCTCTGAAGCATGCCGATCGACGCCTTGTCCTTCTCAATAATAAACCTCCCGGCTTCCACAAACAATGCATCACGGTCGCTGCCGCCTGAAGCCGCGCCGCCGGCCATAGGCTGTGTCATCTTCGCCTCTACCGTCCGGTCATAGGAGGTCTCCTCATTCTGTTCTTTAATAAATTCGGTCACACGGGACACCTCCGTATCGGAGACAAATGCCCCCTGTACCCGGATCGGCTTCGGATAGCCCGACGGATAAAACAGCATGTCGCCGTTGCCCAACAGTTTCTCTGCGCCGACCATGTCGAGGATCGTCCGTGAATCCACGCCGGAAGCCACGGAAAAAGCGATTCGTGACGGCACGTTGGCCTTGATCACACCCGTGATGACATTGACGGATGGGCGCTGCGTTGCAATGACCAGATGGATCCCGGCCGCACGGGCAAGCTGCGCCAAGCGGCAGATTGCATCCTCCACCTCACCGGATGCCACCATCATCAGATCCGCCAACTCATCGATGATGATGACAAGCTGCGGGAGCTTCGCAGGGATCTCCTCTTTGGGAATATCGCCGCTCTCCTCCAGAGTCTTCACCCGCGCATTATACCCCTTCAAGTCACGCACGTTTGTCTGCGCAAATTTATTATAACGCTCCATCATCTCGGCCACGGCCCAGTTTAAGGCCCCCGCCGCCTTCTTCGGGTCAGTCACGACCGGGATAAGAAGATGCGGGATTCCGTTATAGATCGAAAGCTCGACCACCTTCGGATCGATCATGATCAGTTTCACATCCTCCGGCGAGGTGCGGTACAAAAGACTCATAATCATGGTATTGATTCCTACGGACTTTCCGGATCCGGTCTGTCCCGCGATCAAAAGATGAGGCATTTTTGCCAGATCGGCCACGATAACCTGGCCGCCGATGTCCTTTCCGACCGCAAAGGCCAGATTTGATGTATGCTTTTTAAACGCGTCACTCTCCAAAAGCTCACGCAGGTAAACGATGCTGTTGACCTTGTTGGGAACCTCGATTCCCACCGCCGCCTTTCCCGGGATCGGCGCTTCGATGCGGATGTCCGTCGCCGCAAGATTTAACTTGATGTCATCGCTCAATGACTGGATTCGGCTCACCTTAACGCCCTGTTCCGGATGCAGCTCATAGCGCGTCACCGTCGGACCGCAGCTTATATTTGTCACCGTCACACCGACACCAAAATTCCGCAGCGTCTGCTGCAGCTTAATCGCCGTCTCCTTAAATTCTTTCTCTGACTGGCCGCTCGCAGAATCCTTACTCCAAGTGAGCAGATCAAGCGGCGGAATCACGTACGGTCTCTTTGGCTTTTCCTCCGCTTTTTCGACTTCCCGGAGCACGGCGCGGTCTGCCTCGGCTTTCTCTGCCGCAGTCTGACGGCGCGTCCCGGCCTTTCTCTGCAGGACCTCCTCGGTGTCGGTCTCGATCACCTTACCGCTCGTTGTCACCACAGACTTTCTTCCTTCCGGGACATGGAAAACCGAAGTTTCCCCTGCTCCCGCCCGCTTCTCATTTTGTCTGTGGGACGGGATCGGCTGCACCGGTTCCCAATACTCCTCATTCTCCACATACGGCTCTGTATCCTGCTCTGTGACATGAATCACAGTGTCGTCGTTTGGCTCACCATAAAACTGGGCACTTGGCCATTCGTCCTCTTTGGACACGGTCACAGAAGCCGTACTCCCCCCTGAAAGCGTCCCGAACATCGTCTGTTCGGGCATCATCTGTCTGGGTCCTGCATACGGCGCAGGCCCCGTCCCCGGTTCAAAGGCCGCGGACAGATACGGCTTTGGCTCCGCCTTCAGCCCCATATTCACACTCCCCGCAGGCAGGATGTCGGGCAGAGGCACAGGCGCACTCTCTGCAAAAGCCGGGCCCGCCGGATATGCAGCTCTCGCTTCGCTCTCTGCAAAAGCCTCAAAACCGTCCCCAGCCTTTGGCTTCTCTTCGAATACGCTCATTTCGTCAAATGCCTGCCTGTCACGGCTTACAAATACATCCTCATCGACCCGGTGCCGCAGCAGGGAGACGTCTTCTTCAAACGGAACCACATCCTCCTCTGGTTGTACTCCCGCCATCGTAATCTTTCCTTTAAATACATCCGCTGGGTCCGGCTGGTTCATGAGCTCCTCACAAAGCGCGGCAGGCTCGGGGCCCCTGCTGCCGTCTGCTGTCGTCCTTTCTTCCACGGGAGGGGCTAACCTTTCCTCTGCCGCAGGTGCAGAAACTTTCTCTGCCCTTTTGCGGTCTGCCCGTCTGTTTGCAGGCTCCGCCTCCTGCAAGGAGCTCTCCTTCTCCTCCTGAATCCCTGCATCCGAGTTTATCAGTCCTCCGTTCTCGGACAGATCCGTCGAGCTTAAATTCACGCCCTTTACTCTCTGTTCCTCACGCATCAGACGCTGTTCTTCGCGCCGCTCCTCCCGAATCTCCTTCCTTCTTCCATAGTCCTCTTTCGCATACCGGTATGCCTTGCCGCTCCCACGTTTTACCACGGACACAAATGACCGCTCCGTGATGCATACCAGGGAAATCGTGACACACACCAAAAGCACCAGATACGCGCCGATTGTCCCCACCGCCGTGTGCAGTAGCCACACAAGAGCGCCACCGATCACACCGCCGCCCTTGCCGTTTACCCCCGCCAGTTCATAAATATCCCGAAGCGTCTGTTTTTCCTGGAAACCGCCGCCAAACATAAGCTGCGCAAGGCCGCAGAGTGCCACCAAAAGCACCTCAACCGCCAGCATCTTATAGACCGCACGGATATTCCCCTGATTGGAGACGTAAAAAACCATCCCCGCAAACAAAAGCACCGGGGCCACATAGCCGATACAGCCGAAAACGCCCAGCATCACCTGACTTACCACGTTCCCGACCACGCCGCAAATATGAAAATTACTCAAAAACAAAAACACACTGACCGCAAACGTCCCCAGAACCGCCGCCTCAGATTGAATAAACCCTGTATCTTTTTCCTTCGGCTTCGCCGTCGTTTTCCTCTTTGCCGATGTGGATGTTTTCTTCCTCGTACCGCTGCCCGCCAAAATCCAAAGCCTCCTGTCCCAAACTGCGTCATCTGAACGCCTAACAGATAGTATACAAAAAAAAGCGGCAAATTGCAACCGCTCTCTTTTTAGGTTTTTGTGAACGTGTTTTTGTGCAAAATCCGGTTCTTTACCCTCTCAAATCCTCTCCGCAAAAAACCACTGGATTTTTCCGGCAACATACGCTATAATATCAAAAATACCCTGAAAGGAGAACCCATGAGACACCTGATCAGTCCACTGGACTTTTCCGTGTCAGAGATCGAGAGCCTTCTTACTCTCGCCTCGGACATTGAAAAAAATCGTCCCAAATACGCACATGCATGTGATGGAAAAAAACTTGCAACCCTGTTCTATGAGCCAAGTACCCGCACTCGTTTAAGCTTTGAATCGGCGATGTTAAGCCTGGGAGGCTCCGTCCTCGGTTTTTCCTCCGCAGATTCCAGCTCGGCTTCCAAAGGTGAAAGTGTTTCTGATACGATCCAAGTCATTTCCTGTTATGCCGATATTTGTGCAATCCGTCATCCAAAAGAAGGCGCCGCTTTGGTCGCCGCTTCCAAATCTTCTATTCCCGTAATCAACGCCGGAGACGGCGGTCATCAGCATCCCACACAAACCCTGACCGATCTTCTTACCATCCATTCCCTTAAGGGAAGGCTTGGCGGCCTTACAGTCGGACTGTGCGGAGATCTGAAATTCGGCCGCACGGTCCATTCCCTGATTCATGCATTGATCCGCTACTGCGGGATTCGCTTCGTGCTGATCTCGCCGCCGGAGCTTCGTATCCCCGATTATATCCGTGAAAATGTCCTCGACGCTGCAGGGATCGAATATAGGGAGACCACGAATCTTGAGGACGCCATGGAGGAGCTTGACATCCTCTACATGACCCGTGTCCAGAAGGAGCGTTTCTTCAATGAGGAAGACTACATCCGCATGAAGGACTGCTACATCCTTGACGCGGAAAAGATGAAAAACGCCAAACCGGATATGTTCGTTTTGCATCCGCTTCCCCGTGTCAATGAGATCTCTGTGGAAGTCGATGACGACCCGCGTGCCGCATATTTCAGACAAGTTCAGTACGGCGTCTATATCCGTATGGCTCTGATTCTTACATTATTGGAGGTGAATTGCCCATGCTGACCATCAGCGGAATCCGTGAAGGCGTCGTTTTGGACCACATCCAGGCCGGAAAGAGTATGGAGATCTACCGGCTTCTGGGCCTTGGAAAAATGGACTGTACCGTCGCCATCATCAAAAATGCCAAAAGCAACAAGCTCGGCCGGAAAGACATCATAAAAATCGAGGGGCCAATGGACAACCTCGATCTGGACATCCTCGGATATATCGACCACCATATCACAGTCAATTTGATTCGGGATGACACCATCATCGAAAAAAAACGTCTGAGCCTGCCCGATCAGCTCGTCAATGTGATTCGCTGCAAAAATCCGCGCTGCATAACCTCCATCGAACCCGGTCTGCCGCAGATTTTCTACCTTTCAGACAAGAAAAGCGAGCGCTACCGTTGCCGGTACTGCGACGAAAAACACGAATAAGCCGTATGTAAAAAGGGAAGCCTCCTTTTTGTTGGCTTCCCTTCTTCCTTCTTTTCCCTCTTATTAGTCGTTCATTCTGCGGATCTTATCCAAATCCAGACTCTCACCATCCGTCCCCAAGAACTCTACGACAAACTTTACCTCCTCCGGAAGTTTCTTTTTCCTGACTGCCTCTCCGTAGCTTGCGGCATCTTTTACGATAAGCCCCTTTTCAGTCCATGTATCTCCCGGCAGGATCCAAATTTTCATCTCACCCATCTTCAGCTCGTACGGCTCCCGCTCAGACAGCCATTCCGTTTTAACACCATACTGGTTCAGACAGTCATACACATCCGCCATCGTGATGCTCTCATTTCCGCCAAGGAACAGCTCCCCACGCTTTAAGCTCACGGAACCGCCCACAGACCGTACTTCCTGCAGTGCATCCGCATTCAGCTTCAGGCTCCCTGAGTAGGCCGCAGACGGTTTGCTTCCCTCCATAGAAGGCTCCGTCGCCGCATCGGTCTCCTGTTCACCGGTGTCTGTTGTCTCGTCATCTGGCTCCTCAGCCTCATCCGTCTCCTCGGTCTCGTCAGGCGCCTCATCCTCAAAAGGATTGCCCTCGGCAAGCTTTCCGTCCGGACCCACATAGCGGCCGTCCGGTGTCGTGTCGTCTACCATCATGAGGCCGTCATCCTCAAAACAGTAGAAAGCTCCATCCAGCTGCTGCCAGCCGGTCAGCGCTGCCGCATACGCGGGTCCCGGCTCGCTGCTGAAATAATAGCGGCCGCCGACCTCATCCTCATGCCAGCCAAGTTTAAACGATCCGTCCCGGTTTAAGCAATATGTGCCCCGGTCCATGCTGATTATACCAGGTTCAAAGTTATCCGGTGAAAGGGCGAACGCCTGCCTGTAATGCGCCGACGCACCGTTCACATCCCCCTTATCCAAAAGCTCGTCTGCCTTCGCGTAGGCATTGTCAGCCGCCATGGAGCGATAGCCTGACAGCTCCTCTTTGTACATCTTATTATCCGGCTGTACGGCCACCGCCTTCTCCCAAAATGCAAGGCATGCATCCATGTCGTCCAGCTCCGCATAATACCCGGAAGCGACATTTAAAAATACCTCCAGCTTTTCCCCGTCCACTGCCGCATCCTTTGTCAAAAATTTATCCAATCCCTGCTTTACCAGGGCCTCGGCGTCGCCAAGCTTCCCGCTCTCCACATACGTGGATATCAGAAGCGAATACGCTTCGATCGCGTTCGGGTTCATTTCGAGCACTTCTTTTAAAATGCCGACCGCCTTGTCATTCTCCCCTTCATCATAGCAGAGTTCCCCGTAACGCAGCTTCGCCTCCATAAGCGCCTGCCTGACCGTCTCATTTTCTGAATCGGCTTTCTCTAACGTCTGCACTGCCAGCTCATACTCATCCATCATGGAATATGCCGTACTTAAAGAAAGCAGAGACTCTGTATTCTCTCCTGCCTGCTCCATATATTTGTTCAGCCATTCGATCGCCAGCTCATAGTCCTCCTGCTCCATGTAGATGTTGCTGACCTTCTCCAGACAGTTGATCCAGGTTTCCTTAAGTTTTTCATTCTGAGTCGCCGCATAACCGTTTTCCAGCGTCTCACCTGCCAGCTCGTATTCCTCGATCGCCATATAGGCAGACGCCAGCTCATAATACGCCTTGGCATTTGTCTCATCAAGCTCAATGCATTTTAAGAAGGTCTCGATCGCCTGGTCATAGTCCTCCTCCTTCGCGTAGCCCATACCCTGGAGCAAAAGCTCCGATACCTGGTTCGACTCTTTGCTTTCCTGGCTCTCACTCTCCTCCTGCCCCGTCTTTTTTTTGCTGCATGCCGTAAAAATAACCACCGCTAAAACCGCCGCGACAAGCGCCAGCAGGCTCCATTTCTTTATCATTTTATTCTTCAAATCCACTCGCTCCCGCTTCTCAATATGTAAAATCCATTCATCTGATTTATCTACTATATCATCTTTTCCCTTCCCTGTCCAGTCCAGACCCCTGCCAATTCCTCCCGTCCACGGATTGCCAGCAGCCTCACTCCTCAAACGATGCCGCAGAGGCCTGGCTGCATCGTCTTTTCTATTGGCTGGGGCCTGCCGCCCGCTCATTCCGGCACACAAGCAAAAACAGGGTCAAAAAAGATTTTTCTTCTTCCAACCCTGTCAGTCCTTCTTTTCTCTATTCCGTTTTCAAACGGTACAGTCATACCCTCAAACCATTCTGAGCAGGACGGTAAGCCGGGTTATGTCGTGGATGGCCATCTATCTAGGCCGCCTGTCACCAGACGGCTCCAGCGACCTACCCGGGAGCAGACGGGCCGCCTTACGCTCCCTGTTCGGTCTTGCTTCGAGCGGGGTTTACATGTGCCCTCCCTGTTACCAGTTAGGCGGTAGTCTCTTACACTGCCTTTCCACCCTTACACGGCAAAAGCCATGCGGTTTATTTCTGTTGCACTGTCCCTGGGGTCACCCCCGCCTGACGTTATCAGGCGCCCTGCCCTGTGAAGCCCGGACTTTCCTCTCCTGCCGCCTTTCGGCGCCTGCAGCAGCGGCCATCTGTCCTACTCAGAATGCATTCAATATAACACAATATTTCCGATCTGTCCAGCCCTTTGGCGGCGCACTCATATCTTCCATCGTCCAGATCTTCTTCGGGCTGGCCGCCTCCAGCTTTGTCCGCGCTCCCTCTCTTTAAACATTCAGGCAGCTTCCGCCAATGAATTCGCGCAGAATGGAATTCTTCGGAATATACTCACTGTCGATCGCCAGGAAATAATCCAGGAATTTCAAGAGCCTCTTAGCCTCCTCATACTCCTCGCTGTCCCGCGGAATATGGAACAGAAGCGGCTCCGCATACAGCCTCAATACCGACAGCTCATACACCAGTGCCGAATTGAACATGACGTCAGCCTCCTCCTGGAACGGGAAGATATTCTTATCCTCGCCCCGGCGCACTGAGGCCCACTGTCTGATTGTCTCAAAAGCCGAATGACCCCTCGTCCTCGCATCACGCACGATACGGCGGAACAGCCTGCCGTCGGCTGTCGGAATCCGGTTATGCTCGTCGATATTCAACTGTGTCAGCGCACTTATGTAGATTTTAAACTTATTCTCCTTCGGGAACGTATAACTTAGCTTATCATTCAGGCAATGGATTCCTTCAATGATCAATACATCGTTTTTCCCAATCTGAAGATAATCCCCTTTATACTCCCGGCAGCCGTGCACAAAATTAAATCGCGGCATCTCGATTTTCTTGCCCAAAAGCAGCGCATTCATATCCTCATTAAACTTGTCAATGTCCACGCAGCCGATCGACTCCATGTCCAGCTTCCCGTTTTCATCACGCGGATAGTCTACGCGGTTGCGGAAATAGTTATCCACGGCAATCGGATGCGGCGTAAGTCCAAGCGCACGAAACTGCACCGCCAGCCTATGGCTGAAAGTCGTCTTTCCCGATGACGACGGCCCCGCGATCATGACCAGGCGCTTCTCATCCTTGACCGCCATCTCCGCGATTCCGCCGATCGTCTTCTCCTGCAGCGCCTCCTGCATCAGGATCAAATCCCGGCTTTTGCCCTCGCTGATCATCCGGTTCAGCGCCCCTACGTTCGGCACCTCCAGACGCTCACTCCAGCGATACGCCCCTTTAAGCACCTCAAACAGCTTCCCATACGTTCCAATCGGACGCACCTGCTTCGGGTCCTGCCGGCCGGGAAGCAGCAAAAGGAATCCTTCTCCATACGAAACCAGGTCAAAATATTTGACATAACTCGTATTATCGACCATGTAACCATAAAAATAGTCCTCAAAATGTTCAATGCTGTAGAGATTGACCCGAGATGCCCGGCGGTAATGGAACAGCAGCTCCTTATCATGCATGCCGTGATGCCCGAACAGGCTCACGGCCTCGTCTGTACTTATGCTCCGTTTCTCGATCGGAAGTGCCGCCTTAACAATCTTTTTCATGTGCTCCCTTACTTCCGAAAGAAGCGTCTCATCCAATCTCACGTCCCCGTCCAGCTCACCATAGATTCCGTTCCCAAGAGAAAACTCCATCCGGATCTTTTTAATCTTCTCCCGCAGAATCACCTCATAAAACGCCTTCAGCATGACAAAAACGGCGCTGCGCTCATACGTCTTCTGCCCTGCGCTGTCACGCGCCGTCAAAAGATCAAGCCTGCTGTCCCCTTTAAGCTCCTTGTGAAGCTCCTTTAATTTCCCGTTGTCCCGCACCAGAAGGATCTCATCCGCATAATCCGCCTGCAAATCTCCTGCGATCTTCCTAAACAGAGTCCCTTCCGGATATTGATACTGCTTTCCGTTTACCGTCACAACTGCCATATCCGTACCTCCCGCTTTCTAAATATAAATATATAGCAAACGACAAAAATATGTCTCCCACAAATATCTGCCGTAAACCATGACTTATTTTGTCGTTTGTCGTTTGCTACATGACCGTCTCCGGAAAATCGATCGGCATCTTCTCAATCACAATTCCTTCCGGCAGATGCTCCCCAAGCCAGCCCTCCATGTCTTCCATAAAAACATGCTCCAGCCCATAATGCCCTGCATCGAGGATCATAAGCCCCTGCGCCGCCGCATCAATGCCTGCATGATGACCAATATCCCCAGTCACAAGCACTTGCGCACCCCGCCTGAGCGCCTCGCCGACCACGCTGCCTCCAGAGCCCGGGCACACTGCAACCCGGCTTACAGACTCACTTTCCCAGAGACTGCTCCCATACGCCGTGACAAACGGAAGGTCGAATGCCTCCTTCACACGCCTTGCAAACGCAGGACCAGTCATGGCTTTTTTGAGCCTGCCGATTCTGCCGATCCCATACAAAATTCCGTTCTCCTCTCCCATGACCTCCAGAGGTTCACAGTCCACGAGCTCAAGCCGCTTCACGGCCGCCTTTGCCATTCCCTCCGGAGCGGCATCAAAATTTGTATGCATCGCGAAGTACGAAATATCTGCCTGGAGCAGGGTCAAAAGCCGTCTGCCGATAAAATCTTCATCCGTCACGCGCCTTATGGCCTTAAAAATTAACGGATGATGACTCACGATCATGTCTGCACCACATGAGACCGCGCGGGCGGCCGCCCGATCGTCCACATCCAGGGTCAGGAGGATCTTTGAGACCTCCTTTTCACGCCGTCCTGCTAAAAGCCCCGGATTGTCCCAGCCGCACGCGAGACGTCCCGGTGCCAGCGTCTCCAAAAGCTCCATAATTTCAAAACATTTCATCCCTTGTCTCCTGCCTCGTCTTTCAAAAAGGCCTCATCCAGCCTATGGTACAAAGAAAGTTCCTGCCTCGCCTCCGAAAGCCGTTTGGATGCCCCCAAAGACGGATTGTCCTGCTGGGAAAGCCGCTCAATGAGTGCCTTAAGCTTACGTTCCTCCGTCTTTATATACTGCCAAAAAACCGGATGCCCTGTCTGCGGCAGATATCGGCCGCAGAGGCAGTCCAAAAAGTCCGGCGCAGGGCTGTCCTCTGTCCTCTCCGTAAGTCTCTCTGCTGCAAGCAGCGTATAATACTTTCCGGTCTCAAAGACCATATCCTCCCGCACAATCGAAAACCCGTTCTCCCAAAGCCATTTCCGTACCTTAAAAAGATCGGTATGCGGCGACAGCACCCACTGCTCCACACTCTCCCAGACGTGCCGTCCTTCGTCCAGAATCCGAATCATCAGCTCCCCGCCAAGCCCTGCGATCACAACCGCCTGGACCTCCCCGGCCGAAAGGCCCAAAAGCCCATCCGAAAGCCGCGTCTCAATCTTTTCCTCAAGCCCCGCCGCCCGAATGTGCTCCACCGCCCGCGAGAGCGGCCCCGGCCGAACATCCATCGCGACCGCCTTTTTGGCAATGCCCCGTCTTACCAGTTCCACCGGAACAAAGCCATGATCTGTCCCGACGTCTGCCACACAGTCCGCCTCCCGCAC
>JAAWAR010000132.1 GCA_022792295.1 Lachnospiraceae bacterium
ACGGAAAGATGGCGCAGATTTTCATGCAGCGTTTTTAAATTCGTGCATAAAAAATTGTCCTGTGACGGAAAATCTACGGAAAGCTTGCCCGCCGCAAGATTTTCCGTATAGTCCAAAAGCTCCTCCACACAATGCTGCAGATAGCGGAGCTTCTGTCCGAGTTTGAGGTATTCTTCATCGAGATTTTTATGGTCGAGCTCTTTTGGTTCAGAATCGTTGAGAATGCTCTGCAGATATTCAAAGAGCAGCTCACAGTTTTTTATTTCCCTACTCATGGCATGTTTCCTTTTTCGGACTGTTATCCCTGTACAGAAGTACTGTACATATGATGGTATCAGTATAGCAGAATGACGAAAATAAATCAACAGCGATTTATCTGCAAAAGATACTGTTTCAACTCTGCCATACGATCTTTGGCGTCCTTTCTCCCGAGTGCATATGTCTCCTCGAGCTCTTTTAAACTATGGCTCATCCGGTCGATTGTGAGCGGTCTGCTCGGGCGGATCGCGAACACCCTTCCCTGCTTTTCCAGCCGGGCAATCCTGTAAAGAGAACGGTTATAAGTCCGGGGACGCAGATTCAATGCACGCAGAAATTTGGGATACTTGCGATAATAAAGACGGGAAAGCCACTGCATCTCCGGCTTCTTCACATATCCTGACTCGCGTGTTAAAACAACCACATTCCGTCCAAATCCCATACGCATAAACGCGGTTAAAGGGATGCTGTCTGTACAGCCCCCATCCAGAAGTTTTTTTCCGTCTGCATGGACGATCCGCGAAACAACGGGAAGGGAGGCCGAAGCACGCATAAAATCAACCTGCGTTTTCATATCTGTAATACGCAGATACTCAGGCCGGCCGGTCTCAACATTGCTGCATACTACATAAAACTCTGTCCTTGAAGTGTTGAACGCATCGTAGTCGTACGGGTCAAGCGTATCCGGCAGAAGGTGATAACAAAATTCCTCATCTACAATATCCCCGGTCCGGAGGAGATTCCTCCAGCTCATAAAGCGCGGATGGCGGCAGTATTTCTTATAATATCGGATGCTGCGGCCCCTCTGTCCCGAGACAAAGGAACAGCCATGAACCGCTCCGGCCGACACACCGATCACACCGTCAAACTGAATCCCGGCTTCTAAAAACACGTCAAGCACGCCGGCCGTGTAAATTCCCCGCATTCCGCCGCCTTCCAAAACCAGGCCGGTCTTTATCTTCTTTTCCATATCATTTCACTCTCCTTTTAGCTATTTAACCAGCTTATTCAATTCCTTCACATATTCGGTCTGTGTCGAAACCGGATGCCCGGCTTTGGAAGCATACAGGCCAACCAGAGCCTGCGCCTTTTTGATCGGCTGCATCGTCCCTGCACCGGCAACGCAGCCGCCCGGACAGGCCATACCCTCTAAAAGATACCCGTCATATTTTCCCTCACATGCGTGCTTTAAAAGCTCCCTGCATTCCCGAAGGCCCTCGGCGTTTGCAACCTTAATTTCCCGGCCAGGATAACGTTCCTTAATCACATCCACGACCGCGCGGGCAACGCCGCCGGACACCGCAAAATTCCGGCCATCCTTTGACGCATCGCTGACGCCCTCCGGATCCTCTTTCATCGCTTCGATGTCCACATGCTTTGCGTCAAAAATGCCGGCCATCTCCTCAAAGGTAAGAACAAAATCCACATCGCTCTTGATGTCCTCGCGCATCGCCTCCAGCTTTTTGGCCGCACATGGCCCGATAAAAACAACCTTCGCGTTTGCATGCTGTTTTTTAATCAGACGCGCTGTCAGTGTCATCGGAGTCAGGGCCATTGAAATGCTGTTTGCATGTTCCGGAAACAGATTCTTTGCCAACATGGACCAGGCCGGACAGCAGGAAGTGCCCATAAATGACAGTTTTTCAGGAACCTCAGAGACGAAGTCCTCAGCCTCCTGGACCGCGCAGAGATCGGCGCCGATTGCAACCTCAAATACATCGGCAAAGCCAAGCTCCTTCATCGCTGCCCGGAGCTTGCCGGGCGTTACCTTCGGACCGAACTGGCCGACAAACGCCGGCGCCACGGCCGCATACACACGTTCTCCGGTCTGGATCGCGCGGATAACCTGAAAAATCTGCGATTTATCCGCAATCGCGCCAAACGGACAGTTTACCAGGCACATACCGCAGGAGACACAGCGGTCATAATCAATATCGGCCCGGCCGTTCTCGTCGGAATGAATCGCATCAACACCGCAGGCCGCCGCGCACGGCCGCTCCTGAACGATAATTGCATGATACGGGCAAACATCTGCGCAGCGGCCGCATTTGATACATTTTTCCTGGTCGATCATGGACTGACCCGTATAACGGTTTAAGGAGACTGCTCCCGTCGGACACACCTCAACACAAGGATGCGCCAGGCATTTCTGGCAGCCGTCGGTCACGCTGACCCGTTTTTCATAACAGGCGTTGCAGGCGAATTTGATTACATTGACAAGCGGATGCGTGTAGTAGGTCTCCGGCCTGTCGGCGGCCTCAATGCCCTCCGAGACCGGTGCCGGATCGGCCGCTCCCCGATAGGAAAGCCCCATCGCAAGCCTTAGCCGTTCCGCCACGATCGCACGCTCCAAAAACACGTCATTTCGGAAACTTCCTACCTCACCCGGAATGATTTTATATGGCAGCGCTTCAATGCGCTTATCGACCGGCCATTCCGTATGATAAGCCATCCGCGCCACCTCCCGAAAGATCCGATGACGGATCTCTTGTATTCTTGTTTCCATTCCTCTCATAGCTGTTCTCCTTTCCGTTCCGGCAGACAAAATCCCGCCAGGGCTCTCCCTGCCGTCGTTAAAAATATAACATATTATTTCCACAGATTCAAGGCACAAGTTACTGCTTACTATTTACATGGCTGCCTCCTTTGAAGCCGAAAGAACCAGATCCCAAAAGGATCGTTCTGAAGCTGTAAACCGTAACAGTCCAATCCCATATGTGTATATTTTAGCCATATTTTCTTGCAATCCTGCATGGAGGAGATTATAATAAAAGTGGAAATTTTTGTAAGATTTCATTCAGACTTGCAAAACCAGGGAAACCCTGGACCGAGTATATTTTTTTAATACCTAAACCGACCAGAAAGGAGTTTTTATCATGGCATTCAAAGAAATTGACATCCGCGAACTCTCATTCAATCCGTTCACCAAGATCGGCAGCGAATGGATGCTCGTTACCGCCGGAAACGAGCAGGGCTTCAACACCATGACCGCGAGCTGGGGCGGGCTTGGCGTGCTTTGGGGAAAATATGTGGCGACCGCCTATATCCGCCCACAGCGCTACACAAAAGAATTTGTAGACAAAAATGATTGCTTCACGCTCTCCTTCTACAGCGAAGCGTACAAAGAGGCACTGAATATCTGCGGCACTCTCTCCGGCCGGGACTGCAAAAAAACCGAACAGGCCGGCCTGACGCCTTACTTTACCTTCGGCACCACAGCCTTTGAGCAGGCTAACCTGATCTTCGTCTGCAAAAAGCTTTATGCCGACCACATGCCGCCGGAAAATTTCATTGCAAAAGAAAACGACGAAAAATGGTATCCCCAAAAGGATTATCACACAATGTATATTGCAGAGATCATGAAGGTTCTAATTAAAGAATAGGAATAATCAGCACCACCGGCTTAGCCGGTGGTTTGTTGTCCGCCCTATAAGGGCTCGTTCCCGGCGCTGGAGTCTAAAGACTCATCGAATGGTCCGCCAGCCGCAACGTCAGTTACCTGCTAAGCCCTTCGGGCTCATCTTTTCTTGTTGCTTTTGTTTACCGGCTCACC
>JAAWAR010000133.1 GCA_022792295.1 Lachnospiraceae bacterium
AGGTTTAGAGCTTTAAACGCCGAAGCCTGGCGGCGGCGCCCCGTCTGCCTGACCCGGTCTCTGCGGACCCCCCCCCTTCTCCCCGCTTGACAACACTTCTGCTTCCGTTTATAATAGTCTCATCAAAACAAAAAGGAGGGAGAAGCCCTATGTCAGGCTCCATCAATTCCTTGCTGCGTATTTCCTATTCTCAGAACCAGGGACGGCAGTTTACGCAGACGGCACGACCGGACGGCAGCACTGCATCCGGACGCACGGATGCGTCAGGCTTCTACCCGGACAGCCAGATTCCGTCTGTCACGGGCCGGGAGCAAAACGGCCTTGAAGGCTACAACGAAGGCAAGGCAAAAGACAGCCGAAACTTTGATACCTACGAATGTCAGACCTGCGAAAACCGCAAATATCAGGACGGTTCCAACGATCCGGGCGTTTCCTATAAGACTCCGACCAACATCGCCCCAGAGCAGGCAGCCTCCTCCGTACGCGCCCATGAAAACGAGCACGTCGTCAGAGAGCAGGCCAAGGCCCAGAGGGAAGGCCGTAGAGTCGTCAGCCAGAGCGTGACCTACCAGACCGGCATCTGCCCGGAGTGCGGCAAAGTCTACGTCGCAGGCGGTACGACCCGTACCGTCACAAAAGGAGAGATTGAAAAGACCTACATGCTAGGCGGAGAAGAAAACACCTCCGGCCAGAACTTAGACCTCACCGCATAACCAAGCATTCAAAAACGGCACAGTCCCATATTAGGACTGCGCCGTTTCTTTATTTCCCTTGTCCACTGAGAGTAGCCTCTCCTCTGTCCATCTCATTGCCGCTTCTCGTTCAGCCTTCCGCGCCCTCCCAGTTGTGGTACACGGCCTGTACATCGTCATCCTCGTCAAGCAGATCCAGGATTCGGTTCATTTTCTTAATCGCTTCGTCGTCGGTAAGCTCAACCCAGTTCTGCGGAATCATCGTGATATCCGCCTGCAGCATTGGGATTCCTTCCTTCTCAAGCTTTTCACGTACTTCGCTGAAGGAATCCGGATCGGTGATGACCTCGAAGCTGTCCTCCTCCTCGGAGAAGTCCTCCGCGCCTGCTTCAAGCGCCAGCATCATCAGCTCGTCCGGGTCGGTCTCACACTCCTCCTTGTCAATGAGGATCTGCCCTTTTTTGTCAAACATAAAAGACACGCTTCCCTGCGCGCCGACATTTCCGCCTCCCTTGGTAAACGCGCTGCGGACGTTTGCCGCCGTGCGGTTTTTGTTGTCCGTCAGCGTCTCTACGATGATTGCGATCCCGTTGGGGCCATAGCCCTCATAGACAAGATTTTCATAGTTGACCGAGCCCAAATCTCCGGCTGCCTTTTTGATGCCACGGTCGATCGTATCATTCGGCATATTGTTGGCCTTGGCCTTCGCGATCACGTCGCGCAGCTTGCTGTTATTCGCCGGGTCTGCACCGCCCTCCTTGACGGCAACCGCGATTTCGCGCCCGATTACGGTAAAGATCTTCCCCTTCGCCGCGTCATTTCTCTCTTTTTTATGTTTAATATTGGCAAATTTGGAATGTCCTGACATTTCTCCTGCTCCCTTTCTCTTTTTTTGTGCGTTCTAAATTTGCGCATCCCCCGGAGGGTCCATCGTAAACGACAAATTATTTTGTCCTTTACTATAGCATTCTTTTATGGACTTGGCAAGCTGTTTTCCTCCGGCTCTAAACTTTCACATGCCGTCTGAGGAGATGCCACTACGGTCTGGATCGTCTTTCCCTCGACCTCTGCGATATGGAACCGGTATGCCCCGATCTGCACGTCTGCATGCTCATCATCCTCCGGAATGTGTCCGAGCCTGGAGACCAAAAGGCCGTTCAGCGTGTCAAAATTGTCCTTATCCTCCTCGTCGAACTCGATTCCCAGCGCATCCTCCACATCGTCAAGCGGCGCCATCCCCGAGAGCTCGTAGATGTCGTCCTCTTTCTTGACGATTTCCGGCTCCTCCTCATCGTACTCATCCATGATGTTGCCAACAATCTCCTCCACGATGTCCTCCATTGTCACAATCCCGGCCGTCTGTCCATATTCGTCCACGACAATCGCCATATGGATCTTCTGTGACTGCATCGTCTTTAGAAGCGCGTTGATGTTTTTCGTCTCCGGTATGAAATGCGGCGTTCTAAGAAGCCCCTCACAGGCAGAAAGGGGGGCGTCCAGCGTCTTTTTCTCCTCCGCAACATGCAACATGTCCCGCATGTTGAGGATGCCGATGATATTGTCAATGTCTTCCTCATAGACCGGAAATCTCGTGTTTCCCGACTCCCGGATGACGAAATCCATGGCCTCCCCAAGCGGCATTTCCCCATTGAGCGCAACCACATTCTTCCGGTGCGTCATAATATCCGCCGCCACCTTGTCGTCAAATTCGAAGATATTCGTAATCATTTCCGCCTCGCTGGCCTCCAAAACACCCTGCTCATGGCCCTCGTTGACCATATACATGATGTCCTCCTCGGTCACGCTGTCATCCTTTGCATGCATGTCGATCCCCATAAGCTTTAACACGACATAGGCCACGGCCTCAATCAGCCAGGTAAACGGGAACATGAGCTTCATAAGCGCATCCACGATCGGCAGGACCTTATAACAGAACCGGGCAGGGCTTTTTTTCGCGATCCGCTTAGGGATCACAACGCCAAGGCACGTAAGCACAAAGGACGCCAGAAGAAGCGTCAGAATATACGATATGCCCACTGCCGCCATGGCCGGGAGGCCGGGAAAAGGCGTAAGCATGGTGAGGCAGCGTCTAACCACATGTGCAAGAAAAAATGCGCCTAATGCCATACTTAAAAGACAAGTGACCGCCTGGCTTGTGCGGATGAAATAGTACGGATTCTCCTGGATATGTAAAAGACGCTCCGCCTTTTTGCTTCCCGCATCCCGCTCATCCTCGAGCACATTTGCATTGACAGCCTGCACCGCGGCGCCGAAGCCGTACAAAATAAAGTAAAGCACCGCCGTCCCCACGAAAAGCAACATTCCTATCCACGAATTTCCATCGTCCATGAACTTTTAAAAACACTCCTTTTGCAGCAGCCCTTTCGGACTGCCTTTCTTTTTTCTCGTAATGGCTCAGATCCCTGGCCGGTTACATCTGTATTCCAATATAGCATACTACTCCCGTTTCGTCAACATCGGGAGAGCCCTTATGTAGGCAGATCAAGGCTGATTTTTAACGCCATATCAACCCGCTCGCCAAGTTCACCGT
The DNA here is from genome assembly GCA_022792295.1 of Lachnospiraceae bacterium. Taxonomy (GTDB): domain Bacteria; phylum Bacillota; class Clostridia; order Lachnospirales; family Lachnospiraceae; genus CANQGL01. The sequence goes on from JAAWAR010000133.1 coordinate 3,244, forward strand.
CAATATGGCAGATTTTTTCCCGCAGCCGCCTTTTATCAATCGTCCGGAGCTGTTCCAAGAGGATGACGGAATCCTTTACCATGTCGCACTGCCGCGCGTTTAGCTCCACATGAGTCGGCAGCTTTGCCTTATTCATCTTTGAGGTGATCGCTGCGCAGATCACTGTGGGGCTGTGCTTGTTTCCAACATCGTTTTGTATGATCAGGACCGGGCGGACGCCTCCCTGCTCCGAACCGACAACCGGTCTTAAATCTGCATAGAAAATATCTCCGCGTCTGATAATCACATTCTCACACTCCGCAATCGTTTTTCGGGTATCCCCGTAACGATAGTATTGACACTCTATGATTACCTTATGCAGAAAGACCGGCAAATGCGCGCCTGGCGCATCAATTATGACCGGGCAAAGGATTATTCTGTTAAGGACAGAATTACCTGCACAAAAACATAAAAAATCCACGGATGTGTAGAAGGCGGCACAAATGCCTACACAGGCAGCTGACATCACCGCTCTCTCCAGACCATGATCGTCAAGGCGGAGGCCGGGAAAGCTCCCAAAATCGTTGTCAGGGAAATGCATGCATACGTGCTGCAACTATGACAACAGCCAGTGTATCGTCCTTGACAAGGGGGACGACGTGATAAAACGTCTACAGCAGTCCTAAGTGCCAGTGGCGCTCGTTAAGAGACGGTCGAATGCGGCCTCCTCCTGGTATTCACCGTCCAGGCAGGTCATAATCCCGACCCTTTTGCCGCCGCTTACGTATACCCGCGGCACACGCTTACCGATCAGGCAGGGAATCTCATAGTGGAAACCGCCGCTTAGGGAGGCCAGCTCCTCCATCGTGATCTCCTCCCCGCCGTCGCGGCCTAAAAGCGTAACCTCCATGTCCTCAGCCGCCTCGGGGATCCCTGTCACATTCACCATAAGCTGATCCATACAGACGCGTCCGAGAATCGGTGCCCGTTTCCCACATACCAGAGCATAGCCCTTGCCGGAAAGGCTTCTCGGGTATCCATCCCCATAGCCGATCGCCACGGTTGCGACCCGTGTGGGCTTGTCGGCCACAAACGTTCCCCCGTAGCTGACCGCCGTCCCCGGTCCGATCTCCTTTATATAAGTAATAACGCTTTTTAACTCCATCGCTGGCTGCAGACGCAGTGCAGCCTTTTGCACCTCAGCCGACGGATACAGCCCATAGATCGAGATCCCTGCACGGACCGCATCCATCTGCGCCTCCTTCAGATCCACGATCGCCGCACTGTTGGCACAATGGCAGAGCGGGATCGAAAGCCCCTCGGCCTTTACCATGGAAACAAGCTCCCTAAAACGGCGAAGCTGTTCGCAGGCTGCGGTCTTATCCGCCTCATCTGCCCGTGCAAAATGGGTAAACAGGCCTTCGATCTCAATGCCGGGAAGCGCGGCGATTTCCTTTATGAACCGAACCGCTTCCGGATCCGGCAAAAGGCCGATCCGGCTCATGCCCGTGTCAACTGCAATGTGGATGCGCGCCGTCACCCCCATACGGATGGCCGTCTCGGAAAGACAAACGGCCCGTTTTTTCTGGAACACCGTCATGCGGATCTCCTGGCACAAAAGCTCCCCGTACCGTTCCTCTCCTGTTACGCCGAGGATCAGGACCGGCTTCTTTATTCCATGCCGCCGAAGCTGCAGTGCCTCGTCGGCCGATGCGACCGCGTAGCCACAGACATACGGGTCGATCGTCTTCGCCACAAAGACCGCTCCGTGGCCGTATCCGTCCGCCTTAACGGTTCCGATCATCTTTACTCCCGGGGCGAGATTTCTTTGCATCGCCCTCATATTTTCCTCAATCCTGTCCAAATAAACGTTTACATACGCTCTGTCAAATTTCACAGCTTCCTCCCGCCTTTCTGCCGATTCAGACGCCAAATCCGTCTTTGTCTCCTCTCTGCCGCTGTACTGTAGCCCTTCGGATGTCTCCCCTGCCGCAAGTAAAATCTGTCCTGCATTACCGGCGCCGATCGTTTTTGCCTTCTTTTTTGCATTCTTCTCAGAAGGTATGTCGCCATATGGTCCGCGCAGTACACAGTTTTGCTTCTTCGGATCTCCAGGCACCTGCGGCGCTTATTGAAGATCCTGCGCAGACCTGTCCGAACCATCATGTGGTATCTCCTTAAGCACTTCTTTGACACAGTCCGCAAGCTCATGTGCCAGCGGAGCATGGAGGCCATACTTCTTTGCCGCATATTCGCCGGCCAGGCCGTGCAAAAGTACGCCAAAGGCCGCGGCATCCGTCTGCTCCATGCCGATTGCAAGCAGCCCCGCGATCACACCGCTCAAGACATCGCCCGAGCCGCCCTTTGCCATCGCAGACGACCCCCTCTGGTTTACAAAGCGCTTTCCAAAGGGCTCTGCAATCACAGTTGCCACATCCTTTAAGACACAAGTCACGCCGTATTGATCCGCGAAGCCGGCCGCGGCGCTGACCAGGTCAGCCCTAAGCTCTTTGACCGGCGTTCCTGTAAGCCGTTCCATCTCCTTTAAATGCGGCGTCAAAATCATGTTTTCCGAAAAAGATTCCGTAAGCCGCCTCTGCTCTGCTGCCAGATTGAGGGCATCCGCGTCCACAATGAGCGGCACACGGGCCATTTCAAGTGTTGCCGCAGCTAACAGCACCGCAGAGCTCTCCCTCCCAAGCCCCGGCCCCAAAACGATCACATCTGCCCACGCAAGCTGTCCGGCCACATATTCTCTGAACTCCTCCGGACTGCTCCCGGCCCTGGAGGCATCGTACGTCGAAAGCAGCGCCTCGGGGAGCCTTTCCTGCAAGATCTGCCGATTTTCCCGATCCGTCAGGATCTTTACAAGCCCTGCTCCGCAGCGGTATGCCGCCAGTGCGGAAAAATACACCGCCCCAGCCATATTTTCTGCCCCGCCGATGACCAACACCTTTCCCCATGTCCCTTTGTGAGAGTCGGCCTGTCGTCCGGGAATCCGTTTCAGGTCACAAGGTTCCAGACTCAAAATGTGTTTTTCCTTCTTCTTGGCGCACTCCGGCACAAAGCCGATGTCCGCCACGGCAAGCCGCCCGCAGGCGGACCGGCCCGGAAACAGAGCCTGCCCAAGCTTCTGCTCCCCAAACGTCACCGTCACATCTGCAAAGACTGCGCTTCCCAAAAGCTGCCCCGTATCGGAATGGACTCCTGTAGGCATATCAACGGCAACCACGGCCGCGGCTTTTTCTCTTTTCTGTTCCATGATAAACGAGACCATGGCCGCATAGCTTCCCTCCACGTCACGCGTCAGTCCGATTCCAAATACCGCGTCCAGAATCACGTCACTGTCTTTTGGGAGTGCCGCCCCCACCGTACAAACCGGAATCGCAAGCCTTTTGGCGATCGCAAGCTGCGCCGCAAATTCCTCTGTCTGCTTTCCGTTCCCATCGGAAAGCAGGATCTGCGCTTTAAATCCGCGAAGCCTTAAGATCCTGGCCGCGGCCACCCCATCCGCGCCGTTGTTCCCGAAACCGCAGACCGCACAGACCATGCACCCGCCTCGCTCCCTTAAAAGAGCTTCCGCCTCGTCAGCCACCGCGAGCGCCGCCCGCTCCATAAGCACCATAGAAGGAATCCCATATTCCTCGATCGAGCGTCTGTCGATCTCCCTCATTTCCCTTCCGCCAACCAGACTTCTCATGTCTCCTCCTCCCCCACGGCAAACGCCATGGCGCACTCTTTTGTATCGCTGATTGAGACCTCGATCCGTCCGATCCCTCTCTCCTTTGCCTTCTCTGCCGCCGGACCGTGGAGCACGACATAAGGCTTTCCGAGCTCATCCCGCAGTACCTCGACATCCTGAGGCATGAAACCGCGAAATCCGGTTCCCAGAACCTTGGAGACCGCCTCTTTAACCGCAAAAGTGCCGGCCAGGACCTGGGGCTTACCCTCTGCCTGCCGGCGTTCCGCTTCCGTATAAACGCGCGATAAAAAGGCCTCTTTCTCACAGGCCTTTTCGACTCGCTTGATCTCGATCAAATCACAGCCCACGCCTGCTATCATGAGAGCTGTCCCTTCTCCCTGCGCTCCCTCTCATCCTGCATGCTGCAGACCCGGTAGGAAAGGCGCATCAGGCTTTCTGAGAGGTGTACATTCTCCACGACCACATCATCCGGCACCGAAAGATCCGTATGCGCAAAATTCCAGATCGCCTTGATGCCGGCCTTTACGAGGCGGTCTGCGATCTCAGGCGCCTTGGATTTAGGAATCGTAAGCGCCGCGATCTGTACCTCATTTTCGACGATAAACTGTTCCAGATCGTCAATGCCCCGAATCTTGGCCCCGCGCACCACGAGGCCGATCAGACGCGGATTGATGTCAAACATGCCCTTGATGATAAAACCGCGCTTTTCAAAATTCGTGTAATTCGCGATCGCCTGGCCGAGATTCCCGGCCCCGATAATGATCAGGTTATGCTGACGGTCAATCCCCAGAATCCGGGCAATTTCCGCATAAAGATATTTCACGTTATAGCCGTACCCCTGCTGCCCGAAGCCGCCGAAATTGTTAAGATCCTGCCGGATCTGCGAAGCAGTTACTTTCATTCGTGCGCTCAACTCGTTGGAAGAAATCCTCTCGATCCCTTCCTCCATCAGCTCTCCCAAATATCGGTAATACCGCGGCAGCCTGGAAATAACGGCCTTTGAAATCTGCTTGTAATCTGTCATTCCTTCTTTGTTTCACCTTTGTAACAGTTTGGATATCTTCACTGTCAAAAAGCAAAAACCTGTCCTGAACTGTTACTCACCTTTTTATCAAGATTCTATCTTTTTCTGATAAAATTATATACCACAACCGAGTGGTTTGTCAAATCCTTGTCAAACAAATTTCAATTTTTCATAAAAGTTACTTCGGATACATCCGGGAATCCTGCTTGACAAATCGGCTTTTTTATGTATATACCATATATAAGAGGAGGGGGAGCGAATATGGAGCCTTTACATACCGCCATCTGCGAAAACGATCCAAGCGATCAGAAAAAGCTGCTTGCCATTCTGCAAAAAAGCGATATTCCCGTTGAAGCTTCCGTTTACTGCTGTGGGGAAGATTTTCTGAGAGACTACCGAAAAGGATGGTTTGACCTGGTTTTTATGGACATTTACATGGACAAGATAAGCGGCGTAGACGTGGTGGCCAGGCTTCGGGAAATGGGCGAACGCGTGCCTGTGGCATTTGTCACCACCAGCACGGAGCACGCGCTGATGGGCTATCGCCTTGACGTCCTCAAATACATTGAAAAGCCGCTAAAGGAACGCGTTGTGTTGGAGCTTTTGCAGTTCGCCAGATTGAAAAAGGAGACTACGCCAAGGCTGCTTTTAAAAAAGAATGGCCGGGAGCTTTCTCTGTCCTTTGAGCGGATTATATATGTTGAGCAAAAGGGGCACACTCTGTATTTGTATCTTACCGGCAAAGAGACGGTTCAAGTCAAAGAACGATTGGAGGCAATCGAACCGCAGTTTGCAGACCAGCCGTTTTTTCGCTGCCACAAAAGTTATCTCGTAAACCTCTCCTATGTGGAGGAGCTCGATCGGGAGCTCATGATGTTTGTGATGAAAGAGGAACACAACGTATATGTTCGCAGGGAGAGCATGAGCAAGGCGCGCAAGGCCTTTGAAGCATATCTCTTTGCTGCGTCAAGGAGGCCAAGAAATGAATAACGCCATCCACCGTCTGTTTATTTTGTCCGCTCTCCTTTACATCCTATGCCTGTTCGCACTGCTCACCGGCAGCCGGGGGTATTTAAAAGAGACTCCCTCCTACGCGGGCGGCGTCCAGCAGGTGACACAGGTTTGGGCCCGGATAGACGGGACAGAAGAAGCCGTCACTTTGCCGCACAGCTTCTCCCTGCTGCCAGCGCGCACCCCGGTTACGCTCTCGGCCGAAATTTCGGTGATGGACGGCGACTGCCTGTATGTAAAAAGCGTTTATGCCCCATTACGCGTTTATGCAAATGATAAGCTTATCTTTGAGTCCGGGCAGGAGGGCAGCTTCCCCAGGTTTATGGAAGACCCGGCCACAACGGTGGCGGCTGTTCCGCTAGGCGACTTTAGCCAAACGATCCGTATCCGGCTGGAATATCTGTCCCCAAAGACCCGCAGCGCATTGCCCATCCAGCCGCTTCTTGTGGGAAAACTGGCGGATATTCTTGCCTGCCTGCTGAAAACAATGGGCCTCTCTTTTATTATTTCCCTTGTCCAGATCACACTCGGCCTTCTGCTGATTTTTGTTGCATTGGCGATTGTCCTTTTTGAACGAAAAGGCATTGTATTTCTGTACCTCGGCCTGTCTTCACTGGCTATGGGGCTGTGGTGCTTTGGCGAATGTAATCTGACAGGGCTCCTCATCCCCAATCCAACCCTATTATACCTGTTCGCTTTTATGGGATTCTTCTCCGTCCCTGTTCCGCTCCTTTTGTTTGCCATCACCATAATCCCGTTCCACGACGACCGCCCGCTTCGCTTTTTATGCCTTGCGAATTTATCCGCCGCGGCCACAGCCTTCCTGGCCCAGCTTTTGGGGATAGCCGGTTTTTCCAGGAGTATGCGTTTCTTCCATGTCCTGGTGCTGTTTTCTCTCCTGTTTCTGGCCGGATATATCCTTTATGAGGGACTGTTGTATCGAAACCAGCCGGCCAGAAGATTCTTCCTTCCTATGGCAGTGCTGACACTCGGCGGTGCCCTTGAAATGGTAAATTATGGATTGCGCTTTACCGATGTTTTGTCTTCCGTTTTCCAAATCGGAGGCGTCCTGTTCACACTGATGACAGGAATAGTCGGCGGCCTGTTTATCCGGGACGCTCTGCGGCTCAAGCAGCAGAAACAGCGGCTCTCCTTCGAGGTCAGCCTGATGAAAGCGCAGACCGAGGAGCAGAAAAAGCGCCATCAGATGCTTTTGCAGAGTGCAGAGGCCGTAAAGAAGCAGCAGCATGACCTGCGCCACCAGCTGGCCGTGATCCGAAGCTACAGTGCCGAGGGGAACAATCGTCGTCTGAACGACTATCTGGATACACTGACCGCGCAGATTCCCGCCGGATCAAAAACAGTTTATTGTGAAAACCTGGCCGTTAATGCGGTCGTCTCCCATTATGCCGCCATCGCAGAGGAAAACGGCATTGAATGCTCGATTTGCCTCACCGTACCGGAACAGTTGGAACGCATCACGGACAGCAGCCTATGTGTGATTTTCGGCAATCTGTTTGAAAACGCCATCGAGGCCTGCGCCCGCATGACTGTGGGAAAAAAATTTGTCCGTCTGAACAGCCGGCTGCAGTATAAGACGCTGGCCGTCACGATGGACAACAGCTTTGATGGCAGATTTACGGAGCGCGACGGCAGGGCGGTTTCCAGCAAACACGCCGATTACGGCATCGGGACGGGCTCCATTGCGGCAATCGCACGCCAGCACGGCGGCGATGCCAGGTTTGAAGCGGACGGTTTGGTATTTTTGTCCTCCGTATATGTGAGGCTGTAAGAAGGAAGGAGCCGCCGAAATCCATAACCGCAGAGCTTCGGGGATGAGGCATTCGACGCACTCTTGCGGATATGCATAAAATCCCCACTTTGTCAAGTACGAATTTTGTACGGCTGGCGGACAAATCCGGTACTGCCAAACCCAAGATGTACCTGTTAAAATAAAAAGCAATGAGAACTGCGATTAAAACAACTAGGAGGAAATGATGAGCGGTTATTTTTGCTTTTTCAGGAGACGATCTTTGATGACCCTTATGTCCGTTATCCTGGTGTTTAACCTGGGGTGTATGCCGGCCTATGCATCAGGGCGAAACACAAATACCCCCCCCCCGTACTTTGCCACCATCACCAGGAGCATACGGAGGAATGCGGGTATCGGGAGGAGCAAACCTGCAGACACGTACATGACAATGCGTGCTACAAACCGGTGGAGGCAGGCTCTGGGTCTGCCTCCGCCTCGGACGCGGATAAGAAGCTTTTAGACTGCCGGCATATCTGTGATAAAGAATGTGGGTATCAGGAGGCTGCAGCATGCAGATACCGCTGCTACATTTGCCCGATCCAGAAGCCGGGCAGCGTTCCATCCGCCCCCGAAGCAGGCAATCCCGGGATGGAAGACGCCACTCCGAGCAATGCAGGGAATGCTGCTTTGGAGCATGCCGGCAAAAGCCAGACAGCGGCCCGCTTTAAAGCGGCGGCCTCGCGGACGGAAACCCTGACGCTTGGGGAGAGCTCCGAATCCAATCCCTCCGAGGGCTGGGCGTGGGTTGCCGATGCCGATGCCAAACAGGGAACCCTGACGCTGACGGACTGCCATATAACGGCAGACAAAAAGCTCCTAATCGTGCCGCCCCAGTGGGAAACCACCCTTGTCCTCAAGGGGGAAAATGTACTGGAAAGTACAAATACAACGTACTACGGGCCTCTCATCACCAACGCAAGCAGCTTGGATACGGATGTCCACTGGATCATAGAAGGCGAGGGGAGCCTTGCGCTTTCGGCAGAAAGCGCTTCGGCCTTCGGATTTAGCGGACAGACCATCACGATGCGCTCAGGTACGCTTACATCATTTGTTAGTCTCTGTATAATCCTGAATGATTTTATTATGGAAGACGGCTCCCTGACAATTACTGCCACGAGTGCCTCCGACAATAACGGGATCTACAGTAACGGCGGGCCCGTAAAGATTTTGGGAGGGAATGTTGATATCCAGGCTTCCCAGATCGGAATCTGGCTTCCAGGCGTTGGCGCTGGTGGCACGCAGGAGGTTTGTATCTCGGGGGGCGATGTCACGATCGACGCCGATTACTCCTGCATTTTTGTGCAGAAAGGAAACGGAAGCAAACAGTCCATCACCATAGACGGAGGCCGCCTTAATGGACATTCCTCTGCGTCTTCCGGCCTCTATGCAACATATATTAATATAAAGGAAGGGAAGGAAGCGCCCTCTATAGAGATTACCGCACAAAAGCAGCCGGCGATCCGGGCTTTGGCAGATTTGTCTTTTGAAGGAGGCGCAATCGTCAACGCCACAAGCCCAGAAAGCTTTGGCCTTCATGCGGCCGGAACCATCACGGTATCCGATTCGGCCCAGGTAACAGCCGTTGGAAAAATAGACGGAACCGCCGAAAACGTCACGGTCGAAGATACGGCCGTTTTAAACGCTATGATGCGCAAGGACTCTGCCGACGGGAGGATCTGGACCGTCTACGGAAACGCCACGCTTCATAATGATTTGACGCTTGGTCCGGAGGCGCTTGAGATGGCGGACCAAACCAAGCGGCCCGTAAAGCTGGTCATAACCCCGGGAGCAAACCTGACGATCCCGGATGGCGTCACACTGGACGCAACAGAAAATATTACACTCGATACTCTGGATACGTATCTGTCCGCGGATGAAGCCACGCTCAAGCGGCTAAAGGAGGAACAGGGAATCCTCAAGCTTCCTTTGCAAATAAGGCAGATCCGTCTTAACGCACTGCCGGCAGAGGGCGGTACGGTTGAAGGCGGAGGAGAGATTGCAGACATGGAAACCGTCACAGTCACGGCCACAGCGGCGGACGGGTATCATTTCGTGAAATGGCTCGAGGCAGGCGCTGAGGCGGGAACGACTCCCGTCCTCTCCTTCACGGTCACGGCCGATAGAACGCTGACCGCCGTATTCGAAAAGGATCCAGATCCTATCCCTCCCGATGAAGGAGGAGACACCCCTGGCGGTTCCGGCGATACTCCCGGCGGCTCCGGCAATACCCCTGGCGGCCCCGGTGATACTCCCGGCGGCTCCGGCAATACTCCCGGCGGTTCCGGCAACACCCCAGGCAGCGGCTCCGGCAATACTCCTGGCAGCTCCGGCTCCGACAGCTATAATGATTCCGGCAATGTGCAGGCCTCTGATCCCTCTGGAAGCTGGGTAAAGGATGAAAAGGGCTGGCGCCTGCGTTATTCAGGCCAAACCTACGCCTCCGGAAGGGACATAAAAGATACAGACGGCGCCATAAAGGAACAGATAGCCTGGATATACAAGGATCATACCTGGTGGGCTTTCGGTGCGGACGGTTATCTGAAAGAAGGCTGGGTTTTTGATTCCGGAAGCGGCCAGTGGTACTACATTAATACAGATACCGGAATGAAGACAGGCTGGCACCGGGATCTCCCGGATGGCCCGTGGTATTATCTGGATCCGGAAAATGGGCATATGGTAACCGGCTGGAGGCTGATCGCAGAAGACTGGTACTATATGAATCCCTACGGGGCAGACAAAATGCCGCTTGGAGCCATGTACCAAAATGAGCGGACCCCGGACGGCCACATGACAGCCGCGGACGGGAAGCGGATCGAATAGTCCGTCAGGTCAGCCCGTAACAGCAGAAAAAGAACAAAAAAACGGCCGTAGGCCGGAAAACCGGCAAAAGCTCCGCGGACAGAGGCCGTCATGGTTGGCAATGCCAATCATGACGGCCTCTGTGCCCCTTATTTCTGCATAAATTCAAATAAACTGAGCTGCCTTCCCTCATCCTCTTTCTGTCTCATCGGCTTAAGCCGCTCTCTCAAAAGAAACTTCTCCGGGATTTCCTCCAGAAATGCCGAAAGTTCCCCACAAGCCGTCAGAATCAGCTCCTCCTTCGCCCGCGTAACTGCCACATAGAGCAGTCTTCTCTCCTCATCCAGGTCCGTCTCCCTGCTCTTATGCACAAGCGGCACCAGCCCTGCCCGCATCCCGTAAAGGAAAACAGCCGGAAATTCCAGCCCCTTGGAGCCATGCATCGTCATAAGAGTCACTGCATCCGGCACATACCGTTTTCCGCCGCAGCGCTTTAAATCGCTCTCTCTCCCCAATGCCAGCCCCTCAAGCATCTCCTCCATGCTCTTATAAAACACCGCCATTGCAGCCAGCTTTTCCATATCCGGATTTCCCAAAAGCCCTCTGTCTTCCATCCAGGAATCCCATATCTTCCTTGGCTTCCCTTTTTTGCACAGTTCCCGATACTTCTCCTCCAAATCCGGGCAGCCGGAAAGCACAGGCCCGTACAAATGCTTTGCCAGCAGATCCTCCGGATACAGGAGGCACCTAAAAAATCCCAGGCTCTCCCGGACAGAAACCGCACGCAGAAATTCCTCCCGCCCTGCCGCAATGTACGGAATCCCTTCCCTTTTCAGACACATTTCCAAAAGCTTCATCTGCCGGTGCGTACGGCACAGGATCGCAATGTCTGCAAAGCTCCTCGGACTGCGGTTTTCCGCGCCGGAAAAATCCTCCTGAACGTCAAGCATGTCCATCCCGCCGACCATCCGGTTAATCTCCTTGGCGATAAAGATCGCCTCGTCCCGCTCCTCCTCTGTCTGCATCAGCCGGACAGGCGGCCCTGCCGGCAGCATCGGTTTCAGGAGCGTACCCGTCTGTTTTAACACCTCACCGGAAACAGCCAATATCTCCGGTGCAGAGCGGTAATTATTCCGCAGGCGGATGGCCTCGGCCCCCTCCTCGCGGATAAACCGTTCCAGACAGGACGGATCCGCACCCCTAAACCCATAAATGGCCTGATTCGGATCTCCTATGGCAAAAATTTCTCTGTTTTCCCTGCCCCAGGCCCGGAGCAGCCGGTATTGCAGCGGACTTATATCCTGAAATTCGTCGATCAGCAGATATGGGAGCCTGTCTTCCCCCGCCTCAGCCCGCAAAAGCGCCTCAAGCAGAAGATCGTCAAAATCCAGCGCCGACAATGCCGCAAGGCGTTCCTGATAGCGCATGACGGCCCGCGAGATGGATTCCGGCTCGGCCGGATCGCTCCCGCCTGTCTTTTTCCGTGAAATTGCCTCGCGCAGGCGTTTGGGATTCTCTTTTATTCCCAGCTCCTCTGCCGTCTCCCGGATAAGCTCTAAAGCTGTATCTTCATCCGCCAGCACAAACTCCCTCCCTGCTTTTCTTAAAAGTTCCCGGCAGACCGCGTGAAAGGTCCCGATGCAAAGCTTTCCCGCTTTATTTTTTCCACCCGGCAGCTCCTTTATCCGGCTTCTGAGCTCGTCGGCCGCCTGTCTCGTAAAGGTGACAGCCGTAATCTCCGACGGACGCACTCTGCGCTTTGTGAGAAGATATTCGATATGAGAAACCAGCGTTTTGGTCTTTCCGGTTCCCGGCCCTGCCAGTACGGCAATCCTGGAGGAAACAGAGCAGACTGCCGAAAGCTGTTCCTCGTTTAAAGCCGGCCCTGCCGGCGCCGGCCGTTCCTGCCCGGCCGTTTCAGCCATGTCTGTCCCGGCCGCCTTTCTTTCTGCCTTTTTTTCTTCGCCGCCTGCCGTTTCGTGTACGCCTGCCTGCCCCACGGCCGCCCGCGGCTCTTTCTCCCACGGACTTCCCGTGCGTTCTTCTGTCTTTGCCGGGATCTGAAACATGCTGAGCTGGCCTTCCATGTCGGCAAGCTCCGATGGAGTGAACAGGCGGATGACGCCGTATTCCCCGTCAAAGCCCGGGATACGCTCTACCTCTCCCAGACGCAGCCTTCGAATGCCCTCACAGACCCGGGAACCGGCCTTTTTCTGAATCTCCTCCAGGGAGAAATCCCGCAGGATAGCAAATTCCGGCCCCAGGCCTTTCAAAAGCCCCTGATACAGCTTTTGTACCGGCTTGCTTGTCGCCGAGCGTCCTGTGGAAGCAGCAAGCACCTCCATAAGAGGAGCAAGCCGCTCAAACGGCTTGGCCTGCGGCCGTATAAAGCCCTCCTCCCGATCCGCAAGCTGGACGACCCTGTGGAAAACGCCCAATGTAAGTTTTTTCCCACATACCGGACATTTGTCTCCCAGCCTCTCGGCTTCCACGGGACTCACACAGACGCCGCATTTGCGGTGCCCGTCATAGTGGTATTTGCCCTCCTCCGGAAAGAATTCAATCGTTCCCGAAAGGCCCCGCCCTTCCTGGATGGCCGCATACAGGCCGTCATAAGACATGGGGATCTCAAGCAGATTTGCCTCCCTGCCAAGCTTGGAAGGAGAATGTGCATCCGAATTGGAAACCAGGCGAAAACGGTCCAAGGCCGACAGGCGCCAGTTCATCGGGGGATCCGAGGAAAGCCCGGTCTCGACGGCCCGGATATGGGGTGTCATATCTTCAAAACATTCCTCCACCGTATCAAAACCGGAAAAGGCCCCGAACATAGAAAAGTGCGGTGTCCAGATATGCGCCGGGATAAAGATGGCCCGCGGACAGACCTCCAGTGTGATCTCCAGAAGATCCCGGCTGTCCAGACCCAGGATGGGCCTGCCGTCAGAGTGCAGATTGCCGATCGTTTCCAGCCGCTCGGACAGGGTCTCTGCCTCCGATAGTCCCGGGAGAAGAATCACATTATGTACCTTGCGTACCCGCCCGTTTTTCTTATAAATGGAGCTGATCTCGCCGGAAATCACAAATCTGGGAACAGCAGCCCCGGCCGGACCGGGCTCCTCAAGGCGCAGCTCATCCTTTAAGCGGTATAAGCCATCCTCGGCTGGAAGAAGCTTTTCAGCCAGCTCCTTTCTCCATGCCGGATGCGTGAAATCCCCGGTTCCCAAAAGATCAATTCCTTTTCGTCTCGCCCATAGATCCAGATGCTCCGGCGTACACTCCTTGCTCGTGGCGCGTGAATATCTGGAATGAATATGCAAGTCTGCAATGTACATAGGTGATTCTCCCTTCTCGGAAATCAGCTTGATTTCCTGTTTCTCGATCCAAAACGTGTTGGGACATTGCTTCCTGGCAGCTGTGCGTTCTACTTTGTGGTATATTTGGGCCAAATATACCGCGAGGCGGTGTCCTTTTTTCTTTGCTGCGGTCTTGGCTGAACGTATGCCGCCGGCGCACAACACCGTTGACCGAAGGCAGCGCAGTCTGATGAGAAAATAGGCGACATGCTATATTCCCGTTTTACACCGAACCTCCACAGGTCTTTTCCGGCAGGCGATCCTATACCGCAGAAATTATTCCCGTTCCATCCTCTTTCAGTTTTATCTCATAGCCTTTCCGGCGCGCTGCGCCAGTGCCGCCTCACAGCCGGTCCGTCAAGGACGACCATCTGCAGGCTGCCGTTCGTCTTTTATCCCTGTCCCAAAAGACTGCGGATCAAATTAACCGTCTCATCATACGATCCGCACTGCTTTGCTTTATCCAGCGGCACACTCTATTCACCGGTCAGGAGGATAGCCTTTTGGCAATTCTCGCTGTGTTCGGGATTTTGAGGTCTCTCCACAACCGTATGTGCGCCTCTTTTCGGCTTTATATCTATACTCTTTAAGAGCCTGCCTCTATTATCTTACACCGTCCTCCTCCTTGTCAATCCATTTCTTTCTGCATACTCGTAAGCCGGCGCAGCATATATCCCTTGCAGACAAGGGGACACAAACCTGTCTGACCTGTCACTTTTCGCCTACATATGCCCTGCAAAACGACATGAATTTCTTTACATATCAGAAAAAATGATATATACTAGAAAAAAACAAATCAGGAGGGAACTGTTTATGAAAAAGCTGAAAAAGACATCGGCTGTTCTTATAACGGCCGCTATACTGACTCTTTCTCATGGATTTTCCGCGCTGGCCGATACCTGGCAGGAGGACGAAAAAGGCTGGCGGATTGTCAACGACGCCGGAGTGTACCTCACCGACCAATGGTATATGTCTCCGGAAAGCGGTCTGTATTACTACATGGGGTCCGACGGCTACATGCTCACCAATACCATGACCCCGGATGGCTATCAGGTAAATGCGGATGGTGTGTGGGTCCAGCAGCCGGAAAAAACCGGTGATACTTGGTTTGACAAAAGCGGCCTTTCCATTACACCGCAGGGCCGGCAGGATATTACTTTAGGCGGCCTCTATTCGGATAGTTTCATGCTATGGGGAGATCCATATACACAGAACGTAACTGTCACCGTTACGGAGATCACGGAGGGCATGCCTGAGGGCTATAAAAAAGTAAGGGCCGGCATCACCTTATATGATGCACAGCTTACAAGGGGCTTTAATCTGCACAGAGCGGGCTTTGACCGCTATACCGGCGCCAGCTTCTACCTGATGCCTGAACACAAGCAAACGCTTCAGATCGGTGATAAGTCTTACGACGTGCAGATGCTGTTCGAAAGCTTACGCATGGCGGACTCCCGTACCTATTATGTCAGTCTTATCTGTCCGGTTGAGTATGACGGCGCGGTCTTTTCATTCGCTTATAATTCAAGTGAGCTGGAGGAGCAGGAAAAAAAAATCGACAGCACCCAGCCCCATACCTATGATGAGCTGCCCCATTATAAAGAAAGCAGAATGCGCTACTATACTCTGTCAAATCAGTGACCACGGCAAATCAAATGCCTCCGCATATACGGCTTCGGCCGTAATGCAGAGGCATTTCTTTTTACAGTCTCATCCTTCTTCGGTATTCCTTCGGAGACATACCGACTTCCCGCTTAAACGCCCGGTTAAAATTGGTAATCGAATTAAAGCCGCTTTTCATGCAAATGTCGATCACCAGCTCATTCGATTCCAAAAGCAGCTTTTTTGCACATTCGATCCTCTGCGCGACAATATATTCCCAGGTCGTAAAGCCGTTTAAGCTCTTAAACAATAGAGACAGGTAGGATGGGCTCATATGGACATGCCCTGCCACGCTCTCCAGTGTGATGGGCTCCATCAAATGGCTGTCGATAAAATTCAGCGCGTTTTCTATCAAAACCCGTTTTTCCTTTTGTATATGCTGCCCCGGCAGAGACCGCCTGTTTGCGCGGTACTCCCTGGCTAACAGGATCAAAACCGAAATCAGTTTAACCTTTACCATCAGACTGTATTCCACAGGCGCCTGATTGAACTCCCGGACAATGTCCTCAAGTTCCCGTTTTATGATTCTGGTGACCGGCTGCCCGGCGTCCAGCTTGTGGCAGAAATTCGAATCCAGCCCGAGGAATACCTCATAGATATTAGACATATCACCCAGTTCGCTGCTTGGCGACCACAAAAAGTCCGGCGAAAACTGGATCCCCGTACAGACACATTTTTGGCTTTCTCCCTCCTCCATATGGACGATGCTGTGTTCCTCGTTGCTGCGCAGGATAAAAATATCCCCGTCACGGATAGCATAGGTCCTGTCACCGATCACATAAGTCCCCTTACAGCCGCCGCCAAACATGTCGATCTCCATTGCCAGATGAGAATGCGGAAGCTTCTCCCTGTGCCTTGGCTCCAGACGGTTATAGTAAAGGCGGATATTGTACCGGCTGCGGGCTGGAACCGGCAGCTCAATCTCCCGCACGGTGTAGGACACAAGGTTTTTATCCTGTACAGACATTCGCGGTGCCTCCTTATGCTCCTGTTCGGCATCTTTTCGTAGCCGTTCAGTACCCTCACAATTCCTTTTTTCTATTATCTTACACAGGGCTCCTCCTTGTCAATCCATTTCTTTACCTTCCCCGCCCTCTAATGTAAACAAGCCGCAGACGGCGTTTGCAACCGGCAGCATCTGTACCGGCCGGCCGAAAGCCCCCCCGGCCCTATCTAGGGAGAACACGCAAACCGCGTGTGAACCCTCGTTCATGCTGAACAAAAAACCGTCGGCCGCCAGAATATCCCGCGGGGAAACTCCGCCACAGGGCATCTCAAAAAGCTTTTCCAGACGTCCCTTTTGCCACCAAAAGCCTGTGATCCGATCCGCACCGCGCGTCGATACAAACACACTTTGGCCCAGACGGCAAATCGCTGCGCTCAAAGCCCCTCCCGGAACCGTCTCCAATACGGGAACGACACGAACAAGCGCAAGCTTCCCGGCCTCGTATCCGTAAATGCCAATGCTGCAGGCGAGCTCGTTGACACAGGCTACATGCGATTCGTCGAGCACTAAAAGATGCCTCGGACCGGCCCCTAAAGGCGCGGCCGCCTCCCCGCACCGCCTTAAGTCTCTGTCATAAAGAAAAATCCGATCCATGCCAAGATCCGTAACCATCAAATAGCTTCCATCCGGGGAAACCCCGATAAAGTGGGGATGGGCACTCTCCTGCCGTTTTCTTACCACACTGCTCCCATGATGGAAAGCCATGTCGCCCTTGTCCGAAAACACGCTGCCGGAAAGATAATTGACCGCATACGTCACCCCCGAAAGCCGGCACAGATGACAGGCGCACGCTCCGCCCGTACTCACGGTTTCCGATGCCTCACTTAAGCCACCATCCGGTCCCAGTGCAAAACGGACAAGGCCGCTGTCCGGCCGGCCGGGGAACGGCTGCCGTAAAAGCACGTACAGCCATTTTCCCTCGCGGGCCAGATACATCGGCCTGTCACAGTAAGTCTTACCCCGAAACCGAAAAGAGCCAGCCGCAGCCTGCCTGTAATGATAGATTCCGCCGTCCGGCGCACAGGACGCAATATAGAGGTTCAAAGGCTCATCCCTCCATCCACGCAGAGGTTGGCCCCGGTGATATAGCGTCCTTCCTCACTGGCAAGCAGGAAGCAGGCGCCGTTGCAGTCATCCTCCGCCCCCATATAGCCAGCCGGGATACCGGTCACCACCTTTTTCATGTAATCCGGATTCCGGACGACATCGGCATTTCTCGGCGTCGCCATCGCTCCCGGCGCCACATTGTTAACCGTGATCCCGCAGGGTGCAAGCTGCTTTGCCAGATTTCTTACCAGTGCATAGAGCGCGGATTTCGATGCCGCATAGACTGCCATATCCTTATGCGGAACGAACTGCTGCACGCTCCCGATCGTAATGATACGCCCCCAGCCCTGCGCCTGCATCGCGGGCACATATTTCTGGATCAGCTCCAAAGAGCTTTTCAGATTTACATGAAGCTGTGTGTCAAACTCCTCGGCGGTGATCGCATCCCATGCTTTTCTGTACTGGACGGAGGCATTGAGGATCAGAATATCCACATCGCCCGTCTTTTCATACAGCCTCTGTGCACAGCCGTCCTCCGACAGATCCGCCCACGCGGGTCTCGTACCGAACCCGATGCTTTGAGACGCTTTTTCCGTCTTTTCTTTTCTGGAGCCGTGAATCCAAACGGACGCCCCGGCAGCCGCAAACGCTGCGGCAGCCGCTCTCCCGATTCCCTGCGTCGAGCCTGTCACCAGGATTCTTTTTCCCGCAACCTCAAACACGTGATTTTCTCCTTTCTTGCAGCAGCCCGGATACCTGAACCGTTGCCCTTTCTTCGTTATTTTGTATCAGGCGCTCTATAAAGCGGA
>JAAWAR010000134.1 GCA_022792295.1 Lachnospiraceae bacterium
GTCGATGTATTCCTCGAACGCTTTGAGGATAGCGTCCAGCTTTTTTCTTTCTTCATCCGTATAAATCATAGCGACACAACCTTTCGTTCCGTTCCTGACTGGTTCATTATAATTCAATTTGTCAATTATTACAATATCAGTATTTTTAATTTCTGGCTCTTTGGCTCATAATAAAAGCCATGAGAGGAGGCGGGACGATTATGTTTGCAAAACGCATTAAATTCTTGCGGCAGTCAAAAGAACTGAATCAAGTGCAGCTTGCTGAACGCCTGGGCGTAAAAAACAGATTATCAGCAACTGGGATAATGATAATATCATGCCCTCCATAGATATGCTGATACGGATTGCAGACTTCTTTCATGTCAGTACGGATTATCTGTTAGGGCGTGAAATAGCCAAGCCGGACGCGCTGCAGATGCTCGACATTACTGGACTTACGCCCCGTCAGGCAGAACACATTCAATTTCTTGTCGATGATTTGAGAAGCAACGAAAATTAACCGATCCTCCTATGTCAATCCGCAAGGGAGGATTTTTATATGTTGACACCCCCTGTGTATCAGCATACCATGAGCCGCTCTACCGTGTGAAGCACACCCGCGTCAGTGCTTAAAACAACGATAAACAATCCCAACGACAGCCCTGTTGATCGTGTCCCTGTTCTTGTATTTTTGTGGGCAGCTGAACTGTTCACAAAGCAGTATAGAATATCTGATAACAATTCGATAACAGCCCATCGTATAGGCTGGATAATATGGAGGTATCAAATAATCAAAAGAACAGGACATCATATTTCTAAAGCAAAATCCGTTAGAATATGATGCCTAACAACGAGTACGAATTCTCCTTCAAAGCTATCTGCAACTATTTTGTTAATCAAGTCCGGTCGTTCAAGGGCAACATTGATTGCAGCCAAGGCTCCGCCGCTTGTTCCTATTAAACTAAACTTTTTTGTAATTCTTATTTTCAATCAGCCGGGCAAGAAAATATTGATTCGCTAATTGAGTCAGTGACATTCCGTTTAGATAGTCTTTATAAATCCGAACGTTTCGTTCCGCAAACACCCTTTTAATGTCCGTTTGTTGTCCCCAAAACTTTCGATTCTCTGGTTTCCGTGGAATGTATATATTCTCCGTCAACATAGTCCTGCAAGATTTCCAGTATTTTGGGCGGCAGAATATCCGCTGCCTTATAATAGCCCAATGTGCACCTCCTAAGATTTCCTTAGGATTAGCAAAGGCTATATCCGTCTTCAGACATAGCCTTTGCTATGCACACATCTTATTAACTGCCATGATAGTTTCAGCCCTTTCCTTGGTAAAAGCAGCCCGCGCCCATACGCCAAACCCTTCAAGCAGGCAGAGGTAGCAGACCGTCGCCAAACGGTGAACCGGCATAGCTGTAAGCTGCGCCGGTTCACGCAAAGCGTCTGAATACGGTCTCTCCCGTTTCCGGCCTTTGTATCAGCCGGCCTCATCTTCACTCCTTTAATCCGATATAAATATGAATCTCTGCGTCTTCCATCCTGTCGTCCTGATATTCTTCAAAATCGCACACAAACGCCCTCGGCAGCTCCATCTTCCCTATCTCCTGCCAGGCTTCTCCCACTGCCTTCACCATATCGCCATGGATCACAAATTTTGCATATCGCCCAGCCGGAATGCGCATCGAAACATACTCTGTTTTCTCTGCATTTTTAACCTCACAGCCGACCGCCGCCGTGTAATCTTCCTTCTCGCTCCCGGCATAGTCCCTATAAATCCCCAGAGCCTTTTCATTCTCCTTATCCGGGATCGAAGCATAAATTCCTTCCTGGAAAAACCGTTTCCACAGTCCCCCGATTACCGCAGCCATGTCCGAGGCCTTGTTGCTTGTCCGCGCACAAATCCCCACCACCTGTTTTTCCTCAAGTCTTACAATTTCATAGGTCATATCCAACTTCTCCTTTCATTTGTCTATGACCCCATTTTATCACACCAATCATGACATCTGTATGTCATGTTCATCCTCTACACAGCCTTTATATTTTTCTTGAATCGCTCCGGCGAGCACATACAGCCGCTTCCGAAGCCCTGCCGGCTCCAAAAGCTCCGCACCGTCCCCGAAAGAAATGATCCAGCTGACAATCATATCTTCATCCGTAAAGC
This sequence comes from Lachnospiraceae bacterium, assembly GCA_022792295.1. Classification (GTDB taxonomy): domain Bacteria; phylum Bacillota; class Clostridia; order Lachnospirales; family Lachnospiraceae; genus CANQGL01. Next base: position 2,147 of record JAAWAR010000134.1, read on the forward strand.
CTGCCGTCACAAGAAGGGAACCATCCGGCTGCTCCAAAAAACTCTCGGGCCCGCACTCCTCCACCAGACGCCATCTGTACTCCGGCCGGATCCTGGCTTTCGCCTGGTATACACATGGAAACACCGCCTCATCCGACAGATCCGGTGTCAAAACCGGCCGCGCCACAAACAGCTCCCCTTCTGAAAGCGCTGTCATACGGTTCAGCTTAAACAACCGAAATGCCTGTCTTTCCAGGCACCAGCCCCACACATACCAGCTCGACCAGTGAAACAGCAGCCGGTATGGCTCGATCTGCCGGCCGGATTCGCCCTTCGGGGAAAAATAGGTAAACGAAACAAGCCTTGAATCTGTAATCGCCCCGTGCAAAAGCCCGATCTTTGCTGAAAGGGACGTCTTGCGGCTTGATGAAAGGTCGATGCAGATATGCCGGTCCGTGGCAGGGTAATCCGACGCTCCGGCCGACAGCTTTTCCATAAGCTGTGCATACCGGTTCGTACCGCTCACGCTGTCGAGGCTCTGCAGGCCCGCCAGAATTGCCTGCATATCGGAGGAGGTCAGAAGGGCCCGGTCGATCTTATAATTGTCCATCACCGCAATCCCGCCGTTTGGCCCCTGCGTCGTGACCAGGGGAATCCCCGCCATGCCAAGCTGCTCGATGTCCCGGTTGATTGTACGGCGGGAGACCTCAAATTTTTCCGCCAGATACAAAGCTGTGACCTTCTCCTGCTGCAAAAGGATGGACAGGATGCCGATCATACGGTCAAGCTTCATCGTATTTTACCTCCTTCTGCTTCTCCATACAGTCCTTCTCTCCTTCCGTCTTTTTATCTCTCACAGGCTTTTTCGATACTGCAGGGGAGTCTGTCCCATTCTTTTTTTGAATACCTCGATAAAATAGCTGGCGCTGCAAAAGCCCGTCTCATAGGCGATCTGGCTGATTGAAAGTATATCCTCCTTTAAAAGATCGAGGGCTCTGGAAAGCCTTAGCGATTGAAGATAGGAAAAAATCGTATCACCTGTGACGCGCTTAAACAGACGGCAGCACTCACTCACGCTTAACGACGCCTCGCGGGCGATCTCCCCGACTGTAAGGGCCTCTGCGTAATGCCCGTTTATGTAGGATATGATTATCTGAACCGCAGTGTTGCTCTGAAAACGCGGCCTGGAAATCGTCCCGCCGGTACACGGCGTATTTTTTAACAGCTCAAACCACAAAGCATAAAGCGCAGATATTGCCAAAAGCTCATAGCCTGACATCTTTTCCTCGCAGAGCCGGCACACTCTTTCCATCCCATCCAAAATATTCCTCTGCCAGGGTGTTTCCTTCGTTAACAGGACATCCTCAAGTGCCGGATTCTTTAAATTCGGCTGTACATACTGCTCCTCAAATACACTTCCGTGAAACGAAGCGAGCAGGCGCGGATGGAAATTCAGACAAAGGTACGCACCGTCGGCCCGCCCCTCCGATTTTGCCATGTGCAGATAGCCGCTGTTCACAAAAAGCCCATCTCCGGTCTGTAAAAGATACTGTTTCTGATTGACAGAAAACCGGACATTTCCCTGGATCACCCGGCAAAGCTGCATCTCCTCATGCCAGTGCCAGTTGGTAAACCCCAGCACATTCCGGCTCAGGACCGAAGAATAGACGGCTGCAGGAAATCCGAAGCTCCCGTGTCTCGTCGTCTCCATCTGATTTTGATTGATCGGAATATCCAAAATCTGCATGTGTGCCGCCTTCCGTTTTTCTTCCCCTAATGTGTCAATTCGTATCATACAGACGCGGGGGTTGGGCAAATAAAAAGAGCAAAGCCCCCTCTTATACCGAGATGCATCTCATCCTCACCGGACAAGAGGATACATACACCCCAAATACTGTCTTTTGGCGGCTGGCATTAACCGGTGTACAAATGGCGGCACAGCCTGTTCTGCACCGCCATTGTATGTCCTTCTTCTTTATCGCGGCCCTCTTTCCAAACAAAACTGCTCTTTTTATACACTTTTTGTCACAGCCTCGCAATCAGCTCTGCATAGAAACGGCATGCCTCTGTTACCTTCTCTGGATCACAGCATTCATTCTGCATATGGGCCAGCTTATATTCCCCCGGGCCAAAGCCGATCGTCGCCACCCCCATCGACACCGGGACGACCGCATTCGTACCGAAATCCCAAAAGTCAAAGCGATCCGGCTTTTGTCCGAACACTGCTTCGTAGGCATCGCAGCAGGCCTGTGTCAGTGGATGCTCTTTTGCGATTTTCCACGGCTCATGCGCTGGAGTGTATAGCAGGCTTGTTCCCCTCCAGCTTGTGTGACGCAGCGTTCCCGGCTCCCAGCTCGCTCTTTTTCCGGAAATCAGGCCGTCTAGTTCCCCCTTTACCTGTTCTACAGTCTCTCCTAAACGCAGACGGCGGTCCAGATAGATCTCGCACTCGCTCGGAACCGCGTTCAGCGATGCCGAAACGCAGGAAATATCCGACAAAACAATCGTTCCGCCGCCCTCCCTGTCATGGAGCTTTTTATTGAGGGCCTCCACTCTTTGTATAATCTCTGCCATCTCATATACGGCATTCAGCCCCTTTTCCGGCGCGGAGCCGTGCGCCGATACGCCGTGAGTCTTGATCCTCGCCTGTACCTTACCGGTATGGCCCAGGGTAATCACATTGTCCGAGGGCTCACAAATCACGCAGAAGTCCGGGCGTACACCGCTGTCCTGATAAAAATGCTCCAGACACACGCCGTCACAGTATTCCTCACAGACAGATCCCGTGACATATATGGTTTTACCGTCTAAAAGCCCCTCTTTTTTGGCAAGTGCAGCAGCAAAGACAGAGGCGCTTAAGCCTCCCTTCATGTCTACGGAACCCCTGCCGTAGACCATGCCATCCACAAGCTCTGCCTCGAAGGGCGGCACTTTCCAGCCTTCCTCATCGTTGACCTGTACAGTATCCATGTGCGAGTCAAAATGTACAATACGAGGCCCGTTTCCCACCCGGCCCACCACATTGCCGACTCGGTCAATGTAGGCTTCGTCGTAGTCAAGCTCCCTCATCTTCTGCAGGATCTTCTCGGCATATGCCCCTTCCTCGTCGGAATAGCTGCGGGTTCTGACGGCTTCCCTGTAAAATGCAAGCAGCGCATCCTCGTATTCTTCCGTCCATGTTTTCAAATGCTCCCTCATACTTCCTCCTCTTTGACAGACAGTTTTACTACCCGCAGCGGCCAAGAAGACACACGCCCCAAACGCCATCTTCTGGCAGCCCGCGGCGTTACCGCCGCTCGGCGTACGCCCGGTACACCTCATTCCGCCGCCTTGCCACACACCCAAAGATGGCACCCGGGATCCGAATGAGTTTTGCGCCGCAGCTTTTTTGCTTCTGCCGTGCTGCCGCCGCTCGGCGTACATTCCGTACACCTCGTTCCAGTGCCTTGCAGAATCAAAAAAGCTGTGGCGCAAAGCCGAGTCTCCCCTTATCTACTGAGGGTATTTGTAACGGTTATCTAATATTTTACCGATTTTTTCTGGCCTGTATATCAAAATGCAGCCAAAAAATATAACTGGATTGCCCAAAGGAAAAAAATACCTCCGCTCGCATCACCGATCATTTTTGATAAATACGGATCCGGTCCCCGTTTTTAAGCTCCTGCTGGAACGCCCCGCTCTGCCCGTTTACCTCCAGAATCACAGGGCTCGTCAGCTTCCTGAAATCAAGCCCGGAATACTCCAGCATATCCATGAGATAATAAGGCGTCTGATCGGCCTTTGGGGGAAGAAGCATGGATTTGTCATTCAGATAAAACAGGAGCATATTGGTAAGGCCGGCACTTCCCTCTGCGCTCTGCCTTTCAGGCACAGCGGACCAGGCCTCCTCTGTTTCCACGGGCCTTTCCTGTACAGGCTGCGGCGCTTCGTACATCCTCGGACGCTTTTTCACACCGGCTGCCGGCTTTTTTGCGCGCTCCCGCCTGACCGCCTGGCTCTTTGCCGCCTGCGTACCGGCCGATTCCTGTTCGCCTGCCGCAAATGCCATTACCGGGATTCCACCCGGCCGCGAGGGAAAAACCCGTGCCGCCGGCCGTTTTGTTTCTATTCTCTCAGGCTCCGGCTCATTCTCCGCTGCTGCCTCCTCTAAAAGCCGCAGGTCTTCCCCGATCTTTGACTCCGGCTCTACGGCATTCTCATCATCCACATGATCCGCTCCTGCATCCAGCACGTTCTCTGCGGGCTTTCGTTCTGCCGCAGCTGCCGGTTTGGCCGATTCCGGTGCTGTAGTCAGCGCTTTTTCTGCAAGCTCCGGCTCCGCCGCAAATTCCGCGTTTACGGATTCCGGCCTTATGGCCGGTGCCTCCCCGATATACTCCGGGTCCAACGCAGAGGCTGATTCTGCAGATCCCTGCCCTGCATCCGGCACGTTCTCTGTATACTCCGTTTTTGCTTCCGGTGCCGCTTCTTTGAATTCTTCTACCTTTTCGCGCTCCAATTCTGCGCCGTCCGCTCCCGCCTCATGCTCCGGCGCGCTCTTTGCCCCGGCCGTCTCCGTCCCGTCGGGCTGCTCCTCTGTGTCGTCCTCCATTCCCTCTACAGAGACCACGTCGCCATGCTGTAAGGCTATATCATCTTTTGCTTTTCTTCCATTGATATAAATGTCCCTGTCTTCCCAGGGCCCGACCAGGTCCGAGAGCATCGCCGAAGCCGCCTGCCCGTTCTTTGCCGGAATAAACGTGATGTGATCGCCCGCATGCACGAGCCCGGACATCTGCGCATCCTCACCGTTCAGCTTCAATACACTCGGCTCCGCTTTCTCTCCGTAAAATACCTTCCTGCGGCCGTTTAAATATACCATCAGATTCTGCCCGGATCTCCCCATCATATCCTGATAGCTGTAACCGTTCATCATGAGAATGTTCATGACTGTGAAAATTCCGCTTCTGAACAGCTTGGCCGGCCGGTCATTCAAAAACACCCGGAAACTGTCGTTGATCATATTAAGGCCTGCCGAGATCACAATTCCCAGAGGAGTCGCATATTCCGGGACATCAAGATCATATTCCTGTGAAAATGCACTGGTCTTATAATTGCGTCCCGCAACTGCCACACGCTTCGGATCCATTCCCAGATGCTCGGTGATGCCCTCCTTAAGACCCAGAAGACGGCTTCCGCCTCCGGCCAGATACACGGCCGACGGAACACCTCCGTTCGCCTCCTTGATCTTTGCGCCAATCTCCCCGCAGAGACGGTCTGACGCCTCTCGGATATTTTCCATGATGTGCTCCCGTTCCGCCGTCTGTTCAAAGCCCATAATGTCCGTAAACGTGATCTCCTGCGAATCCGCAATCTCCGCCTTGATTCTCTCTGCGGTCTCGAAATCGACCAGATACGCTTTCATGACCGCCTCGGTAATTTCGTCTCCGGCCACCACCGCCATCGTATAGCCTGTCACACTTCCGTCACGGCAGACCGCGATATCCGAGGTTCCCGCGCCGATGTCCACCATCGCCAGGTTAAGAAGCCGTATATTCTGCGGAATGGCCGCATTGATCGCCGCGATTGGCTCCAGCGTCAGGCTCACAACCTCGAGCCCGGCCTTGTTCATGGCCGCATAAAGGCTTTCTACCACCTCTGCCGGCAGAAAGGTTGCAATAATCTCCGCCCGGAGCTTCTGACCGCGGTGGTCGATCAGATTGGAAAGCATGTAATTGTCCAAATAATACCGGCATACGGTATAACCTACCAGATAAAAACGATTTCCTGACTCCTCGACTCCGCCTAAAAACGCTTTTTCCGCTTCGCTGATGGCTCCGGCCTCCAGACGGCTGACCGTTTCGGCATCGACCGTCTGTACCCCGGAAAGTTCCAGCTCAAAAGCGGCGCTCTCTGTTCTCAGCGCCCGGCCCGCCGCCGCGATTGCGACTTTTTTAAGGCGGCAACCGAGCTTTTCTTCCAGCTTCTTTTTTACCACGCCGGCCACCTTCGCCACTTGATCTATATCTTCGATCTGCCCGTCAATCATCGCCCGCCTGTTATGGTCGGCACGCTCAATCGCCACAATCTCAATCCGTTCATCTGCCTGTATTCCCACCATGCCGATTATGCTGCGCGTCCCGATGTCCAGTGCAAAAATCCCCTGCTGCGGAAGCTCATCCATCAAATCCAGGTCCTGATTTTCCCTCATTGATTCCACCCTTATCCTTCGCCGTTTTTGTCAGCCTTCTCTAAATAATTGCTGTTTTTTTTATTTTACTCGTATTTATCTTTCCCGTCAATGGCCGGTTTATTTGTATGGAAAAAATATTATACATGTGTTAAAATGGTTTCTGTTCACTGACAGGCAAGCATATATGAATGGAGGGAATTTACCGATGCTTACAATTCGGAACGAAAAGGAAACGGATTATCAAGACGTGGAAGCACTCATAAGAGAAGCGTTCTACAACCTGTATATTCCCGGCTGCGTTGAACATTATCTGGTACATGTCATGCGCGGACATGAAGACTTTATACCGGAGCTTGACTTTGTTCTGGAAATGGACGGCCGCATTATCGGAAACATCATGTATACAAAAGCGTGGCTCATAGACGAGGAAGAAAACAAAAAAGAAATCCTGACTTTTGGCCCGGTCTGCATTTCTCCGAAATTTCAACGAAAGGGCTGCGGAAAAAGGCTTTTGGAGTATTCCTTTGAGAAGGCTGCCGCACTTGGATATGACGCAATCGTCATCTTCGGCAATCCCGCCAACTATGTCGCCCGCGGCTTCAAAAGCTGCAAAAAGCACAATGTTTGCCTCCCAAACGGTGCCTTCCCGGCCGCGATGCTGGTAAAAGAACTGCAGGAAAACGCTTTGAACGGAAAAAAATGGTCCTACCAGGACAGCCCCGTCATGCAGATTGATGAGAAAGAAGCAAAACGCTTTGACGATGCGCTGGAAAAAATGGAAAAACGTGTCCTGCCATGTCAGGAGGAATTCTACATTCTCAGCCATTCTACTATCACTCAATCCTAGGGCGTGTCCGATCTTTCTGACAACTGCGCGTCACAGTTTGCGGGAGATTTGGCCCAAATGAACGCGGCGTAGTGGGCTGCGTTAAGTAAATTTTAGCCGAATATACCGCGGGCTGGCAGTCTATTTTTACCGCAATCCCTTGTAATGCAAAGGCAAAAATCCGCAGGATAAATTTTCATCGGCAAGGCGGTTTCGGCGGTATCCGTCCTCCGCCTTGCCGATTGAAAATTCATTCCGGCACAGACGCCTCTTCGCACGTGCACAGGCAGTACGACAATATGGAAGGCGCCATTGATTCAAGATCTGTGCAGCGATGTACCAGCCATATGTATAAGAAAACGGAATTCAGAGGTTTGGCAGTAAGCAGCCAAATAGACCACGTTTGGGACCAAAAGGCAGAACACCGTTTTCAGAAAGAATCCAAAAACCGTTCCATCCGTTGTCTGGCACAGCGCTCCTGTCAGCAGGCCTGCCGCTATCGTGACCGCTGCATACAGGAAATAGCGTGTAAAATAGTTTCCAACGCCCAGCTTCAGTCCGTGACGGTAAAGCACCAGCGGATCGATCCAAAAAGAGAGTGCTGTTATGCTGACGAACGTACCCGCCAAAACGCCCGTAATGCCCCATCGTTTTACCAGGGCAACGGAAATCACCAGATTGAGTACCGCCTCCGGAATCGGTTTGAAACGGTCATCCCAGAACAATCCGAGGACGCTTTTGGTGTTCACCACAGGGATACGCATACTGTTCATATAAAAATTCACTACGATCAGTACAACGGCCGGCCGGGGCAGCAAATAGCCGCCGCCCAGCCAGATGTCAATAAAAGGATCATACAGGCAGAACAGACAGATGCTCATCCAGCCAAACAGCCATGCCGAAAAAAAGTTTAGGCGGCCAAACGCCGCCTGCCTGTGCTTTTGTGTTTCTGTAGCAGTCAGGTTTCCCATGGCAGGAGTCAGTATATCAAACAGCGCGCCGATCATGATATTCAAAAAATTCCGGATCATTGTGTAATTGGAGTACAGACCAGTAATGGCAACACCTGCAAACTTTGAAATCAGGAGATTGTCTGTTCCAAATACCAGTGCGGACCCCAGGCGATGAAGCATCATGGCTCCTACATTTCGGCGGATCTCCTTCACTGTCTTTGCAGGCAGAGGGCGAATCTCCTTTTCCCGCAGATACGGATAGAGCCGGTCTGTTTCCATGGAAATGGCGGCATTCTGTATGAAAGTGGCCCCGATCGCGATAAACAGGTAATACAGATAGTTTCCGGTCAGGAACAGGGCCGCGGTCTGTGCCGCAACGGCAAGCACATTCACGGCAGCGCGGATCATGGCGCCTATATATTTTTTTTGATACACAAACAATAACGTGGCTTTATACGTAAAAAAATAAGAAACGCCGGTATTTGCCACATTAAGGACGTAAATCAAAGTAATATTCGAAACATTCTCCGGCATCTCCTTGACAAAAAATGTGAGAAACGGGGCCAGGGACAAGCCTGCCGCCAAAACACCCATGCCGATCCACTGATAGGCACGGCGGTAAAGCCGCATCAGGGATTTGATCGTCTCCGTATCCCCCCGGGCGGCCGGACCGTAGAGGCTGTAAGTAATGGAAACGCCAACCCCCAGCTCTGCCAAGGAGAGCAGGGAGAGAATATCGGTAAAAAGGCCGTTGATCCCTAAGTATTCTTTCCCGAGAAGAACGACAAATACCCGGCGGGATGCAAACTTCAATAGGGCCAGCACAAGTTCGCCAGCCGCTGTAAATTTCAGATTTTTTGCCGCATCCTCCACTCTGTCCATCAGGTTTCTTTTCCCCAGTCCTTTGTTCCCGTCCGTCTCATGGCCTTGATCCGCTTATGAAGGGCAGCGCTGCCCCAAAAAGCCAGCGTACTCACATACAGCGTCAGTACGGCTGCAGCGGCTCTTTTGTCTGGACACATCGCCAGCGCGTTCCAGTTAAAATGTCGCCGGATATGCCTCTGGAATCTTTTCAGATATTCCGAAAGCTTCCCATCTGCTGCCCCATCTTTTACCGCCTGCACGGCCAATCGCATACTGGTATCCATTGCTACCTGCCCAAACCCCGGCACTGCCTCCGGGAAGTTTGCAAACGCATCCTCACAGATATAAGAAAGGATGGACAGTACCGTACATTTCTTCTCGTCAACGGGTCTGTTGATGAGGCTGTTTTTCCTGAAAATATAATGGTACAAGCGATCCGGAACATAACTGACCTGCTCGATCTGCTTAAGGATCTGATAAAAAAACAAAAGGTCTTCACAGCAAAACGCGCGTTCGTCGAAGGGAGTCCGTTTTACCAGCTCCATCGGATAAAGCTTTCCCCATACTGTCCAGAGAAAAGGGGCTCGCCGCGCCAGGCAGGCAACGGTTTCCGCCCGGGAATACAACGCGGCCGACCCGGCCTGCACCTTTAAACCGCACGCCCCGCAGACGCTGATGTCCGCTCCTGTTTCCGAAAGGCCGGCATACAGCTTATCCAGAAGACCCGGCTCCACATAGTCATCCGAATCCACAAAGGAGACAAAGCTCCCCTTCGCTCTGAAAACGCCCTCGTTCCTGGCGGCAGATAATCCCCGGTTCTCCTGAAAATGCACTACCTGCATCCGCTTATCTCCGGCTGCAAAAGTATCACAGATACGGCCTCCTGCGTCCGTAGATGCGTCGTCTACGATAAGAATTTCCAGATTCGAATAGGTCTGTGCCGCAATCGAGGCCAGGCATTTTTCAATATACGGCTCCACATTATAAACCGGCACGATCACACTGATTAATGGTTTTTCCTGTTTCATCTGTGTATGCCTCCCAAACGTCCTATGTACGTATGGGCAGCGGCGATCCCCCAAAAAGCCGCCGCACTGCTATACAGGAGCAGGACCGCCGCTGCGTCCTTCTTTTTCGGGCAAAGGCACAATGCCTTCCAGCAAAAATGACGCCTGGTATTTGCCTGAAGCCGCTTCAGGCATGCAAAAAGCCGCTCCCCTGCCGCTCCCTTTTTCACTGCCAGCATGGCCAGACACCGATTTGTCTCCAAAGCCAGCCGTCTAAAATCCTTCTCGGCTTCCGGAAAGTTCGCGGCTGCATCCTTACAGACAAAATCATGCGCCAAAAGCGCCGTGCATTTTTTCTCATCCACGCCGCTCTGTACCTGGCTTCCTTCCCTGGTCGTATAGTGATAAAGCCGATCCGGCAGATAACTGACCCGCTCGGCACGTTTAAGGACCTGATACAGGAATAAGAGATCCTCACTGTAAAAAATCCGCTCGTCAAAGGGACATTTCCTTACAAGCTTTGTAGCGTAAAGCTTGCCCCACGGCACATGATTGAAGGGAACCCCCTGTGCCAGACAGCAAATTGCCTCCCGGCGTGAATAGACGCCTGCCGCGCCGCCCTTTAAATCGATCCCGTCGGCTCCGCAGGCACTTATATCCGCTCCGGTCTCTGACAGATTCGCATGCAGCTTATCCAGCAGATCCGGCTCCACATAGTCATCTGCATCCACAAAAGCAATAAAGGCTCCCTTGGCTCTGCAAAGTCCTTCATTTCTGGCGGCAGACGGTCCCTGATTCACTGGGAAATGTACGGCCCGGACTCTGCTGTCTCTGGCTGCGTATGCATCGCAGATACGGCCGCTGCCGTCTGTGGAGCCGTCATCCACAGTGATAATTTCCATGTTCGGATACGTCTGCGCCGCAATGGAATCCAGACATCTCTCCACATAGTCTCTCACGTTGTATACCGGTATGATCA
>JAAWAR010000135.1 GCA_022792295.1 Lachnospiraceae bacterium
AAACATACAAAGCAAAAAAATACATGCAGAAATGATCGCGGTTGACGCAAGGGAAAACCAGATATTTCTGCATATATTGACAATGCCCTGCTTGAGACAGTACACAAATGTGCCGATTCCCATATCAATACCTGCCTTCTTCCTCATCTCTGACGATCACGCCCTTGTCGATTGTGACGACACGCTTTTTCATCCGATCCACAAGCTCATGGCTGTGGGTCACAACGATCACGGTCGTCCCCTGTCCGTTAATTTCATCAAGAAGGCGCATGATTTCTTCTGCATTCTGTGGGTCGAGATTGCCGGTCGGCTCATCGGCCAAAAGTACCTCCGGACGGTTGATCAACGCCCTGGCAATAGCCACACGCTGCTGCTCTCCGCCGGAAAGCTGATGCGGGTAATATTTGTACTTTGATGACAGCCCCACCATGGTTAACATCTCCGGAACTGCTTCGCGGATCATACGTCCGGAAGCGCCAATCACGCGCTGGGCAAAGGCTACATTTTCATAAACGTTCCTGTCCTTCAGGAGCCGAAAATCCTGGAATACGACACCCAGCCTCCTCCGATACTTCGGAACATGCCTGCGCTTAAGCCGCCCCAAATCCACGTCATTTACGATCACACGGCCGGAAGTCAGCTCCGTCTCCTTGAGAAGAATCTTTACCAGTGTGGACTTTCCTGAGCCGCTCCGGCCCGTGATAAATACAAACTCCCCATCTTCTATGGTTAGATTTATATCCCGCAGTGCACGTTTGCTCTTGTCGTAAGTCTTTGTCAGATGTGCGATTTCTATCATGTCAATAATCCAGATTTTCCATGTATTTCATATATTTGACGACCATAAGGGCAATCTTAAACGTAATTGCATCCTCAAAAATCCGCAGATCGAGTCCCGTACTCTTTTGTAGCTTATCCAGACGGTACACCAGCGTATTCCTGTGAATATAGAGCTGTCTGGAGGTCTCGGATACGTTCAGGCTGTTTTCAAAAAACTTATTGATCGTCGTGAGCGTCTCCTCATCAAACTCGTCAGGGCTCCTGCCGTCAAAAATTTCCTTGATAAACATGCGGCAGAGCGGAAGCGGGAGCTGATAAATCAGACGTCCGATACCCAGGTTCGAATATGCTACCACATTTTTCCCACTGTAAAAAATTTTTCCGACATCGAGGGCCATTTTGGCTTCTTTATAGGAGCGCGAGACATCCTTAATTTCATTGACGATCGTACCAAATGCAATATGGACCTTGGACATGGCCTCCGTGTTCAGCATATCAAGCAGCATATTGGCCACCTTTTCCAGATCTTCATAGGTCTCGCCCGGCTTCACCTCGCGTACAAGGATAATATTTTTTTCATCGACAGCCGTGATAAAGTCCTTCGTCTTCGTGGAAAACAGACTTCGCACCGTTTCAAGGGCATTGGCATCCTTTTCGGTCTTTGTCTCGATCAGGAAAACCACCCGTTTCATATTGACCTCAATGTGAAGCTTCTTCGCCCGGTTATAAATATCAACCAGAAGAAGATTATCCAAAAGCAGATTTTTGATGAAATTATCCTTGTCGAAGCGCTCCTTATAAGCCACCAGCAGATTTTGGATCTGAAACGCGGCCAGTTTTCCCACCATATAAACGTCATCGCTGCCGCCTTTTGCGAGCAGAATATATTCTAATTGATGTTCGTCAAATACCTTAAAAAACTGATAGCCCGATATCACCTGGCTGTCTGCTGGGGAATCCACGAACGCAAGAATGGAGTTTTCATACTCCTCCGCCTGTTCGAAGGTTGAGGCCAACAGCTTGCCTTCCACGTCGCAGACACAGAGGTCTATTCGCGTAATCTCTTTAAGCCCTTCAATATTAGACTGCAGTATCTGATTGGATATCATAGCGGTCTCTCCTTTTCATGAATCTTAGACATTCCTGTCTCCCTTATTTTAATGCAAAATCACGAAAAAGAAAAGAAAAATTTTGTACATTTTCATAAAAAAACACTCCTATACAATAAAAAGAACCGGTTTTGTTAAGAAAAACCGGTCTTTCGTTTATGTTCTTAGCATGTGAGGCTTTGACCCGTCTCGGCATCGAAGATAAGCACCTTTTTCACATCAATCTTCAGGCAAATTTCTCCTCCTATCCCGCAGGCAGGCATCCCGTCCGCAAAAACTGTCCCTGCCGTCTCTCCGGCCGTAAAATGCAGGAGAGGACGATTTTTGTAAAGCTCCATTCCCTCTAACGCCGCTGAAAAAACGCCGTCTCCTCTCTTTTCTTCTGTCAGATGCAGCGCCTCCGGCCTGACGGCAAGAAGCACCTGTTTCCCAAAACAGCCTTGCTTGGCAAGCTTTTTTCCGTGCTCGTCCAAAAGAAACAGCCGGCCGCCGGGAAGCGAAAGGCCAACCTGGTTCTCCTCGCCGAATACCGTTGCAGAAAACTGATTAAGCGGCGGCCGGCTCACATACTCCGCCGCATACAGGCAGACCGGCCTTTCATAAAGCTTTGCAGGCGCCGCATCCTGACAGACTGTCCCATCCTTTATAAGTACCAGGCGGCTCCCGAAGCCAGAAATACACTCCCGTCTGTCCGCCGCGTAAAGAACTGTCATATCCAGCGTTTCATACACTCTAAGAAGAATCTCTCTGCATGTCTTTTGCGCCTCCTCAGCAAACTCTGCAAGCATGCTGTCAATTAAAAGGATTCTGGGCTTGCGAATCAATGCACGTCCCAAAAGTACGCAAAACCGCTCCGCTTCGGTGAGCTCCTCTGTTTTTTTTTCGAGCGCCGCTTCCAGAGAGAGGAGTCCTGCAATTTCCCCTACTCGTTGTTCGATCTCCTTTTGCGGAAGCTTTCCCAGCTTTAATGCAAAAGCCAGATTATCAGCCACATTCATCTCCGGGTACAAAACGGCATTCTTAAACAGCATCGCAAGATTCCGGTCTCTCGGCTCTGCAAAGGTTCTGTCCTCCCCGTCTATCCAGAGCGTTCCCGATGTAAAATCGTCAAGCCCTGCGATCATTCGTAAAAGCATGGTCTTTTTGCAGTCCTCATCCCCTGCCAGAACAAGAAATTCCTTCCCCCGGATCTCCAGATTGAAATCCCGGATCATCTGATGCCCGCCCGCATATGTCTTGTTCACATTCTTCAGCAATAAACCGGCCATAATTTCCTCCTCGCATGTACCATTCTCTCTCCTCTATCCTACCGGAAACAGCCGAATTTTTCCATATGGCTTTTCCACAAAATATTCGCCGGATTTCCATGAAAATTGCATAGAGACCGGCGAATGTTTGAAAAAGTGTTTCCTCTTTTTATGAAAAAGCACCAATATACAATTTTTTATTTGTCTAAATTGACGGTCATTTCACCGCGATTGCTTCCATCTCCAAAAGAACGTTTTTCGGCAGGCAGGCAACTTCCACGCAGGAGCGGGCCGGGCAGTCTTTGGCAAAGTATTTGGAATAAATTCCATTGATAGCGGCAAAGTCATTCATGCTCTGAATAAACACTGTGGTCTTGACCACCTGTTCCAGAGACGTCCCTGCTGCTGTCAGAAGATTCTGCATATTCTTCATGACTTGCTCCGCCTGCGCCTCAATTCCCTCCGGGATCTCCCCCGTAGCCGGATTAACCGGGATCTGGCCGGAAGCAAAGACGAAGCCGTTTGCCTCAATCGCCTGTGAATAGGGGCCGATCGCCGCCGGCGCATTGGTTGTGCTGATTACTTTTTTCATGATTTTGTTTCCTCCTGTATCGTTATTTTTATATTTTTATCGGTAATTTCAATTTTCCCTTCCTTAAGAAGGCGGCCTACTGCCCGCTTAAAGGCATTCTTGCTCAGTCTGAATTCTCTGGCGATCACTTCAGGCGAAGCCTTGTCGTTAAAGGGCAGGCAGCCGTCAAACTCCTCGATGACCTGCAGAATATGCGCCGCATCGCTGTCGATCTCGCTGTAGGCCCTGCCTCTGGAGGTGAGATCGAGCTTTCCGTCCGCTCTGACTTTCTCCACGCGGACGCGCACCTCCTGTCCGACCTTAAACCCGGCGTACTGCTCCCTTCGGGGAAGCAGTCCATAGTACATCGCATCCACTGCCACAAACGCGCCGTTTGCCTCATTCACCTCAAAAACAAAGCCGTTTACTTCATCGCCGGCCTGATAGGGCGGGGTATTCTTTAAGTATGGATAGACCCGCATGGTAGCCGCCAGCCGCCTACTCTTATCAAGATAAAGCGCAATCAGACAACGTTCACCCTTCCTAACCGGATGCGTCTGTTCCTTAAACGGAAGAAGAAGATCCTTTTCCAGACCCATATCCAGAAAGGCGCCGATTTTGGAAACTTCTTTTACCTCCAGCACGGCCGTATTTCCCAGTGTGACTTTAGGGACCGTCGTAGTTGCAATCATGCGATCCTCCGAATCACGGTAGAGAAATACCTCCAGTCTGTCTCCCAGCTTTGTCCCCGCAGGAACCTGCTTTTGGGGAAGCAGAACCCCCTTTTCCTGTTCCGTTCCTGCCACAGCCGGCTCTGCAAGATAAACGCCGAATTCTCTTTCCTTTATAACCTGCAGCGTCTGTAATGTTCCGATTTCCAGCATGGCCTTTTCTCTCCCTTCCTTTCCTGAAGCCGCATCATACCTCCAGCTCGACATTCGCAAAAACCGAGCCGTCGGCTCCGCTCAGAGAAATCACATAACCCGTCTCTGTCTCTGTACGCTTTATCGTCACCTCATCCCCCAGCACAGCCGCTTTTTTGTATTCTGCCCGGATCCTTTGGATCTTGGCCTCCTCCGGCAGCGCCTCCCGCGCCATATCTACATACTGCGCATTATTTACATGGTGGTTGGTATCAATCTGGTGCTTCATCACACGGATTTTTCCTGCCTCCTCCATACCGGTGTGCGGCAGCGCAATTTTACGCGGTGCATACTCCATGGACAGCGGCTCGTGCATGGCTCCATAGGGCGCGATCAGCTCTTTCGTAAGACGCACGGGCCTTCCCGCCTCCCGGTCAAACAAAAACCAGCAGGAATTTGCCTTTGCTGCCGCCTCCCCGTTTTTATCAAAGATCACAAAATTTCTCAGTGCATAAATTCCCTTAAACGCATACGGCCAGGTCTCAACCGTAATCTCCTCGCCGAGCGCCGGACGTCTTGCAATCACGATCTGCCACGAGGATAAAAGCCACGCTTCCTTCTTTTCTCCCAGATAACCGAGTCCCACACCCAGATCCTCCGACTGCATGGTCGAGCAGTCCTGCATATAATTCATGATTCCGATTAACGACAGTTTCGCATCGGTATCCGTCTCGCTGTAGCGGACACGGCTTCTCAGCTGATACATCCTGGCCTTCCTTTCTCACGTAACGATCCCCATTCGTTACCGTTTGGCCTTCAACCAAACTATAGCTTTCATTTTACCTGATTTTTCCCGGACACGCAAGCCTGTTTTTCACCCATGCCTTCCGTCTCGCCACAGTTTGGCCTTTCACGAATCTGTATCTTTAACTCCTCATAAAGGCAGTCATAAAACTGCGCAATGTGCAGGCCATCCACCAGCGCGTGGTGGCACAGAACCGATACCGGCATAAAAAGCTTCCCTCCCTGCTCCTCAAACCGCCCCCATGTGATCCTGGGATTGCTGTCCGCGGGAGACGGCGTGGGCTGAACAAGCGCCGTATAGGAAAGCCACGGAACCGTGGAAAGAAAAAGAAACTCCCGCGAGTCCCCGGTGTCCTCCTCAATCGACCGTCTTCTCCTGGCTGCCTCCTGCGCGCGCACCGCGTAAGGCAAATATTCCTCAAACGGCTGGCTGGCGTCAAGCGTGCAATAGCAGTATGTACCGTCGTCTAAGGCCACGGTATGAGACGTCCTGCATCTGTCATATTCCAGGATTTCGCCTTCCAGGATCCTCTGCCGAAATTCCGGTACCCGATTCGCAGCACGGGAAACACAATAACAAAACGAAAGAAAAAACGGAAGCCCCCGTTCTTTTATTGCAGCCACCCATTCTGTGACCTCCACCTGAACGGTAACACCCACATAAGGGTTTGCCATCCCGTTAAAATACGCAAAATGCTGTCTCCTTGGGTAGTTCTCTCTATCCAGCACTCTGTACGCCATTGCTCTTTCCTCCGTTCACATGGTATAAAAATAGCCCGCAAATTAAGGAATCCCTTAATTTGCAGGCCTCTCTACTGGGCTACAAGGATTCGAACCTTGAAAATGACGGAGTCAGAGTCCGTTGCCTTACCATTTGGCGATAGCCCATTGCGTTGACATGGTGTAT
>JAAWAR010000136.1 GCA_022792295.1 Lachnospiraceae bacterium
GCCCCATCGACCATGCATCCGGAAAGCATTCGCGCTCCAATGCTGCCACGGCCGCAAGATCGGTTTTTGTCATCGTCCGTAAAACGGGAGGAACGGGGTTCATATAAACTCCTCTCCCGCCTCTAGGTGCACGGACTCTCGCTCTTTTGCTTCACGTTCCTCGCGCTCTCGCTCTGCCTGCGATTTTCTCAGGTACTCTGGCCGATGCTCCCCTGCCGTTACAATCTTTCCGGCCGCATAATAGATGCTCCCTAGCACGGCAACCGACGCGGCCCTCTGCCTGTTTACATGGGCCGGTGCAAACGCGCAGGGAACCTTAAGTATCTCCGTCAAGAGTCTCTCATGAACCGGTACCCCGTCGCCCAAAAAAATCACACGCTCCCCGAGCTCATTCAGTCTATCAGCCAGCTCTTTGACCGCCAAAGCCCCCTGCTCCATGATGATCTCAAATTCCCGTTCAAAGCGATAGATGCCTGTGTACACCTGCCCCCGTCTCGCATCCATGATCGGGCAGATCAGCCCCGCCGCCCCGTACAGATTATACGCGGCCGCATCGAGGGTCGGCACGGCAACAAGCGGTTTACCAAGCGCAAGCCCCAGCCCCTTTGCGGTCGCAGAGCCGATCCGAAGCCCCGTAAACGAACCGGGGCCCCCGGATACGGCGACCGCATCAACCGTAGACAGATCAATCCCCAGCATATTCACCAGCTCGTCGATCATCGGGAGCAGCGTCTGGGAATGCGTCTTTTTAAAATTTAGTGTATATTCTGCCAACAGGCTTTCATCCTCGACGATGGCGGCCGAGGCCACCAGAGACGAACTCTCGATTCCTAAAATACGCAATTTAAGCCTCCTCCACCGTGATCATACGGTAATCAAAGCCCTTCTCCGGCTTCTTCTCGATCGTCACATGCACAGCCGACTCCGGAAGGAGCTCCTTGATCAGGCCGGACCATTCGACCAGAGAGACCCCAGCCCCGTAAAAGCAGTCCTCATAGCCCACCTCGTCCATTTCCTCAATGTCCCCGATGCGATACACGTCGAAATGGTACAGGGGAAGCCTCCCCGTGTCATACTGCTGAAGGATCGTAAAGGTCGGGCTGTTCACCGGCTCCGCGACGCCAAGGCCCGCGGCAAAGCCCTGTGTAAAGACAGTCTTCCCCACGCCGAGCTCCCCGTTTAAACAGATTACCATTCCCGGCCGCGCCGTTTCACCAAGCTTTTTCCCGAGCGCAAAGGTATCCTCCGGGCCAAGGCTTTCCCATTTCATCCTTTCACTCCCTTCGTCTTGTACGCTGGAAGGATCCGCTTTATAAGCTCTATAAACTGCTTTTCCTGCCCCATAAAGGCCGGCCGCGGCACCAAATACGCACGTGTCGGACCTGTCCTCAGAATATAAAGCCCTCGTGTCTGTACCACCTTCCAAATCTCCTCCCACGAAATCTCTCCCGATGACTCCCCTTGTGAAATAACGATCTTATCCTCCAGAAAGGTCATGTCGATGGCGTTTAAAAACGCTGCCCCTTTCGCCTGCTTCTTAGACTTCCGATACAAAATCGCCGGCTGTATGACGGCAAACAGGAGAAAGCAGAAGGCCAGAAGGGACTTCTGAAACACGGTCGTCCACTCCCAGGATAGCGCCAAAAGGATAAGCGCTCCAAGGGAGAATACCGCGTTTAATGCACCGGTAAAACCGGTGTAGGAATTATACATGGAGAAGGCAAACAGATCCTTCTCTGTTATTTTCACGCTGATCTTCATCTCGTTTTTTGTCCTCAAAGACCATCAGACTTCATCCGCAAAGGCCGACGCGATCCGCTCCATGCAGTCCTGGATCACACTGCGCGGCGCCGCCAGGTTGATCCGCTCGAATCCCCGGCCGCTCTCACCAAAAATATATCCCTCATCCAGTGCCACCTTCGCCTTTTTCTGCATCAGCTCCTCGAGCCTTTCGGCGTCGCCGTGCACATAGCCGTTAAAGTCAATCCAGGCCAAGTAGGTCCCTTCTGAAGGAACTAGGTACGCTTTGGGAAGACATTCCTTTAGGAACTTGTCCACATAGGCGAAATTCCCGTCAATGTATTCGTTGACCTGCACAAGCCACTCCTCGCCCTCCCTGTAGGCGGCGATCATAGCTGTGAGGCCAAGCGGGGAGGGGCCTGCCACTGCAAGCTTCATATCCGCAAGATCCCTCCATGCATCCTGTAATTCTTTGTTGTGGATCACAATGTTGGAGGTCTTCATGCCCGCCAGATTGAAACTCTTGCTCGGCGCGGTACAGACCACGATCCGGTCCGCATACTCCGGGGCTGCCTTTAAGATCGGTGTAAAGGTCACTCCCTTCCGGATCAGATCGCAGTGGATTTCATCACAGATGATCCATTTGTCATATTTTTTACAGATCTCTGCGACCTTTTTTAGCTCCTTTTCCGTCCAGACGCGTCCCGCAGGATTATGCGGGCTGCAGAGCACCAGGACTTTATTCGCCGGATCTGCCATTTTTTTCTCCAGATCCTCATAGTCCATCCGATAGCGCCCGTTCTCATAGATCAAAGGATTGTCAACCGTCTCTCGCCCGTTGCTGCGCGCCTTGATTGTAAAGGGATAATAGATCGGCCGCTGCAGGACGACGCTGTCACCCTCCTTTGTCAAAAGCTGCAAAAGCAGGGCATAGGCGGTCACAATCCCCGGGCAGAAAAACAGATTCTTTGCCTTCTCCTCCCAGCCGTAGCGCTTTTTAAACCAGTCCGTCACCGCGCTTTTGCACGCATCCATATCATACAGCGTATAGCCGAAAATCTTTTTGTCCACACGTTCGTGCAGGGCCCGAATGATCGGCTCCGCACACGGGAAATCCATATCCGCAATCCAGAGAGACAGGGAATCCTCAGACGCCCCCTTCGGCAGCCGCTCCAGCTTTGTTGCAAAGGTTTCTCTCCGGTTTACCGGCTCGTCAAACTTATAAATCATAGCTGTTCCTCCTTATTTTTTTCCGTTTTATAGATCCGTTCAGATGCCTTCCCTCCTGCAGGCAGAAATCCAGCCTAAATTGCCCGCGACGATACATTTTTGCCCGTTTTTCTACGTTATCGTACGGGCAGTGCAGCAAGTGCGCAGGTAAGCCTGAACCATTACCGTTTTTTATAGTTTCATGGTAAGCGAGATCCGCTTCTTTGCCGCATCCACGCCGAGTACCTTGACCTCAACGATGTCGCCGACGCTGACCGCCTCCAGCGGATGACGGATAAATTTCTGGGAAAGCTGGGAAATATGCACCAAACCGTCCTGATGGACCCCAATATCCACAAACGCTCCAAAGTCAATGACATTGCGCACGGTTCCCTTTAAGATCATACCCGGCTGCAGATCCTTCATGTCAAGCACATCCGTCCGCAGGATCGGCTTGGGCATCTCCTCACGGGGATCTCTGGCCGGCTTTTCCAGCTCCTTTACAATATCCCGCAGCGTGATCTCGCCGATCGTCAGCTCATCCGCCAGCTTCTTGTAATCCTTGATCTTTTTTCCGATTCCCGGCACACCGCCGGCGCCGACCGACGCTGTCTCATAGCCTAAGCGCTTTAAAAGTTCCTGGGCCGCTAAGTAGCTCTCCGGATGGACCGAGGTCGAATCGAGCGGATTGTCCCCGCCCGCGATCCGCATAAAGCCAGCGCACTGTTCAAACGCCTTCGGGCCGAGCTTCGCCACCTTCAAAAGCTGCTTCCTGTTTGTAAACGCGCCGTTTTCCTCCCGATAGGAGACGATGTTTTTTGCGATCGGCTTGGAAATACCCGATACATATTCCAAAAGCGATGCGGAAGCCGTATTCAGATCCACACCGACTTTATTTACACAGTCCTCAACCACATTTCCAAGGGCTTCCCCCAAATGCTTCTGGTTCATGTCATGCTGATACTGCCCGACGCCGATGGATTTCGGGTCAATCTTCACGAGCTCGGCAAGCGGATCCTGCAGCCTTCTGGCGATGGAAACGGCACTGCGCTGTCCCACGTCAAACTTCGGAAATTCCTCGGTCGCCAGCTTACTGGCGGAATAGACCGACGCCCCGGCCTCGTTTACGATAATATATCGAACCTTCTCGGGAATCTCTTTTAAGAATTCTGCGATGATCTGCTCCGATTCCCGGGAGGCCGTCCCGTTCCCTACCGAGATCAATGAGACCTGATATTTCTCGATCAGCCCTTTCAGCGTGCGCTTCGCCTCTGCTACCTTGTTCTGCGGCGCGGTCGGGTAAATGACCACCGTATCCAGCACCTTCCCAGTCGCATCCACGACAGCCAGCTTACAGCCTGTGCGGAAAGCCGGATCCCAGCCAAGGACAACGTGCCCTGCGATGGGAGGCTGCATCAAAAGCTGTTCCAGGTTTTTTCCGAAGACCTTGATCGCTCCCTCCTCCGCCTGTTCGGTCAGCGTACCCCGCAGCTCCCGCTCAATGGCCGGTGCAAGCAGTCTCCGGTAGCTGTCCAAAACCGCTTCCTCAAGGACCGGGGACGTGATCGGATTCTCGCGGACAAGCACCTGCCTTTTCAGCCATGTGACCAGTTCCTCCTCCGGAGCCTCGATCTTTACAGTCAGGATTTTTTCCTTTTCTCCACGGTTTAACGCAAGAATACGGTGTCCGGCACATTTTTTTAGCGGCTCCTCATACTGATAGTACATCTCGTACACCGAGGAAACCGTCTCATCCTTTGCCGCAGATGTGATCCGTCCTTTCGCAAGCGTCGCCTCACGGATGTGCGTGCGGTATTTGGCATCCTCTGAGATCCGCTCCGCCAAAATATCCCTGGCTCCGTCTATCGCCTCCTTCTCTGAGGCAACCCCTTTTTCCTCCGATACATAGGCAGCCGCCACTTTACTAAGCGGCTCCGTAAGAAGCTGCAGTGCGATCGTATCGGCGAGCGGCTCAAGCCCCTTCTCCTTTGCTATGCTGGCCCTCGTCTTTCTCTTGGGGCGGTACGGCAGATACAGATCATCCACCGCCACCATAGTCTGGGCCTCCTCAATCTTTTTCTTAAGTTCATCCGTGAGCTTTCCCTGCTCCTCGATTGAGGCGAGGACCTGTCCCTTCCGCTCCTCCAGTCCTCTAAGATAACGAAGGCGTTCGTCCAACGTCCTTAATACCTCGTCGTTTAATGAGCCGGTTGCCTCTTTTCTGTATCTGGCGATAAACGGGATCGTATTTCCCTCGTCGATCAGCTTCACAGCCGCCTCCACCTGGCCGCGGCCTGCGGAAAGCTCCTTTGTCAATGCGGCAATAATATCCATCCTGTCACTCCTCATCTGCTCTGTGGCCTCCCTGGCCCCAGAAGCTCGCTTTTTATTATAAGTCAAAGCAATCGGTTATGCAACTTAAATATGGACAACCCCAAAGGTTCGTGTTAAAATGCAGGATAGAATCACGTATGAGGAGGAATGCATATGGCAGATTATGAAAACCGGAACCAGCATGAATATAGAGAAAACGATCCTGCCCCGGAGGGAAACAGAGGCAATTCGGAAAACACGCAGCAGGAGCCGTCGCCAAATTCCCGGCAGCAGGAGCCCTACAGTACGCAGCAAGGGCAGTGGCAGCAGGACCCCTACGATGCACAGCAGGGGCAGTGGCAGCAGGACCCCTATGGTACACAGCAGGGACAGTGGCAGCAGGACCCTTATGGTACACAGCAGGGGCAGTGGCAGCAGGACCCCTATGGTACGCAGCAGCAATGGCAGCAGGACCCTTATGGTACACAGCAGGGGCAGTGGCAGCAAGATCCCTACGGTGCGCAGCAGCAATGGCAGCAGCAGGCCTGGCACCAAAATCCTTACGGTGAAAATCCCTACCAGCAAACCAGCGACGGCAGAGGCCCTTATCCAAACGGAGGGTATCCTCCCTGTGGAAACGATCCTTACAGCAAACTGCCAAAACAGCGCAACGGTTACGCCACTGCGTCCCTGATAAGCGGAATCTTCAGCGTACTCGTACTCTGCTGCGGTGCGTTTCCACTCTCAATCATTCTCGGCGCAGGCGCAATTTGCCTCGCTATCATCTCAAAAAACGGCGGCCCCTTCCCGGGAACCGCCATTGCCGGACTTATTCTTGGCATCTTGGGCATTGTATTTGGCATTTTGGAGTTCGTCTATATCTTGGCCATCACCTCCATGCTGGAGGACCCGGAGACGGCCGCTGCCTTTCAAGAGGTCTATCGGCAGATGGAGCGGATGTTCGAGCAGTCCCGCTAAGGGGCTGTTCGGGCAGCCTCGGCTCCTTTTTTATTTTTAGGAAAATTCTCCGAACTTCTCTTTGATACAAAAGCCCAAACGGGCCAAAATATACACTTTTTTTATATTTGGGGCAGCCGGGCCAGAATATCCGTGCCCTGAATCAGCAAAAAATAATTCTTCACAAAGAAATTCGCCGCTGTCAAAAACACGCCGACGTATACATAACGATTTTCCAGATACCGCTTATACGCCCCCTTCCCCGTCCATTTGTAAAGCAGATAAGATACCGCAAACCAAATCGCAAGCACCGCACAGTACAGGACAAGCGGATGATACAGAAAGCTTAGAAAAGGCCGGCCCGCAAAAAGCGCCCGAACCGCCCGTGTCCCGCCGCAGCCCGGGCAGTAAAGCCCCGTCAAAAGTCGAAGGACACAGGGCATGGCTCCCGCCGGCCACACCCATTTTAATCCGAACATTTGCATTGTATCAGACATATCCGTCGGGCTCCTTTATTTTATGTTTGAATCCGATTATAGCTCAGTTTCTATACGGTGTAAAGTCTTCCTTTTTATTGACAAAGCCGCCCGTTTCCTCTAAACTGAAGAAAAAAGGAAGAAAGGAAGGAATTGCCCCATGAGTAAACTGACCCTTGCACAGCTTCAGACGCAAGTGTATACAGACAAAGAGAAAAACCTGGAAATGCTGACTCCCCTGCTTTGGCAGGCCAAACAGTATAAGGCCGACTTGGTATGTCTGCCGGAAATGTTTGCGTGCCCCTACGAGACCCCCAATTTCCCGGTTTATGCCGAGGAGGATGAAGGAGAACTCTGGACAAAGCTCGGAGCACTCGCAAAGGAGTTTGACGTCCTTTTATCCGCCGGCTCCGTCCCAGAGCGGGATGCGGCGGGACATATCTACAACACGGCATATGTCTTTGACCGGACAGGCAGGCAAATCGCAAAGCACCGCAAAATCCATCTGTTTGACATCAACGTAAAGGGCGGGCAGTGTTTTAGAGAATCGGACACGCTGACAGCCGGGAACACGCCGACCGTTTTTGATACAGAGTTCGGCCGTATGGGCCTGTGTATCTGCTTCGATTTCCGCTTTCCCGAGCTTGCAAGGACCATGGCCCTTGACGGCGCAAAGCTGATCCTTGTCCCGGCCGCTTTCAACATGACAACCGGTCCGGCACACTGGGAGATCCTGTTCCGCTCCCGTGCAGTTGACAACCAGGTCTTTACTTTTGGCACCGCCCCGGCCAGAGATCTGAACGCTTCCTACCATTCCTGGGGCCATTCCATTGCCGTTTCTCCGTGGGGGACGGTCTTAAATCAGATGGATGAAAAAGCCGGTATACAGATTACTACAGTCGAGCTTGACGAGGCCGACGAAATCCGTGAGCAGCTTCCTCTGCTTTCGGCATTTCCGTGCAAATAATTCCTGTCTGAAGGGAGTCCGCAGAGTCTGTCCCGAAGCTTCTAAACAGGCAGCAGGCAATATTTGGCTTGGTTGCTGCCGCCTGTGTGACCGGCAGGCTCTTTTTATCGCTCTGCACAGGCCCAGAGGAAGAATAGAGAAAAATCCTGTGGTATTTGCTTGTATAATCGGGTGTCATACGGCAAGTGCAGGGAAAGATCCATTAAATTCCATATCGCATGAACAGCCGCCACAGGTTACACACCGTAACCGTGGCGGTTGTCTTTATCTTCAAAGCTTCTCTGCGTCCACCGTTGTGCCTTGGCAGTGCGGCCTTCTCTGTTCTTTATAAAGTATACCTCATTTTTTCGGCTCCGCGCCCCAAAAGCTTTGTCATTTCTCCCCTTGTCTTCTGCCATTTTTATACTGCGAACAAAACAAGCTGCCCCGCCTGTTCTGTGCCGTAATAGCGCAGATACAGCCTATAATCCGGATTCCATTCCAGTAAAAGGTTAGGGAGCTCATAAAGGCTGTTTAAATTTTTTTCGAGAGACAAAATCAGCCTTGAATGGTTCTCGCGGATGTGGCGCTCGCTGCCTTTTAGCAGGGAGAGAAGCTCCAGTCCGGCATCAAAGCGGAGCAGATCCAGAGGCTTTCCATAGGCCTCATCCAGACAGAGCGTAGAAAGAGCTGCCTGAAGCACAGACACATCACGATACCGGGACAATTCGGCGCTCTCCTCCCCGCTTTCGGAAAAACAGGTAAATGTCTCATACATATCTTCGTAGCAGTATAAAAACCCCTCCGTAGATTCCTTCAGCCGCGCTCCGACGTTTGCACAGGCAAACTGCTCTGCCGTGGGGATCAGATCCAAATCCCAGCCAGGAACGCCGGGTTCTCCTGCCAAGGCGAGAGACCGCCTTTCCCTCCCCAGCCACATTTCCAAAATCCCGTACAAAACCTGCCGGGAACGATATTCGCCAAGCTTTGCATACAGCCGCAGAAACGCATCCCTATGCGTCTTTAAAAGCTCTGCGGTCGCCTCGCCGTACTCCCCTTCTCCCAGTTCATCGGCCGGGCGGCAGGAAAGCTCCTGCATAAGAGACAAAAAATTTAAGTCCATGCGGTTTCGCACCGGAATTTGGGGATAGCTTTCCTTTAATTCCTCTCTGCCTGACAGCCAAGGTTTTTTCTTTGCCGTATCCAGCCAGAGCCGTTCTTCTTCGGACATGTTCCGGCGAATCAATTCTGCAAGCTCCCTATCACTCTTAGCAAGTGCACTCTTCAAGACAAACAGCCTATCCTTCAAGCCCTCTTTTCCGGCTGCCAGATGATACAGCCTCCCCAAAAATGCGGCCTCCTGCTCTGCATTCGTATTCGGATCGTCCTTAAAAAGGCCTAAAAGGGTTGCCAGCGCCTCCTCCTGATAGCGGTCTGTCCGAAGTGAAAGCGTAAGCCAGGATACTGCCCGGCCGGTCTGCCCCTTTTCCAGGGCACATGCTGCCAGATAATTACAGGCACGCTGTACGCCCCCGGTGAGCCGCAAAGAGGCTCCGCCCGGCCAGCGCTCCAGCGTTTCAAACGCTCCCTCCAGAATACGGATGGCATCCTCCTTAAGCCCCACCTTTGCCAGATAATTTCCCATCGCAAAATCCACATCCGGATTGACAAGTCCCGTTCTCCGGAACTCCCCGTAATACTGGTATGCCGGTCCGGCCAAATCCAATGCAGTCTGCGGTGTCTCATCCTTTGCAAGCGTAAGCCACAGGGCGCAGAGCTCTCCAAAGCGTTCTCCGGTCAGTCCTTTTATCGGAAGCCCCTTCGCTAAAGGCCCTTTCATAGCCGCAGTTCCCCTCTTTGCGGCGGTCTCCTTTGTATAAGAGCCGGTCCTGTTGTTTCCATATTCTCCCTGCTTCAGCGCGTATGAAAATGCATGCTCCGCTGCCAGTCTGGCCTCTGTAATCCGTCCCGCTCCTGCTAAAGATTCTGCCAGGTAACACCAGACCTCCGGATTCTCTGGCTCCCTCTCTGCCTGTTTCCGTAAAAGCGGCAGATTCCGCTCCCCCTTCTTTTGAATTACCGAGCTTTTGTAGCCGGTATGCATAATAGACAGGCTCTCCACAGCCTGCATCCAAAGCAGAGGCTTTCCTGTTTTAGAACAGAGAAACTCATGAATCGGATCTCGATACCGGATATCCGAACGATTGCGAAAAATCCGGTTCTGCTCTCCAACCATAAACGTCCGGCCTGTATCATCCAGGTTTTGCAGGGCAGCACGGATCATATCCGGCTTTTTGCCTTCTGGGAAATCATTCTCCGCATGGCGGATCAGCTCCGGTATTTTCCTGGCGCATTCCGGCTCAAAATATTCATCCGCATCCAGAAATATAATCCAGTCTCCTTTTGCCTGCTCGATGGCATAATTCTTCGCCGCAGAGAAATCATCGCACCAGGGAAAATGGAATACTTTTGCCCCGAGCTCCTTCGCAAGCTCCATAGTTCTGTCAGAGGAGCCGGTATCGACCACAATCTGCTCCCACACAATAGATTTCCCCCAAGACAACGCTCGGCGGATATTGTCTTCCTCATTCTTTACAATCATGCATTGGGACAGCTTTATGTCCTTCATCGTCTTCCGTCTCCTTTACTGAAAAATGCCTGCTCCGCGAAGGGAGCAGGCATACCACATTATGCAGTTTGCTGTCTGTACGTATCGTACTTACTGGAGTAACTGCAGAACGCCCTGCGGAATCTGATTGGCCTGAGCCAGCATAGCCTGAGATGCCTGAACCAGGATGTTGTTCTTGGTATAGGCCATCATCTCCTGCGCCATATCGACGTCACGGATCCGGCTCTCGGCAGCGGTCATGTTCTCCGCCGTTACACTTAAGTTGTTGATCGTATGCTCCAGACGGTTCTGAATCGCACCTAAGTCACCGCGTGCGGATGATACATAGTTGATTGCATCTTTAATTCTGGCGATTGCGTCAGAAGCACCCTGCTGTGTGCTGATATCAACGCCGGCAATTCCCATTGCCTTAGCATGCATATCGCTTACAGATACACGCATCTTGTTAAAGGAATCGGCGGTATCTCCGATCTGAAGTACCAGACCGCCGCTCTCTTTACCACGGCTCAAACGGATACCGGTTGTTGCGCTTGCACCGGTAGCTGTAGCCTCATCAATACCTGCCGTTACAGTTAATCCTGTAACTTCTCTGATCTTTGCCAGGTTCTGCTGGAAGTTTGCATCTGCAGAATCAAGTCCTAACTTTGTGGCATCTCCCTGCTTTCCTTCTGCAATCAAGATCGTAACATCTGCTCCAAGCCCCATAGTTGCGTTCATATCCGTACCGGATTCTCCAAGGCTTGCTGCTGTCTCGCTGCCGGACATAACCACAAACTTATGACCATTGATCGTGAATACCGCATCGTCATAGTTTTTACCATTGTACAGCGTAAGGTCGCTTGCTACAATCTCACGGCCCATATCCCGCGGCTCTGTTACCTGAACACCGATCTTAAGATTCGATGAAGCTATCGGCTCCGTTCCGCCGATCGTCCACTCTGCATCCATCGCTGCAACTCTCGGAGTGTCAGTGCCTTCCTCAAGTGCCTCAAGTTTAAATTTGCCCGCTGTCTGCGTGATATTGTAGTTCTTTGCCAAAGAAGTCTTATTCAGCTCGGAAAGAACAGCAGCAGAAACCTGTGCCTCTGTAGCAGCCGCCGCAGAAGTACCATTTGATGTGATTGCATATTCCTGTCCGCTGGTTCCAACCAGTTTGGAGACATTGCCGTTATTATCCTTTTTAGCGGTCAACGTTACGGTGTGTGATTCTCCATTCTCCAAAGATACCGTATACTTGAAGGTATCTCCCTCTGTAAGTGCAAGTGTACCGGTACCCCAGACATCAGATGCCTCATAAGCACCCTTAGCACCAACAGATTTCGTGCTGGCTACGCCGTTGATTACCGGCGCATCCGTGCTGCCTTTTGCGGAAAGAGAACCATCCAGAAGATTGATTCCGTTGAAGTTCGTGCTGTCCGCGATACGGTTGATCTCATCCTTTAAGGAAGTTACTTCCTTCTGCAGGTTTTCACGGTCAACCTCATCCGCATACGTTCCGTTAGCGGACTGGGTAGCCAGCTCAACCATACGGTTTAACATGGAGTGCACTTCGGTCATAGCGCCCTCAGC
>JAAWAR010000137.1 GCA_022792295.1 Lachnospiraceae bacterium
ATAAGAACAATTATCGGAACCGGAACAGGCTCGTTTTACCGTTTCATATAGTATTATCGTCTCTTGTTTCTCTGAGTTAAGTCTTTTTTCTAAAAAATATCCAGATTTATCTTAAAAAAAATCCATATAGCACAATTTTTACTTCTAATAATTGTTCTTATTACAAGTTGTATAAAAATAATGAATGCCGGGACAGTGGGCTTTGGAAAGGAGGTTCCGTTATGCTTTCTCTGCAGATGAAGTCCGGAGAATATCTCACCATTGGTGATCATGTGGTGGTTCAGGTCTTTAAAGAGTCGGGGCCGCAGTTCCGTGTTTCCATACAGGCCCCAAAAGAGGTCTCCATCGTCCGGGGGAAAGTCCTGGAACGCGAAGGGGAAAAACGCCCGGAGGGCCTGCGCACGAAAAAGCCGAAGGCTTCCCCGTCGGATCAGCTTCGCTCTGCAAGGTATTTACAGAAGGCCGCAAAGCGTCAGGAGATAAGAGACCTGGAGCAGAAGCTCTGCATGGATGCGCTGGAGGGGCTGGACCAGTTTCTTGATAAGCTGGGGAATGACCCAAAGAAAGCAGAGTTCGAGCGTCTGCGGGCGCAGATGGAGCAGGTTGTGGTTGCCTGGGCCGGTCTGGGTCAGAAAGCAGCCAACAAAGCAGAGGGTATCAGTGAAAGTGCATAAAAGTATGCACGGATAAAAAGTTTTTTGATTTCTGCCAGTCTCGCGAGCTGGTTGAAATAGATGCAGGCGCCCATCAATCGGACATCAAAGCCGCGGCGTTCGGAGAGAGGCGCAAAGTAAGTGCCCAAACAGGAAGTGAAGGCACTCTAATATCCCAATTCAAGGAGGTTTATATTTTATGAGAATCCAACACAACATTGCAGCATTAAATTCCTACAGAAACTTAACCGTGAACAACAGCGCGGTTGCCAAGAACCTTGAGAAATTATCTTCCGGTTACAGAATCAACCGTGCAGGCGATGACGCGGCCGGTCTTGCGATTTCCGAGAAGATGCGTGCGCAGATCACCGGACTTGAGACGGCACAGAAGAATGCCAATGACGGTATTTCTCTGGTACAGACGGCTGAGGGCGCTATGACCGAAGTGCACTCCATGTTAAACCGTATGGTTGAGCTGGCTACCCAGTCCGCTAACGGAACGTATGCGGATGAGGTTGACCGTGAGAACCTGCAGAAGGAAGTTGCTTCCTTAAAGGACGAGATCAACCGTATCGCGGACAGCACGAACTTCAACGGAATCAACCTGTTGGATGGTTCCCTGGCTGCGAAGGGCGGCGCCGTAGACGTTAAGATCAGCGGCAATGCAAACAGCATCAAATCCCCGGGCTCCAAGGCCGCTTACGAGACCACGAACGCATTGGCTACCATTGCGAAAACGGATCTGGCAGAGAGCGGTACAGTTGAGTTCACCATCGGCTTTAATGATGGGACTTCCCAGACGGTAAAGCTGACGATGGAGAAGGACAAAAACACGCAGAAGTATCAGCTTAGAGCAGAAGACGGTACCGTTTATGATAAGCTGAATGCGGCGGGCGACGGAGCTGACACCGAGGTTACGGCTGCGAAGCTTTCGGATATCATTAAGAAAGAGCTTGAGAAGACAGATCTGGCTAAAGAGTTTAAGATTACAGACGATAACCAGAAGATCAAGCTGGAGGCCCTCCAGGCTGGCAGCGGCGGACGTCAGGTCCGTGCTATGGATATCAACGTTATTTCCGGTGATGCACAGTCTACAGCGGGAAGTGCGGCTGCCAATAAGATCGATCTTGGCGTATCCATTACGTTAGGAAAAGACGATGGCCGTGAGATTGATGCAAGCACGCTTACCTTATATGACGGCACCAACTACGAGGATGCAGTGTTCGAAATCAACGGGCATAAATTTGTGCTTATGACTGGTAATATGACAGCGACTCATGCTACAGGCCATAAGGCTGGCGACGTAGAGATGATGAACGCTACGAAGGGTCTTGGATCGGATGTCACGATCCTGATCAGTGATGAGAATGCTGTAGATAAATCATTTGGTACGGCCCAAAATGGTTTGATGTCGACTGATGCGAACTTCAAACAGAATATTAAGAAGATCGAAGAAGTTACCGGCTTGAAGGTTACGGATGCGATCGACGAAGTGGACGCTGCCGGAAACGATATTAGTAATGCTGTCAGCCCGGGCGGCGGTATCCGCTTAAGCAGGGGTGAAAATGCGACCGGCGGTCTGGTTCTTCAGATCGGTGATACCGCAGATGATTTCAACAAGCTGCGTGTCTCTGTCAGCGATCTCCACACGAAGGCAATGGGCATTGCAGATGTGGACATCAGCACACAGTCCGGTGCTTCCAGTGCGATCAAGAAGATCAAAGACGCGATCAACTACGTATCCTCCACTCGTGGTGATCTGGGTGCAATCCAGAACCGCTTAGAGCACACGATCAACAACTTGAGTGTTGCAAGTGAGAACATGACTGCTGCCGAGAGCCGGATCCGTGATACCGATATGGCCAAGGAAATGATGGCTTATACGAAGAACAACATCCTGGTTCAGTCCGCGCAGGCTATGCTGGCTCAGGCGAACCAGATTCCGCAGGGCGTACTGCAGCTTCTCCAGTAAGTCATATTATAAGCTTTATCAGGAATCTGCAAAAGGCGGGGCTGTCACGCATAAAATGCGTTTCGGCCCCGCCTTTCCCTGCCCGATCGTATTGGCTTCACCGGTCTTCCTTTCCTCCCTCAAACCGATTGCTGTTATACAAAAGATGGAACCGCATCTCCATCTCCGCCTCAAAAGACTTTTTCTCCCGGATATATGCAAAAATCTTCCGATGCGAGATACACGTCTGCGTATACTCCGTTGTTTCCACCTCTTTTGCAAAAATCCGAACTCCATTTGCGATCACCGGAATCAGATTTTCCATCACGAGATTATGTGTACACTCGGCAATCTTCGTATGGAACCGCACGTCAAGCCCCGCATAATCCTGCCGCCTGCGGATCATCGACTCCATTTCCTGCAAAATCCCCTGAAGCTCCGTAAGATCCTCCTCTGTCGCACACTGCGCCGCCAAGGCCGCGATCGGCGGCTCTAAGATTACACGCACCTGCAAAAGGTCTCTCGTGAGCTTTTTCTGGTCTGCCACCATCGAAAAGCCAAACGGGTCATCTGCCACCCCCTGCTTTTCGGACACAAACATTCCCGCACCCTGACGGATTACAACCACATTGCGGGAGGCCAAAAGTTTTAAGGCCTCCCGCACCGTATTCCGTCCGGCATTTAAAAGCCCGCAAAGCTCCTTTTCCGTCGGCAGCTTATCTCCCGCCTGGTACGGCCGGTCCTGGATCATCCGCATGATCTCCTCTGCGAGCTGCTCCGCAAGTGTTTTTCCCTGCTTATCCATTGCCGCCCTTTTGTCTCCTATTTTCTCACCAGCAGAGACTTCCCGGTCATCTCGGCCGGCTGTCTCATTCCAAGAAGCTCCAGAAGCGTCGGCGCAATATCCGCCAGGCAGCCGCCCTCGCGAAGCCCGTATTCGTCCCCGGCGTTCACGAGGATAAACGGAACCGGGTTCGTCGTATGCGCCGTAAACGGCTCTTTGGAGGTATAGTCGATGAGCTGCTCGGCATTGCCGTGATCCGCGCAGATGAACATCGCACCGTTCACCTTCCTGACTGCTTCCACGGCTTTGCCGATACATGCATCGACGGCCTCAATCGCCTTGATCGCCGCGGCCTCCACGCCGGTATGGCCGACCATATCCGGATTGGCAAAGTTGATGATGACTACATCATATTTCCCGGATTCGATCGCCCCGACCAGCTTCTCACAGACCTCCGGTGCACTCATCTCCGGCTGCATGTCATACGTCGGGACTTTCGGGGACTTGACAAGGATGCGGTCCTCCCCCTCATTCGGCTCCTCGACGCCGCCGTTAAAGAAAAATGTAACGTGTGCGTATTTCTCCGTCTCGGCAATCCTTGCCTGCGTCTTTTGATTCGCCGCCAGGTATTCGCCGAGCGTGTTTGCAATCGTTTCTTTTTTAAATGCCACCAGCTTGTTACCGATCGTCTCGTCATAATCGGTAAAACAGACATATACGAGCTCCAGCCGTTTTTCCCTCTCAAAGCCCTTAAACGCCTCGTCACAGAACGCGCGTGTGATCTCTCTTGCACGGTCCGGGCGGAAGTTATAGAAAATAACGGAATCCTGATCCTGGATCACACCCACCGGAGCGCCGTTTTCTGTCACCACGGTCGGAATCACAAACTCATCTGTCTTTCCCTCATCATAGGACGCCTGAATCCCTCCGGTCGCGGACACGTTCGTATGGCCCTCGCCCTTCGTAAGCGCTTTATAAGCCAGCTCCACACGGTCCCAGCGATTGTCCCGGTCCATCGCATAATAGCGGCCCATGACGGAGGCAACCCGGCCGATGCCGATCTCCTTCATCTTTTCCTCAAGCTGCGCGACAAAATCCTTTCCCGAAGCCGGCGGCGTATCGCGTCCGTCCAGGAAACAGTGTACAAACACCTTCTTTAATCCGTTTCTCTTTGCCAGCTCTAAAAGGCCGTAGATGTGGGTATTGTGGCTGTGGACACCGCCGTCGGAGACCAATCCGAACAGATGCAGAGCCGAATCGTGCTTTTTGCAGTTCTCTACCGCCTGTAAAAATGCCTCATTTGTAAAGAAATCCCCGTCCCCGATGGATTTCGTGATCCTTGTAAGCTCCTGATACACGATGCGTCCTGCGCCCATATTCAGATGGCCGACTTCGGAATTTCCCATCTGTCCGTCAGGAAGTCCCACGGCCAGCCCGCTGGCATTTCCCTTCACAAACGGGCACTCTGCCATCAGCCTGTCCATCACGGGCGTCTTCGCCTCATAGACTGCGTTCCCATCCTGCCTCTCGTTCAGTCCGTATACTTCAAGAATCTTTAAAACTACCTGCTTTTTACTCTTTGCTTTATTCTCCTTTATTTTAGCGGGCCGCGAACCGGCCCTTCAGGTCTTTTATCGCCTATATTGTATACCATTTTCAGGCTTCCCGCAACCGTTTCGGAGAAGAAATTGTTATTTTTATAACAGCCTGACATAACGGGTCGGATGCCAGTCAGGCCATATGCGGCTTTGCTTTATCCCTCAAAGTCCCGGAAATATTGTCCAAACATTCCGCCTGACCGATATGGGTCTTTCGGATTCTGTCTTTCCCCCTTTTCATGAACTTCTTTGATATAATACTCGTGATACAGCTTTAGCTTCTCTTTTTCCGGCTCCACGCCAAGCCCCGGGCCGCCCGGGACATCCACATATGGGACCTCACGCATACAAAACTTCCCGTTTTTTAGGACATCGTCCTTTAGCCAGGCATAGTCTCCCCAGAAATATGCCATCGAAAAATTCGGATAAGCCGCCATCACATGAAGCGCCCCTGCCATGGCGACGCCTAACTGGCCTGCACCGTCATAGGCGCACTGGACCCCCGCCGCTTCCGCAATCCCGGCGCTGATGCGGACTCCGTTGTAGCCGGCATCGAAGCGCGCATCTAACTTCAGATAATCCGCACCGTTTTCCTTGATCACGTTCAGGACATCATACATCGTCGAACCGGATTCATGGCTCATGACCGGCACGCGTACCCTGCCCTTCACGTCCCGAAGGCTCTGCAGATTATAACGCATGGTCGGCTGCTCGATCCAGCCGATCCCCTGATCCTGTATGCCGTTTATTACAGACACAGCCATGCCGGTCGAGAGAGCCTGCCTCATATCCGCACAGATCAGTTTCGATGGGTCCGGCATCCCCCTTCGGATTGCCTTGACGGCCCGGATATTTTCTTCCATATCCTGGCCAAGCTCCGTATAGACCGAGCGGTATCCTTCTGCCATCAACCGTTCTGCCTCTCTCGTCATCCGGGTCTCCTCACCGCGCTCGATAACACCCATCAATTCGATTTGCCGGCGGAATGTGCCGCCCCAATATTCGTGAAGCGGGACTCCTGCCGTCTTCGCCCCGATGTCCCAGAGCGCCAGTTCAATGCCGGAAAAAATCCAGCCAACGGACTGTATATGCAGCCGATCGGCATGGTATGCAATGTAGAGAAGCTTCATGAGAGGATTGACACAAGCCGTATCCCGGCCGATGAGGATTTCCCTCGTCCCCTCGATCAAATCGGCCGTAATGCTTCCGCCCAAAACCGCCGGGGATTCTCCAAAGCCCACAAGGCCCGTATCGGTCACAACCTCGACGATCACGGAGGTCAGCGCTTCTTTTTCCTTATTTTTATATGGCACGGACACCGCCGTTGCCCGGATATCTGCTATTTTCATGCCGCTTTGCCTCCTCATCTCGGGCACTCATCCATAAAATACGGACGAAGGTGCATGGCTCCGTAGTAATGGTTTTCCGTCTCCCGTTCAAAGCCCTTTTCCAGTATCTCTTTTACATAGAGCTCATGGTATCTGGACATCCGCTCCGGGTCCAGATCGACTCCGATCCCCGGGCCCTCGGGCACCCACATATACGGCCCCTCCCGCTTCATAAGACCGCCGGCGATAATATCATCCGCCTGCTCCTCATGCTCGCCGCCCTGATTGGCCAACGTACAGTTCGGCGTGGAAGCGATCATATGCATATTGAAGGCCATCGAAACGCCCAGTACAAAAAACGTGTGGTGGATGCACTGGATTCCCGCCGCCTCCGCGATCCCGGCGCTGACGCGGGAGCCGGTATAGCCTGCGTCAAAACGCCCGTCAATGTGGAGATAGTCGATCGCATTCGTCTTCGCGGCATTGATCACATCGTAAAGAGTCCAGCCGCATTCATGCCCTGCGATTGGGACACACACGGAGTTTTTGACCGTCCGGATTGCCTCCAGATTATACATGAGTACCGGCTGATCCACGAATTCCATGCCGTACTCGGCCATCCGGTTTATGGTATTGATCGCTACTCCCGTTGACCAGGCCTGGTTCGCGTCTACGCGGATCTTTACGTTTGGGTCCTTAATGCCCCTTCGCATTGCCGCCACGGCCTGTATATCATCCTCCGGATCAAAGCCGACCTTCGTATAGATTACCCTATAGCCCTGGTTCGCCCTGCTCTCGGCCTCCCTCGTCATGCTGTCAAGATCCTGCCGTTCGATTCCGCCCATGAATTCGATCTTTTTCCGATAGGCCCCGCCCCACAGCTCATATAACGGCTTTCCCGTCTTTTTTCCCAAAATGTCCCAAAGCGCCATCTCAATGCCCGAGAAGGCCCAGCAGGCCGACTGAATATGAAGATGGACCAGGTTATAATGGACATACAGCTCCTTTAAGACCCGGCCGACGTTCGTCGGGTCCTTTCCGATAAGTGCCGGTCTGGTGCTCTCTAAAATCTTTGAGCACAGGTCATTGCCCAAAAAGCAGGGGCTCTCGCCGATGCCAACGATCCCCTCATCCGTGAACAGCTCCACCATAACCTCGAGAATCACACGCGGGCCCATGCGCATCTTGGAGCCGGACTCCATCTCCTTTAAGGGGACCGCCACCGGTGTCACTTTCAGATCGGTTATCTTCATCGCTTCTTCCTTTCTCTTAGAAACCGCCTTTTTCCGAACCGAAAGGAATTTCATCCTCCGTATCCAAAAATACGCGTATGTCAACAGGGCGGACCGGAGCGCGGAAGGTCGGCGGAATAAGTTCTGCCGGATCACGGCCGGTTTCCTGGGCCACGATCTGCTCGATCAGCCTCTCGCAGGTCTTTCCCTGGCATAGCCCCATACAGGCCTTCGTCCGCTTTTTCACGCCGTTTACCGTTCTTGCACCCTCCCGTATCGCCTGGATAATATCCGCCCTCGTAAGCTCCTGGCATCTGCAGATGATCACATTTTCGTCTCGGTTTTCCATCACTTTGCCTCCCTTTCCAAGCGTTTGATGCTCCTCACCTCGTCCGCCGCTTCCTTTGGGACGGCTACGCTCACCACAGCCGTATTCGCATAGGCGGCAGGCTTTTTTATGGAAACGATGCGGCCCGCGCAGACGACTTCGCCTCTGCGGTTGACCGCCTCCACCTTCATCCCGGGCTTTGGAAGCGGAATATATTCAAACGGGAAATCCACGGCCGCCTCCGTATCACTGTAGGCCATATCCACGATCGTGATCGCCAGGCCCGGACAGGCTGCCACACACAGGCCGCAGCCTGTGCATGCCTCCTCGTCAAGCCGCGGCAGCGCCGTGATCTGTTCCCCCACATGGATTGCATGAAATCTGCAGGCCGCTTCACAGGGGTTGCAAGGGATCTCCTGCACACACTCGATCACAGCCACACGTCCCTTTTCCATACGCTCCCGGGAGGGACGGCCCGGACAGGCCGCAAGCTCCTTATCGGACGGGACACCCGTATACATGATTCCTTCCTTCATCAGCCACACACCTCCCGTTTTTTCCTGTATTCTGCCATATCCGCAAGCTGCTTCTCCTTCGATATTCTGCGCCTCTCGCCGAAGTATCCGGAACGGAGCACAGAAAGGCTTTCACGGACCGCGCTCTTTTTCTTTTCTGCATCCTCTTTCCTCAGATAACCGAGCGCCTCTGCCGCCGCGATTCCGGCAAGGCGTCCCTCCTCCATCGCCGAGGAAGCCTCCTCCACGCCTGTCACATCACCGGCCACATAGATGCCGGCAACCGTTGTCTCCATATTTTCATCATGAAGCGGCACATGGCCTCCGAAGGCCGGGATATAATCGAATGCACAACCCGCCATCCAGACAAGCTCCGTCATCGGATTTAATCCGGCCGCCAGGCAGACCGTGTCACATTCCAAAGTCTGTTCCGTCCCCCAGATAGGCTGCCATTTTTCGTCAAGAGCCACGATCTCGACGCCCCGGACCTCATTCTCTCCGAGAATCTGCCGGATCGTATGCCCGACCAGGATCGGCACGCCCGCTCTCCTAAGCTTTCCCGCATGGACACCGTAGCCGCCGATCTTCGGGGCTGCCTCCACGAGTGCGGTGACCTCGGCGCCGGCCTGCAAAAGCTGGTAGGAAACAATTAAACCCACATTGCCCGAGCCCAGCATCAATACCTTTTTCCCCGGTAGGACCCGGTTTATGTTGATCATTGTCTGCGCCGCCCCTGCTCCCATGACTCCCGGCAGTGTGCTTCCCGGAAATGCGAGATAATTTTCTTTCGCCCCGGCCGCAATGATCGTCTTTTTTGCTTTGACCAGACAGTGACGGCCCTCATGGATCAGGCCGATCCCTTCCTTTGGAAACAATCCGTAGGCCAGAGAATCGAGCATAACCTCGGCCCCGGTTTTTTGCACGTGCTCCAAAAGCCGCCGGCCGATCTCATATCCCCGGACGCCCGCCTGGTGTGCGCTTGAACCGAAAAACTTATGGATTTGCTTATAAAGCTGGCCGCCGGGCCTGCTGTTTTCATCGATCACAAGCACTTTTGCTCCTGCCTTTGCCGCCTCTGCCGCCGCACAAAGCCCCGCAGAGCCCGCGCCGATTATGGCGATTTCCGTCTCAATTCCTCTCATCCTCTACCTCCTTAGGCCAGGCCATGCTGAGTCTCGACACGCATTCCATCCCGGACAGGCGTAATGCAGGTTCTCGTATTGGGCCTTCCGTCTACGATCATCATGCAGTCGGTGCAGCGGCCGATAGCACAGAATACCCCTCTCGGCTCATGCCTTTTTGCCGTCGTACGGAATGCACGGTATCCGGCGCTCATGAGTGCCGCCGCGATCGGCTCGCCCTCCTTAGCCTTCACCGGCTTCCCGTCGAAATAGATCGTTATTTCCTTCTGCTTTGTGACATCCCCCAATATGGGGTGATGCAGGATCCTGGCGTTCTCAGACATTTTGTTTTCCCCTCTCCTAAACTGATTTTTTATTCTCCCGGCCCTGACCGGATGATCGGTCCAACAGAAGAACCATGGCCCCCGCAAGGACCAGCACGCAGCCTGCAAGCTTCTTTCCCGTAAGGGTTTCCTGATAGACGGCCGCGCCGACAAACAAAGCGCCGACCGGCTCCAGCATATTGAAAAATGCGGCCCTGCCGGCCCCGATAAGGCCGACTCCCTTTGACATCAGATAAAATGCCAAACAGCTTCCCAGGCCCAGGCCGAACAGCAAAACTGCCGTTATCCGTATCCCGGACGGGAACGCAAAGCCGCCCGACGCAGGAAGGATCACAAACGATACCAAAAGCGCACCAAGCGTCATGAAAAAAAGCCGCACCGGCAGCCCGCATTCCGTCCCGCTACTCGTGTCGTTCGATACGACAAAGGCCGCATAGCAAAGCCCCGAAGCCAGCGCCAGGCCCATACCGAAAAGATTACCGGGGCTCGAGGTGCCCGAAACCAGCACCAGACCCGCAACGCTTATGGCTGCCGCCGCATACCCGGCCGCCGTCACTTTCTTTTTAAACAGCGCTGCCATGATGAGCAGCACCATGACCGGATAGAGAAAGTGCAAAAGCACCACAGTCCCGATCGGAAGCAGCTCCAGAGCATGCCCGTAAAAAACGTTCGTAAGGCCGATCCCGACCGCCCCAAAGCCGGTCAGCTTTGCCGCTGCCCTATACCCGATCCCGGAATCTTTCAGCTCGCGCCAGGCTCTTAGGGAGGCCCACAAAAACATACACAGCTCCTGGCAGAAGACCATACTTCCCGCCGGCAGCCCGCTTAAAAGCGCATATTTCTGAACCGTGGGCATCACGCTGAATAAAGCCGATGCGCAAACGATTGCCGCTACACCGTATAGCATCTGTGATCACCCTGTCTTTATTTGAAAATACGCGCCGGAGAAAACGCGGTTAAATCCGCGATCCTGGATTTTCCGTCGATCAAAAGCTCCGACATGGCCCTGCCCGTCCCGGCGCTCATGGTAATGCCGGAAGCTCCGTGACCCGTGCAGAGGAAAAAGCCGGGCACCTGCAAAACCGGCCCTATGTACGGCAGATTATCCGAGCTCACCGGGCGCAGCCCGCAGAACGTCCGTATGATTTTCAGCTCCCGCAGGGCAGGCACAATCTCGTAGCCTGTCTTAAGCAAAAGCTCCAATACGGAGGGCGAGGCGACCACGTCGTAGCCTGCATCTTCCCTGGTCCCGTGAATTATACAGGTTCCCGTATCTGTCTGTTCAAGCGCAAAGCTCATCTTATATTTCAGGATCCGCTCGTCTTTGATGAGTTCGGGATAATACCATACAGCTTCCAGTGTGCAGCTTCCGATCTCGCCGTTTACCAAAGGCCCCGTCGGTTCCGTGATCATCATCTCGCTGCGGAATGGCTTCACCGGGAGCGTAATCCCTGCCATCGCCGCGATCTGCGGCGACCAGGCTCCTGCGCTAAGAATAACTGCATCCGCATAGAAATCTCCCTTTGGAGTCTTCGCTCCGACGCAGCGCTCCCCTTCAAAAATGAGCCCCGTTACCTCCGCCTCATTCACAAACTCTGCCCCCAATTCAAGGGCTTTCTTTCGGAAACCAAAGGCCAGTTCAATCGGGTCCAGGTAGTTCATATCCCTGACCAGAATCGCTCCCTTCATATGCGGATTAATCGCGGGTTCATATTTTAGCGCTTCCTTAATGTCTACAATCTCCGCCTGCACGTCGTCAAACACATATTTTTTAAGCAGCGTCTCTGCGATGTGCATCTCCGATTCGTTGGAAATGCACTGAAGATACGGTTTCTGCCGAAAGCCCACCGGAACGTCTAGTTCCTTTACAAGCTCCGGAACCATACCGACACTGGCTTTTACGAAATCGAATTCAGGCCCTTCCTCGTAGCCCCAGATTCCCACCAGGCTGCCCGATGCCCCGGCCGCCCCGGCTGCCGTGTCATTTCGCTCCAAAACCGTGACTCTTTTTTTGCGTGCACTTAGCTGATACGCAAGAGAGCAGCCGATCGTGCCGCCCCCTAAAATCAGATATTCACTGCGATTCATCGTTTCCTCCTTTTCAATCCCGCTTCCTGATCTGTCTGTCCTGTTATGCGTATTCTAATTCTTTTTTTTTAAATTGTCAACATAATCGCTAAAAATATTTTTTGTGTATTTTTACTAAATTATTGATTGCATTTTTTGTTATAATGTTAAAATTGTATTTTTATCGTGTTTTTTTCTTCCATTTTATTCAAGTATGTGATAAGGTGTAGACAGATCATTTTAAAAAATCTAAATTATTTTTTGGAGGTATTTATGTCTACAAAAAAAATATGTATTTTAGGGACCGGGAGCGGCGCCATGGCAGTTTCAGGATTCCTCGCCCACAAAGGCTTTGACGTCTCACTCTGGGATGATGGGGATTTCACAGACAATATTCGCGCTATCCAGGAACACGAAAGCTGCATCGAGCTGACCGGAGAAGGGCACATCGGAAAGATCAGGCTCCGCCAAGTCACTACCGACATGGCGCAAGCCGTTTCCAAAGCTGCCATGATCCTGCTTATTATGCCCTCCTTTGCTTTTGGTGTCACAGCCCGTAAGCTTGCTGCGCATCTTAAGCCGGGCATGAAAGTTTATGTATGCTGCGGAAGCACCGGCGGCGCGCTCGAGATCGCCAAAATTTTCCATGATTCCGGCAAACTTCAGGGTGTCTGCGTAGGAGAGTTTTCCGAGCTTCCTCTTGGCTGCTTTAAGACGGGCCCAACCAGTGTGCGGATCAACACCGTTGTTCCCTATAATGAATTCTCTGCCTTTCCCGCCAAGGATACGGAAAAGCTGCTGCCGGAGATCCAAGAGGTCTTCGGAGACGTGCGGCCGCTGCGTGACGTACTCGAATCCGCCCTTGCAAACGGCAATATTGTCTGTCACGGACCGGTCGTCATGCTAAACGCGGCAGGCACAGAAGGGAATCCGGACAATCATCACTACCGCGACGGCATCACGCCTTCCGTCGCCAGAGTTATGGACGCTGTGGATACGGAACGCATCGCGGTCGGAAAGGTATTAGGATATAAAATCCTTCCTATCGCCGAATCCTGTGTGGCATCCGGATATTGTCCAAAGCTTCTCGAAAATACCTACCTCACTTTCCGCACCAGCCAGGACTTCATGACCGCACCGGGGCCAACAACGCTCCATCACCGCTATATGACGGAGGACATTCCCTACTCCGCCCTTGTAGTTTCTGTCCTAGGACGGGTTACAGGGGTTCCCACACCCGTCACGGATGCAATGATCACCGTCTGTTCGGCTCTTATGGGACAGGATTACTGGACCGAAGGCCGCACTGCGGATGTTCTGGGTGTAGACGGCATGGACGCCGATGCCATCCTGCGATTTCTTCAGGAGGGCTATCCCGAACTGGGATGATGGATTGTATACGGCCGGGCCACTCCGGTTCATATAAAAAATTTTAAGGAGGGAGAGTTATGCTAAATTCTTCACAATCTACTTTTTTCATCGCGGTTTTCATTCTATACATCGCTTTGATGATCTTCGTCGGCTGGTTCTTTACCAGAAAGCAGAACAACGGTTCGGATTTCCTGACAGGAGGACGCAGAATGCCCATGTTTCTGGTCGTATGCACCTCCTGCGCTACTCTCATTGGCACCGGAAGCGCCATGGGCTCCACCGGAGAAGGATATTCGATCGGTCTCGCCGGCGCCGGCTATACCTTTGGATCGACGTTCGCGCTGCTGATCCTTGCATTTGCGATCGCCCCAATGAGAAAATACAATTTCATTACCACGGCGGAGGAGGCACAGTTTTATTTTGCAGGAGATAAACGCGTGCGTAAAATCACCGCAGTCCTGACGCTTTTAGCCGAAATCTGTTTCATGGCCAGCCACATGACCGGCGGCGCCAAATATCTGCAGTTCATTACAAATATGGATCCGACGCTATGCAAATTTATCTGCCTGCTCGCATTCACAATTTACGTCTACATCGGCGGCTATATGGCTGTCGTGTGGACCGATGTAATCCAGTTCAGCATCATTTTAGTAGGCTTTGTCCTCATCACGCTCCGGATCGGCTCACATGTCACCGGATGGGGACAGATTACCGATACATTCATTGCCGCCGGGCAGCCGGAATCCACTGTATTATTCGGGTTTGGCTATGGCGGGACCGTGCTTGCGGCTGTTACTCTTTTGATCACCGCCTGCCTGTCCGAGATGGGGGCCTCCACCTTCCGTCATCGTATTTACACCGCCAAGGATGCGGACACAGCCCGCAAATCGTTTATCCATACCGCGATCATCACGACAATCTTCTCCTTCATCCCTCTCACTCTGGGAATGTGTACGCGTGTGATCGCCACAAACAACGGCGTGGATTTTTTGAGCAATCGGGACTTCGCCTTCCCGTATCTGTGCACCACCGTACTTGGGCCTGTATTCGGCCTGCTTTTGATGGTAGCGGGGCTTTCCGCCACCATGTCCTCAGGCGACTCCGACGCGATGGCCGGCGTTACCATATTTATGAAGGATGTCATCCCGGAATTTACCGGCAAACCGGTTCCCGAGGATAGGGTAAAGAAAAACTCCCGGATCGCACTCGTCACCTTCCTCGTGCTCGCCTTCTTCCTCACACTCATTGCCACCACTTTTATGAGCTTTGTCACCAATGTATTTGGCTCACTGATGCCGGCGCTTGTAGTCACAACTCTTGTCGGCCGTTTTTGGAAAAAAGTCACCCCCGACGCCGGTGTTGCCGCTATGATCGGCGGCACAATCTTCGGTATCATTTATCTTGCCGTGCCGTCTGTCAATGCCTGGATCGTAAACGTGTTTACCGGCCCCGTTATCCCTGTGTCACTGCTCACGCTTGCCCTTTTAGTCGGCGTTTCTCTCTGTACCAAGAGACCAAAACTGAGCGAAAAGGAGATTCTTGACATCGTTTTATCGGAGCGCACGGATCTTTAATGCAGGACCGTCATTGGCATTACCAGCCCAGACGGCTGCTGCGGGCCTGTTCATAAAGAACAGGCCCGCATATTTTACCTTGAATATTCTTTTTGTCTATGATAAGATTTAAGTCGGATACGGCAACTATTTTATGCAATTTCAGGTGATATTTTGAAAAAAATCCAAGACGAACGGCGACTATTTACCGCCATTTTTGATATGCTGGAAGCGCACATGGGAAAGGACACGGAGCTTGTGCTCCATGACCTGAATAATGAAAACTCCGATTACGAACATACTATTATTGATATACGCAACGGGCACATCACCGGGCGCACCGTCGGCGGGAGCGGAACGGACGACGGGCTGACGGCCGTCCGGGGAATTATCCAGAGTCCGGATGCCTCCACGGAGTTCGCCTCCACGGCAGACGGACATATTCTTCGCTGCACGAGTCAGTACATTCATGATGAGAAACAGAAGGTCATTGGGAGCATCTGCATCAATCAGGATCTAAGCCGCGCGCTGGCGGCCGAGCAGTATCTTCATGACTATAACCTGCATGAATCCAGTGACAGCACCGCTTTTGTCACGGACATCTATGCCGCCATGAATGATTTTATCCAGGAGGCCTTCGAATATATCGGAAAGCCCGCCGAGGAAATGACCCGGGAGGATATGAAACGCTTTGTACAGTATTTAGACAAACGCGGCGTTTTCACGATCACGAAGTCAAGCACAAAAATCTGCAATATGCTGAATATTTCTAAATACACTCTGTATAAATATCTGGGACGCGGCTCTAAGGGGGGGACAGTGCAGTGAAAACAGTACGTGAGGAGCTCGAGCTTTTTTCGGTTTTATTTAACACGCTGGAAGACCAAATGGGAAAAAACACGGAGCTTGTCCTGTATGATTTCCTCACGGCTCCCAAGGCCATGATTGCCGATATCCGCAACGGACACCTCTCTCACGGCAGAGCCAGCTTTGCCGGCAGATGGCTTCCCGAAGACATAAGCCATGCCGCCATGCCGCCAAAGGAGCTCTGCAATCAGCTTTACACAAGCAGCGAGGGCTCTGTCTTCCGCTGCTCTGCCGCTTACTTATTTGACGAGCACGGAAAGGCCGTCGGGGCCGTCTGCATCAACCAGGACATCACCAAGACGCTGGAAATGGAG
Source organism: Lachnospiraceae bacterium (assembly GCA_022792295.1). Classification (GTDB taxonomy): domain Bacteria; phylum Bacillota; class Clostridia; order Lachnospirales; family Lachnospiraceae; genus CANQGL01. The sequence continues at coordinate 16,027 of JAAWAR010000137.1, forward strand.
CGTTCCCTCCACAATATGAATCGTTTCTGTCCTGAAAACATGCTTCCGTTCGTCTCAGATGTCAGCAGAGCGCTGGAAAACCTCATTGAAGAAGCCAGGGAGCACATAAATCTTCCCTTTGAGAAGATGACCAAGGATGATAAAATTGAATTTATCCGCTATCTCGATAACAGGGGAGCTTTCCTTGTCACAAAGTCTGGGGACCGGATCTGCGCCTTGCTGGATATTTCCAAATATACGCTTTATTCCTATCTGGATATCATACGGATCTAAAGCGGGTGTTTTAGTTGAAGCAGGTGTTTTCTGCTAATCAAATTAGCGACGACAGCACGCTTGCCTTCGTCACGATCCCCTGAAGCCGCCCGTCGTCTCCGACCACCGCGATCGGGTACAGCGCCTCAGCGGCTATAGGCATAATGTCTGCCACCAGGACCTCCGGCGCCGTAGTCTGGACCTCCGTCTTCATGACCGCCTCAACTGTAAGTCCTTCCTTCCAGGCACGGAGCGCATCCTGGATCGCCAGAATCCCCATGAGCCGGAGCTGATTGTCCACTACGTAGACCGTAGACAGAGCGTTTTTTCGCATCTCCTTGATCGCATAAGCGGGACCCTCGGTAATCCGTACAAGGCTGGACGGTGTAATCATGATATTGCCGACCGTAAGGACCTTCGATTTATCGGCGCTCCCTGTGAATTCACGCACATATTCGTCAGCCGGATTGGCGCTCATTTCTTCCGGCGTATCGACCTGGATCACCTTTCCGTCCCGCATGATCGCGACCGTATCCCCCAGTTTAAAGGCTTCATCCATGTCATGTGTGATAAAGATTACGGTTTTCTGGAGCTTTCTTTGAATCTGCAGAAGCTCAAACTGCATATCCCTCCTCACAAGCGGATCCAGCGCCGAAAACGGCTCATCCATCAAAAGCACCTCAGGATCGTTTGCAAGCGCCCTGGCGATGCCGACACGCTGACGCATCCCGCCCGAAAGCTGCGCGCAGGGCTGGTGTTCCCAGCCAGAAAGGCCTACCATCGCAAGGACCTCCTTCGCCGTCTGCTCCCGTTCCGCTCTCTCGGCCCGTCCTTTTTTCCCGAACATGCTGCCCAGATGTGCCCGCATGCTTCTCTCATTCTTTACCTCAAGCCCGTAAGCCACATTTCCCAGGACATCCCGATGGCTCATAAGGCCAAAGGACTGAAATACCATGGAGATCTTGTTCCGGCGAAACTCCAAAAGCGCGTTTTTGTCCATCACCGCCAGATCTGTGTCTTCAAACAGCACACGTCCTGAGCTCGGCCGGTTGAGCCGGTTGAAGCAGCGCACCATCGTGGATTTCCCGGAACCAGAGAGCCCGATGATCACAAAAATCTTTCCTCTGGGAATCTCCAGGTTCACATCCCAAAGCGCCACGGTACAGCCCAGCTTTTGATAGACCTCATCCTTTGTCGCGCCCGCCTCCATCATCCTTGCCGCCTCCGCGCGGTTAGGGCCATAGAGCTTGGATACATGTTCTGCGCGTATGATCACGTCGTTTCTGTCTTCCATTGCAGTTTCCTCCCTTCTAACGCACACGGCCGTCTTCTTTCCCAGAGCCTTCCGGGTCTTTTCCGGAAAACCACCCCTGCGTCATACGGTCCAAAATCACCGCCAGAATGACAACGCTCGCGCCCGCCACCAAGCCGCGCCCGATCTGGATCCGGTTCACCGCCTCCAAAACCTCCATGCCAAGCCCTCTTGCGCCGATCATCGAACACGTCACGACCATCGCCATCGCCATCATGAGCGTCTGATTGACGCCGGTCATGATAGTCGGCAACGCCTGCGGAATCTGTACCTTAAACAAAAGCTGCCCTCTGGTTGAGCCGAAAGCCTTTGCCGCCTCTACGACCTCCTTGTCCACCTGACGGATTCCAAGGCTCGTCAGACGAATGACAGGGACAACCGCATAAATCACGGTCGCAATCACAGCCGATGCGTTTCCCATTCCGAACAGCAGAAGGGCCGGAATCAGATATACGAATACAGGCATTGTCTGCATCGTATCGAGAATCGGCCGCACGATCCGGCTGGCCCTGTCCGATCCGGAAATCAAAATCCCGATCGGCAGGCCAATAAGCAGAGCGATCAAAACGCTTGCCAGTACGATCGAGAGCGTCACCAGCATCATATCCCACAGCCCGACCGCACCGATCAGGGCAAACAGCACACCGTAGAAAATCCCGCTGCGGATATTTTTTCTGGCCTGCCAGCCAAGAAACACCACCAAAAACACCAGCACAAACCAAGGAATATGGCGAAGGAGCCAGCCAATGCTGCTGACCAGGCCCCCCAGGCCGTTGCTGACCGCGTCCAGAGCGCTCTCCGCAGAGACTGCAAAGGCCCGCACGGCGCTGTCAATGGCATTTGTGTCTATTTTTAAAACGTTCGGAAACGAAAAGAGCCAATCCATCTATTTTATTGCCTCCTTCAAAAGCTTTGCCTGCTCCTCGTCAAGCCACTCGTCAATAAACTCCGGATGCGATTCGGTCAGCAGCCACAGTGCAGTCTGCTCATGGTCCGCCCCACTCTCCTGCATGTAGGCAAGCGCCTCGCTGATCGTCGCAGACGGCATACTAAACCGGGAGAGGAATTCACAGTATTTCGGATTGGAGGCCGCAAAGCCGTTGCTCGCTCCAACGGTCACCGTCACCGCGGGGCAGGCCCCGAATCCATCCCTGAACCGCTCCTCGTCATAGGGATCATCCTCTAAAAGCACAAAATCATATTTTCCCAAAAGCCACGTCGGCTCCCAGTAGTAGGATACGATCGGTTTCTTTTTATCCCACGCAGAGGTCAGCGCCGCACTCATCGCAGCGTCGCTTCCCGGTACGACGTAATTATAATATGTATCCAGACCATACGCTTTTATCTTCTTTTCCATGATCTCGGTGATCTCCCAGCCGGGGATCCCACCGTAGATAATCGCTTTTGCGGGATCTTCCGGATCCGGAAACAGCTCGGCATAATCGGCCAGATCCTTTACGGTCTTTAAACCCGGATTCTCATCTGCCAGATAACGCGGAATGTAAAAGCCCTGATAATTGTCATTGAAATTCACACCAAGCTCCTTAAATTTTCCTGCCTCTAAGTCTTCTTTATAGGTCGGCATATTATCGGTCCATTCCTCTACGTTCACATCGACTTCGCCCTTCATCAGGGCCTCATGCATAATGGGAGTCGAACCGGGAACCTCCTCCCAGGTATAGCCAAAAACTTTCTCTGCCACCAGTCCGGCCAGCGCATTGTTTAGCTTCGCCGAATCCCAGCCTACATATGCAAACGTGATATGCGTCTTCTCAGCCGTCTCTCCTTGTTCCGTACCGCCGCCCGTTCCCTTCCCGCAGCCAGTCAGGGCGAGCATTGCCGCTATCGTAAGGCAAAAAACTGTTTTTTTCCTCATCCTCTCCTCAGCCTCCTTTCACAAATTGACAACCTTATTGTATCATATAGGTTGTCACTCGTCAAATAAAATTTTTATGAACTTGCCTTTCCCTCCATCAGGCAATCCAGCGGATTCAAAGCCCGAAAAGAAAGGAAGCCGGCTATGCCCAAATCGCAGAAGAAAAAACACATCTATACGAAAAAGGATTACCTTGGCATCCAGAACATATATGGCAGGATCTATATGAAACCGGATATTTTTGTCATCCATGATGGAAGCAGGCAGGCCGAACGCGGCTGTATCGGCACACCTGGCTCGATCATCGGGACCCCATCTTCCTCTACCCCGCAGTACGGTCACGACGTCAAGCTGTTTAAATACCGTCCCGCCACGGTCCGTGAATACCGGATTGTCAGTCCGCATAAGCAGACAGTACCCTCCGCGGACAAGGGACACACGGTTCTACACCACAGATAAGTGATTCTGCCGCGCTGCTGTCGCTCGGCGTGGTGCCGGTACACCGATTGACGCTAACGCCGCCGGCCGCCAAAAGGCGGTACTTGAGACGTGTGTCTTCCTGTCCGCTTAGGGTACTGGTTTTGATTTTGAAAAGATCTGCATACCAACCCGTATTTTTTGAAGATAATATCCCGTCTGCTCCTGCCACAGATCTATCATCATCGGCCTGCTTCATGGCAGCGGGAAAAGGAATCCTTTAAACATAAAGATGACCCAAAGCTCTTTTTTTTGAGCCGGGTCATCTTTTGTGTTTATAAAGCTTCAATTTAAAATGGCAGAAATGCGTTCAATCCCAGAAAATTCACAGGCAATCGTCAGAATATCTCCGACTGCGAAAATCGTCTGCGGACCCGGGGAAAATAAGATCTCCCCCTCGCGCTGGATTGCGACGATCGTCCCGCCTGTCTCCTGACGGAAGCATAGTTCTCCGATGCTTTTCCCGATCACAGCGCTGCTCTCGCTAAGTTCAAATTTGTACGTCCGAATCCGGTCGCTGGTGTGGAAGCGCATCTGCAGGTCACTGATTTGGTTAAAAACCCGATTGATCTCCTCGTTCAGCGCATCTCTCTGCGCGGTCAGCTCCCGCAGTCTTGTCTTCAGCTTCCAAAGATCTCTCCCTGCCTGGTACTGATCCACATACTCCTTCGCCCGTTTTTTTGAAAGCACCTGCGAGCCGCTGTTTGCCTGGACCGAAACAATTCCCAGATCCTTTAAAAGCGCCATCCCTCTGCGAATCGTCTCAGAGGATACGCCATAGCGCGAACCCATCAGGGAGCGGCCGCTAAACCGTTCCCCCTCCTTAAGCTCCCCGGAAACAATTTTTGCAGCAATATCAAAAGCAACCTGCAGGTACACAGGCGGCACGCCTGACTGTTTCATGATGCAGGACTCTCCTTTTTATTTATGTTCTGCCCCGCAAGCAAATTCTTCTGACGCGGGAAGCCCTCCATGTCCTTATTGTTATCAGTATATCACTATTCATTCTATTCGGTCAATGGATTTTCTTCACAATTTATTCACAGCTCCCTCAAATTTTTGTCACATTTCTGTGGTATTCTGATTAATGTAATAAGGTAGCAAACCTTAATATACACTTTTTCATACAACGCCGGCAGGTTCTTTCTTTGTGTCCCTGTCGGCTCCTCCCTTTTATCGTTTCTTTTTTAAGTTAATAACATACGGCACGAATCGGAAAAACCCTCGCAAACGCGAGGGTTTTTAAGCGGAGACGGAGGGATTCGAACCCTCGTACCGGGTATTAGCCGGTAAACGCATTTCGAGTGCGCCGCGTTACGGCCGCTTCGCTACGTCTCC
>JAAWAR010000139.1 GCA_022792295.1 Lachnospiraceae bacterium
AGGATACGTGTCTGAACTAGCAAAGAGGTTCCAGAAATATAAAAATAAAAGAGTCGCCGTATACGGCCTGGGGTCGGAGGCAGAGGGAGTTCTTAAGGAAATCGGAGGTATAGTTTCTGTCATTGGCCTCTTAGACAGTTGTCGGGAGTCGGGAGAGTTGTACGGCTTTCCGATCCTCTCTTTAAAGGAGGCTATCCGGGAGCAGGTTGAGCTGATCCTCGTCGCAGCCCGGCCGGGCTCCTGCAAGGCGATTGCAAGGCAGATTGGGTGTATATGCAAATCGAAGGGAATCGCCCTGTTTGACGTACGGGGGAATGATTTATGTGCAGAAAAAAAGGCCGTCTATGGTTTTGGGCATGTGAAGGGGATTACAAAGGAGGAGCTTCTCGTACGAGCCTCGCGAAGAAAGGCGGTGAGCTTCGACTTATTCGATACACTCCTGATGCGCCGGACCGTTTTTTCGTCGGATGTGCTCGAACTGGTGGAATGGGGGCTTATGAGGCAGGGGATTGTCATTGAAGATTTTTCGAAGAAACGTCTGGCAGCAGAAAAGGAGCTGTCAAAGCGTTATGCCCCTTCCTTAGAGGAGATCTATTCCTATATGAAGGAGGAATTTAGCCTGCCAGAGCTTGACGTGCCATATGCGGCCCTGCTTGAGTGGCAGACAGACTGTGGGCTTCTTGTTCCCCGAGAGGAGGTGTGTGAAGTGCTTTTGGCTCTCCGGGCACAGGGGAAGGAGGTGTACATTGTCACGGATTCGTACTATACGAAGCGGCAGCTTACGGGGCTTTTGGAGCGGAGCGGGATAGGCGTGTATACCGAGCTGCTGGTTTCGTGTGAATATAAAACGGGAAAGGCGCAGGGGCTTTTTGGCGTTTTAAAGGAGAGGGCGGGGACGGAAAGCATTCTCCATATCGGGGACGATTTGTATGCAGATATAGAAAGTGCAGAGAGAAACGGGCTCGAGGCGGTGCAGCTGTACAGTGGAGCGGAGCTTTTGGAGCGGAGCGGCTATCTGGGGCTGTGGGACTTTATGGGGTCCCTGTCAGGGAGAATCCGCATGGGAATGTTCGTATCAAGATTGTTCAACAGTCCGTTTCAGTTTGAGAAGGAAGGGCAGGAGGGGATCTGTGTGAACAAAGCGTATGATATTGGGTACTGCTTTTTTGCGCCGCTTCTTGCGGACTTTGTCCTTTGGCTGCATGGCCGGATTGAAAAGGAGGCTATCCAGAACGTATTCTTCTGCGCAAGAGATGGGTATCTGCTGCAAAGATTGTACCGGGAGATTGCCAAGGGGCGGGCCTCCGTATATTTTTATACCTCGAGGAGGGCGGCGGTCTGTGCGGGTGTGGAGAATGAGGGGGACCTTCGCTACGTGGAGGCGATGCAGTTTGGCGGGACGCTTAAGGAGGAGCTATGGGAACGGTTCGGGATTGCCATAGAGGAGAGCGGACCGGCAGAGGAGACGCCAAGGAGGGGGAGGGGAGGCCTTATGCAGTATGCGGAAACGATATGGGAGAGGGCGCGGAGGGAAAGAGCGTCCTACCAGGCGTATATAAAGAGCCTGCCGCTTTGTGAGGGACCGGTAGCATTTTTTGATTTTGTGGCAAAGGGGACGAGCCAGATGTATCTGGGGCGGCTGTTTCAAAACCATCTGAAGGGATTTTACTTTCTGTGGCTGGAGGAGGAGGCGATGCGGGGATATGGGCTGGATATTGAGCCGTTTTACAGGCCGGAGGAGAGGGAGGAGAGCGTGGTCTTTGCGGATTATTATATCCTGGAGGCGGTGCTGACTGCGCCGGAGCCGTCCGTATGGGGATTTAAGGGTACGGGGGAGCCGGTGTATGCAGAGGAGACGCGCACGAAGGAGGAGCTGGCCTGCATAGAAGACGTGCAGGCGGGGATAGTGGATTATTTCCGGACGTATCTAAGAATCTGCCCGGAGGAACGGATCGGGACCGATAAGCGTTTGGATGAGAGAGTGCTGTCGCTGCTGCACCGAATACGGGTTATGGATGAACGGTTTATGCGCTTAAGAGTGGAGGACCCGTTTTTTAACCGGACGACGGCGCTTACGGATCTGCTGTAAAAGGAGAAGGGATCGTTTTCTAAAAAAAGCAGGCTTTGGCGAGTATGAGTGGAGAAAACCGTATGAATGGAGAAAACCGTATGAATTTTGAATTGACAGCCTCGATGATGTGTGCCGACTACGGGCATCTGGAGCGGGAGATAAGGGAGTTAGAGGGGGGAGGAATCGACTCGTTCCACATCGACATTATGGACGGGAGGTACGTGCCTAATTTTGCGATGTCATTAAACGACATGCACTATATCGCCCGAACGACGAGGAAACCATTGGATGTACACTTAATGATCGAGCATCCAAACAACAACATCGGCCTGTTTTTGAGCTGTTTGCGGAAAGGGGATACGGTGTATATCCATCCGGAAGCAGAATACCATCCCTCAACCACGCTGCAAAAAATCATCAACGCCGGTATGATACCCGGAATCGCCATCAATCCGGGGACGTCGGTGGAGACGGTGATGGAGATGCTGCGGATTGTAAAGAAGGTGCTTGTGATGTCGGTAAACCCGGGAAATGCGGGGCAGATGTATCTGCCGTACGTGGGAAAAAAGATCCTTAAGCTGCTTTCGATAAAGGAAGATATGGGGGTTGAACTGTATTGGGACGGTGCGTGCAGTGCGGATAAGATTTTGGAATATGCGCCGAAGGGTGTGAAGGGGTTTGTGTTGGGGACGACGCTTTTATTTGGGAAGGAACGGCCGTACGGAGAGACGCTGCGGGATATACGGGCCCTGAAGTTATAGAGTGTGCCATTGAGGGTTTGTATGTCTCAGCCGTAGCATTGTTATCGTATCTTTTTTTATAAAAGCAGCAAGCGCAATTTGTATTTTCTGCTGTGGATTTTTCCCCTTTTTAAACAAGGCAGTTGGATCGAGGTTAAGCCTATGGCCGGTCGTTTGACCGGCTTTTTAAGTGGGGCGAATGTTGCCTCTAGTGTAAGGAATTTGTAAAGAGCCTTACGCAAGCGTAATGATTTGACGAGAATTTTCTGTTTGCTTTTGAAATGGTTTATGCTATAATAAAAATCTGGCAATACATGTAAAATAACGGTCTAAGCGTTATTAAAGGCCGCCTTGTGGCATCCCATATTTCACGCAGAGCAGATGATAAGCCGCTCTGAAAACAGAAAGCTATACATACAATTATAAGGATCGGACGGGAAGGCAGGGCGGTGAATAAAACGATACCGCATGAGGCAATCAATTAGGATTCAGAGATATAAAGATGTACAAAAAAAACGAGTACCCCGGTTAAAGCTGTACGGTAAAAACTCGCTTCTTTATTAAAGATTGTATGACAGAAAGGGAGAAAAGTCAAGAGAA
>JAAWAR010000138.1 GCA_022792295.1 Lachnospiraceae bacterium
ATCTGCCTCATAGACAGACTGCGGAACGATTCCTGTTACCACCGAAACAAGGCATCCGATAATCGGAGAATACGGATACTTTAACACAAGCTTAAAGCTCTTGTCGTCAATCTTCTCTGCATGGTCCATTGCACTCGTAAACTTAGACGTAAAGGACGAAGCAATCGAAGTATTCAGAGAGAACACCACATCATCTACTGTCATTATATCGCCGTTATGGAACTTAATGCCCTCCTTTAAGGTCATGGTGAGCTCAGTCCCGTCCTCATTGAAAGAATAGTCATCCTCGATGATGCTCGGCACATACTCGCCGTTTTCCTCGCGGAACAGCGTGTCATACAGGCCGTAAAGAGCCTCCCACTGCGTCTGGTCAGACGTCTTGCGGGGATCAAAAGTGGTCTGGTCGGACAGGGCTCTTATGGTGACGGAGTCCTTCTTCGGAGCACTGCTGTCACCTGATCCGCCGGCCGCCTCACTCCCGGCAGCTTCACTTCCGGCCGCCTCACTTCCCGTCTCCGCCGGAGCGCCTGATTTACCGCAGCCAGTCATAAGAAGCATCGCCGCAGCCAGTGCAGCGCATACGGCTCTGGTTGATTTCTTTCTCAAATACATAACGTTTCCTCCTTTTTTGTACTTATTTATCATAACGGCACTCTTTTTTTATGTCGTTAATCAACGCCTCTTTATCGTACTCAAAAAACTTAATAACATCCATGTCATCCCGCTGCAGGAACCGGTAGCCTTCTTTTTCCACCTTTTCGGCACGAATAAGTTCGCTCTTTGTCATATTCTCAGCCGTCTGTACAAGCTCCTCTGTTAGCGTCTTTGGCGAAAGCGCGATCACGCCATCCGCATCACCGAGAATGATGTCTCCCGGATGCACCACAGCCCCGCCGCATTGAACCGGAACCTGCACGACTCCATTGGTTCCTTTGCACAGCGTCGTGACCGGAGAAAAACCGGTACAGAATACCGGAAAGCCGAGCTTTCCAAGACCGATCCGGTCCGTTGCCGGGCCGTCGATCACAAGGCCGCCCAGTTCTCTGTGCTTCATCATCAGTACAAGCTGGTCTCCGGCGATCGCAAACATATCTTCCTCGCCGCGGTCCACGACAATGACCGAACCCTTCGGAGCCTTCATAATCGCATAATAAAGGGCTGAGCCGTCCCGCTCCGTAGCCCGCACCGTCACAGCCGGGCCCGCAAGCTTCATGAAGGGCTCTACCGGCTTGATCCGCGGATGCATGAACCCATGTTCAATATGATGTCCAAATTGCGCCGGAGCAATCTTAAGAAGTCTCTCTCTCAATTCATTTGTAAACTCCATGTCCAATTCCTCCTAATAGCTGCATTTGTTCTTTTTTATTTCATTGATAGCCTTATTCACACCAAATTCGAAGAATTTCTCCACATCAAAATCCTCTCTCTTATTGTAAACCAAGCCCTCTTTCAGCTGCTTTCTCTTTTCGACCTCACCGGCCTCCTTCACCTCCGCGTCCTCGAGGTAAGGCATAAAATTATCCGGTACTACGATCACACCGTCCGCATCGCCCAGGATAATATCTCCCGTTTTCACCACGGCTCCACCGCATTCAATGTCAACCCCAACCTCACCGCTTGTCCCGGTCACATTGCTCGTCACCGGGGAATAGCCGGTACAAAATACGGGGAAGCTGCTCTTTTTTAGTGCCAGCTTATCGGTCGCCGGGCCGTCGATTACGATGCCCGCCATGCCGCAGCCCTTCGCCATCTCTGCTAAAAACTCCCCTACGCAGGCAAAGGTCTTATCTGCACCCTTGTCGATTACAATCACCGAGCCCTTCGGGGCCTTCTGCAGGGCATAGTAAAGCGCCGAGCTGTCCCGCTCCGGGATATGTACCGTGTATGCCGGGCCGCAGACCTTCATCTCATCCACAACAGGTTTGATGTCTGCTCTCATAAACCCGCCGGAAATGTGATGGCCGATGGCAGCCGGCGACACCTTCAAAAATCTCGCCCTGATCTCCTCTGTAAACTCCAAAAAATCCCTCTCCCTTCTGGACAGCCCTTGTGTTTTCTAAATTCTTTTGTTATAATCGTCTATGTATAGTTTTAGGCTGGTCTCCTTATATTATACTTTTATCTGCTATTCCTGTGAAACGAAAAAAACGACTTAGTTCATGCCATTTTTTCATAAATGGAGGGAGACCCGCATGAATATCGATACCATCCGCTGCTTCATCAGTTTGGCCGAATGCCTGAATTTTACCCGCGCCGCCGCAAAGGAACACATCACTCAGACCGCGATGAGCCGAAAGATCAGCTCCTTGGAAAAGGAGCTGGATGTCGTGCTTTTATACCGTGACACCAGGCAGGTGGAGCTGACCGTTGCCGGAAACGAATTCTATCTGAAGGCACAGGAGCTCTTAAAGCTGTATGACACGGCCGTCAAGCAAGTGAAAGAAGCACAGTCCAACTTCCGAACCGAGTTAAAGCTTGGCGTCGGCGTCTATGATCATGTCCTTTTAAACAATTTTCTGGAAGAATATGCAGCGTCCGCCCCGGAGGGCTTAAAGCTGAGCTGCATGCAGGAACCCTATCCTGCCCTGGCAAGAGACTTCGAGGAACGCCTGATCGACGTCATGATCAGCACCGACCAATATGAGGAGGACTTATTAAAGCTAAATGCGCGGCAGCTTGGCATCCTGCCCATTTATCACGATCCCTGGTACCTCGTCCTTCACCGCGACCATCCGCTCGCCCGGTATGACGTTGTCCCGATGAAGCTTCTGCGTACGGAAACGCTTCTCACCATGCAGCGCGGAAACCTGGAGCATGTAAAGGGCGTGTTTATTGACTCCTTCCCCTTAAAGGATTTTTTATTCGTAAACTCTTTTGACTCCAAGCTGGTCATGGCTAATGCAGGACTGGGTTTTGCCCTGTCCCCGCCGTTTATGTTTCCGGTGGCAGACCGCTACCAGAATATTGTTCTCCGCAAGACCGATCCGCCTTATAATGCGCGCTCCTTTGCCGCCTACTATTGGAAGGACAATCCCAATCCGCTGGTCACGGATTTTATTGACCATTACCGGGCGCACCTTGAAGCAAACCCACTTCGGACAAATTAATACGGACAAAAAAGAAGCGGATTCGTTTTGAGTCCGCTTCCCTTTATTGCATCTGCTTCTTTATTTCGACCGCCTTCTCAATGACTGCGGCAGATGTTTTTTCAGTCTTTTTAATAAAACCGGTTGAGTTCCGCCGAATTGAACAAACAATCATCTGAACATACGGTTTGCATGTATGCGTACCTAAAGACCAAGAATGTCTTCCTGCTGCCTTTTTTAATCCTGGCTGTCTCCCCCTGATATAAGGCATTTTGCCTTTCCTGTTGGTTCAGTGACACGCCCCCGCGATTCACTATATATCCTCTGCATCGGCGTATGCATAAAAATGCGGCAGATGTTTTTACATGCATCTGCCGCACATGTTTTACATGTTTTCTTAATCTACGGGATCCACACACCGTTTCCATCCACCCAGTAGCCGTCCGGGGTCGTTGTGTTTGTATAGAGTGTACCGCCCGGGCGATTTCCTCCGCCTGTATGGAAGTAGTAAGACTTGCCGTCAATGGTGCGCCAGCCGGTAAACATGCTGCCGCGGTAGCCGTCAGAGTACGGCTGTAAATAATACGTATATGCGCCGAGCGTCAGCCAGCCCGTCTTCATATCTCCGCCTTCGTTCAGATAATACCAGCGGTCGCCCTCCTGGATCCAACCCGTCTTCATGATGCCGTCCTTGTCCAGATAATACCAATAGTCCCCAAGCATCAGCCAGCCCGTCACCCGGTTTCCGCTTCCGTCAAAATAATACCACTGACCGCCGATCTTCTTCCAGGTGTTGACTGCCTTGCTCCCATCCGGCATGATATAATTATTGCCCTTCAGAGAACCGCCGTCCCCGGCTCCGGTTTTATCGGTCTTCTCGCTGTTTTTCTGTGTCTTCTCGACTTCTTCCCAGTCAACCTCCTGATCCTCGGAGGGGATAACGATGCCTTCCTTTAAATACTTTTTTTCATCGGCAGTCATCGGGATCGCCTTTACTTCATAGTAATAGCTCTTGTCGTCATCCTTCATATACTGGCTTAAGTCCACGCTGTTCTTCTCCGTGGTCATACGGCGAACGACCTTACTGTCACCGTAAAGGACCAAAGAATAGCCCGGAGCACTCGGTACGGCCTTCCAGATAGCCTTCTTGCTCGAGCTGCTACTCCAGCCGGCGCTCTCTGTGCTTCCGAGCATCATAACCGGCTTATAATCTGCCCGCACCTGCAACGTCGTATTATCCAGTGCACGCGCCGATACAAAATCTGCGCCCGTAACCTTACAGGCCGAGCTTGTCAGCGATACCGGGAATACCTTATCATTTTCTGCCTTGATAGTGACCTCCACGCGTACCTTTCTTCCCGCTTTCCATTTATCATAGTCCGTCCGATACTGAATGTCATACAGCGAACAGTTTTCGCCGTTGACCGTGATCTCCGGCTCCAGGATCTCATCCGGCTCACCGTAGCTTGATTTGAACGTGACCGTCAGCTTCTCGATCACGCTGGAGTCCTTCACAGGCTTTTTGGTCGCCGCATATGCAGTCTGTCCTGATGCCGCGCCGAGTGCTGTCACTATGAGCCCAAACGCCGCAAGACCCGCAAGCAGTCTCGTTCTGCACCATGTCCTTATACGTTTCATTCTTTTCTCCCATCCTTTCCCGAAATTTGTATCATGTTCTCCAAACACGCTTTCCCTGCGGGGGATTCGCCCGGATTCCTGCGGTATACACACAAACCGGTATGTGCAGGTATAATCCCGATCGGGATTATACCATAATCCCATCCGCATTCACGTATACGCCGTTGATTGCCGTATCTCTTGCCATCTCTCCCGTACCCGGATAGAAGTAGTACCAGACCCCGTCGATCTCATACCAGCCGTAAACTAAGGCGCCGTTGGAGTCCGCAAAATATCTCTTTTCGTTTCTGTCGATCCAGCCGGTAAACATAACGCCGACTAGGCTGTTGTCGATCTCATTCAGATAATACCAGTTATCGCCCTGTCTGAGCCAGCCCGTATAAAGAGAGCCATCCGCATTAAAATAATAATAATACGTCTCGATCACATGCCAGCCGTTCTTTACCACGCTTCCGGCCGGTTTCCCATCCTTTTCCTCCGGACGGAAATAATACCAGGTTTTTCCGATTTTTAACCAGCCCGATGCCATCTGGCCGCTGTCGTACAGGAAATAGTCCTCGCCTCCGATATTCTGCCAGCCGGTGAGCATGGCGCCCTCCTCGTTAAAGTAGTACCAGAGGCCTTCAATATTCTCCCATTTATTCCGGCTGATCTGGCCGTTTGGAAAACGATACTGCCATACGCCGTTCTCCTGACTCCAGCCGACCGTCTCCTGACTCCCCTTTTTGGTTGTATTTTTCTGCTGTCCCTTGCCGTCCGAAACGTATCGGTCCGTGATCAGAAGCTCACTCGACTCAACCCATTCACTCCGTTTCCCGTACTTTCCCTGCTCCGTCGTCCCCGGAATCGTCCGCACCTCAAAGCTGTAACGGCCCGCCTCGGTCATATACGGATAAAAATTGTACTTTATGGCAGAAGTCTTATCCACCTTATATACAGACTTCCCGTCTCGGGTAAGCCTGATCTCATAAAATCCTGATGTGTTTTCCGGCTTCTCCCACCGGGCCTCGCCCAGGTTTTTGTCCTCCCAGAATGCATCCACCGGCGGATCATAATTTCCCGATACGGGCTTTATGCGTAGCGTCACAACCAGATCATCCCCGCTTCGCTTAGCCGACACAAACGTACCGCCGCTCACCTTCACATTCGAGGCTTTATAGTTCGCCAGGAAATAGTTTTCACTCACATCCGTCGGCTCTAAGGTTACGCGCATGCGCGGCTCATCGCCCGCTTTCACCTCTTTGCTGCTTTTGTCCAGCCACTCGGCATCTGCAACCGTATATTTGCCGCTTGCACTGACCTTCACCTTTCCCGAAGATGCACTCCCGCTTCCGATCTCGATATCCGGCAGACGACTGTTCACTTCGATGTTAGCGTTTATTCGGATGCTTACATTATTGATCGGCTTGGTGGCCGCCAACGCCTGAAACGGTGTCTGCAAAAGCACCATAAGGGTCAGCATAAGCGCCGCCAAAAGTCCCCTTTTTCGTCTTCTGCACATATCTTCAGTCCTCCTTTATTTTAGTTCTCCATTCTTTTCTTTGTTTATTATAACACAATTTTCCAGATAATTCTTCACTTTTGTCTTACATTTATTTAAAATTATAAGGCAAAACAGCGGCAAAGAAGGAGGAGCCTTTTACTCCTCCTCCCACAGATCCAGATCTCCGTTTAAAGGCGGCTGATCCACCGCGGCGGCAATGTTTTCCTCCGTGAGCAGCAGATAGCCGTCAAATTCCTCCCCGGCGTCCTCCTCTGCCTCCTTCAGGTATTCATTCCACTCATCCTTCTTGACCTTTTCCTCGTCTGCATAGTATCTCGTGTCGCCCCAATCATTTTTTTTCGTGGTAAAGGTATACTGTGACTCAAACCGCCCGCTGTTGTCCTCCAGCCTGAAATAGTTGACGCAGCCGTCATCCTCTTTAATCCGGAGCCACGCAGAACCGTCTCTTACATTACGGCTTAGCCGAAAATCCCCCGGCGCATTGACGTCTCCTTCCGCCGCCACGACAAACGTCTTTCCTTCCGGATCCCAGACTGCAATCAAAAGAAGCTGCCTCTTTGCGGCCTTTGCCGCGGCGATCTCCTGGTCAGAGCTTCCCTCTGCTATCGTCTCACGGCAAAAAACTGCCACGTCCTTATAGCGGTCCCCGTTCAGATCCGCAAGCAAAAACTCCGACGTAAACCCCGCTGCCAGCTCCTTATAATTCTTACCCTTAAGCGCAGACTGGAGCTGCTTCTTGACGGCCTTGCGGTAATTGTCATACTGTGTCAGCACCGTCCCGCCGGGCCCCACATACTTGCCGTCCGGGGTAAACGTATTATAGACCTTGGCTCCGTCTTCTCCCACGTAACAGCGGCCGCCATCCGGATTTTTCACCCAGCTTTTAGTCTTCATATTGCCTCTGGAATCCACATAGTATTCCTTCCCCTCATACAGGATCCAGTCATCCTTTGCATAATCATCCGGGGAATAATAGTATCGCCAGTTTTTCCCCTTTTCATCCTTTCCCCACTGCGCCGCCTGCGCACAAAAGCCTGATCGGCCCAAACTTCCCGCAAACAGCACCGCGGCAAACAACATCAAACCCTGCCTTTTATGTCTCCTTCTGTTCATCTGTCCATTCCTCCGTCCATCGGCTGCCTTATCCCGGCAGTGAGAAAAGCAGCGCACCCATGCCGGCCGCGACGCCGACACCCAGCATGCCCCACATCAGTTTATAAGGAATGCCTCGTCCGATCCCCTTCTTATCCAGATCGCCCCTGCCGAACATGATTTCTGCCAGATAGCGGTTGCGATCCATGATCCGGTCAAAACGCAGGTTTCTTGTATTCCACAGACCTGCATCCTGCAGAAACTGGTTCCAGTTTTTACAGATTCCCTGCCAGCCGGCCCATGCAGCATCTGTACCTGCTGCTGTCTGCGGAAAAAAGCCCCTCTCGACTCCGTAACGGGTCGCCCCATGAAATGCGGGATTCGCCTGCTTCGCCTGAAACAGCTCCATCGCCTTTTGAAATCCCTTGATGACCGCACTCTGGGCATTTCCGGTCTCCTCGTATGCCTTTAAAAGGAAATGATAAGTCCGCTGTACATCTTCTGCCTGAAAGGAGACGTTCGCCTGGCGGTTCTGCATCACGGCGGCCTGCCGCACACTCTGGCTGTTTTTAACCATAGAGTTCTGAATGAAGCCATCCATCGCATACCGCATCACGGAAGCCATAGCCTTCCCCATCCGATCCATCAGCGTCTGCCCCTTTAACGACTGCACTCCCGCATGAAAGCCCAGATATTCCTCATTTACATAGGCAAGCTTTGCTCCACTGATCTCAAACACATTCTGTTTTAAGTCCCGCACCAAAATCTGCGCCTTTTTCAAGTCACTTCCGGACACGCCATCCCCGGCCGACGCCGCAAGTCTTTTAAGAGCCGCAGCTCCGGGTTCTCCCAAGCTTTTCTGGACACTCCTGACCGAGCTCTGATAGGCCGCATCCATCTGCACGCCGCCGGACGACGCTCTCTGATAAATGCCGCCCATCTGTACGCCGTTTCCCGCGACCCGCGCCTGTGCGCCGCCGGACGGCCCAAAACGGCCTGCGCCCAAAGAAGATTCTCCGGCTAAAAGACCGCTGCCGGGCCGAGCCTGTGCACTCCCAAACCGTGCCGCAGACTTTCCGGAGCTTGCCATGTTTGCTCCTGCGCTGCTTCTTCCCAGCACATCCAAAAGACCGCCGGCCGTGTCAAAGCTTCCATCTCCCAGCGCAGAGCCAATGTTTAACAGCGTAGACGTCGTATTCAGATAACCGTTTACCGTTGCACCGCCGCTCTGCATCGGAAAACGCAGGGCCACCTGTACAAACATATTAAATACAAGCTCATTCACAGACCCCGGACGTCCATAAGCGCCGATAAACTGTAAGAGGTCACCCGATTTCATCTCCAAAAGCGACGTGACCGCGTTAAGCGTCAGCTCATCCAGCTTTTCCAGCATCTCCACCTGTGTATCTCCCTTGCAGGAGCTCAGGATTTCCTTCTGTAAGTCCGTAAAAAGCTTCGAAATTTGTCTCAAATTTTCTTCTACCGTCAGGCGGTTATCCGGCTGCCAGTTTTTTAACGGCTCCCATCGCTCCTCTGCGATCGGATCTGATTTTTCCGGCGACTGCTCCTCCCCGGAGCCCGACAGTTCTGTACGGTCACTTCCCTTTAACGTGCCTGCCAGGGATTTCGTGCGCTGTGCGGACGCCTCGAGCGCCTCTACAGAAGCCTGCCTCTGGCTACTCACAGGGTCTCCCCCCGTGGTCCGGGTCTTCTGGTCCGGCCCGCCGGATATCTTCTCTGCAGCGTTCATCCCCATACTCTGTGCGGCCGCATTGCTGCCCTGCACCTGATTTACCATACCGGACCAACCTCCCTTTCTTTCCTCGGCACTCTCTTTACATCATGCTGACTGTCACCTGAAGCTCCGGAGCGGCGGTCTCACCGCCTCCCGCCGGTGCACCGGCTCCCACGGTTCCTCCCGAAACCGGGGCTCCCGCTGTTCCCGCAGTCCCCACAGGAGAAAGTCCGGCTGCGGCGGCAGCTGCCAGCGCCTCCTCTCTGGCCTCACGGCGATCGTCACTATCCCGCAGACCCGGAAGATCCGGAAGCTTCTGGAAGATCCGCGCGTGCTCCTTTGCTCTCCTGGCCCGGCGGCGCTCCTTTAACTCCCTTTCCAGCTCCCTGCGCATCTTCTCCTCTTTTTGCTTCTCCGCCTTCTTCCGGCGCAGCTCAAGCTGCCCCTCCTCCTTGAGGTGGCGTATCTTTGTCCGTGCACAGCGAATTACATGATCCATCTGCGCCACAGCACTCTGAATCTCTTTTTTATCATATGATTTACTGCCGGCCACGCGGCCTCTGGCGGCATAAACCCGGCTTATCAGCGACCGTACATCTTTATCGGTCAAGCCCTTCGCCAGCCTGGCCATATCCCGGCCCATTTGGTAATTAATCTTTTTCTTCTGTGTGAGTTTTAACTTTTTTAGACGCTCTGCGTTCTTTTTTCGGTTTTCCTCCAGCCGGTCCAGCATATTCTTTACATTCTCAAGCTCCTGTTCCCACTCCTGCTTGACGCTGGTCTCGTCGGTCTCCTCTGCCTTCCAGCAGACAGTCTCGCCCTCATCCCCGATCACGGCTCCCACATTATAGGCTCCCGCCTTTAAATCACGCATCAGTTGAAATGCCGTCTGGCTGATCAGCCTGGAACCCTCCTCAAATGCCTCCGGCCCCTGTGACATCCACTCCAGAATATCCGAGGACACAAAGATGTAAGCTCCCTTCCCGAGTCCTCCTGCAAGCTGTGCAATGCTCTCCGGCTGATGCTCTAAATCCCCCACATCCCCAAATACAAACTGGATCTGCGGATATTGTTTGCGCAAAGCACCCGCTACGTCAGAGGGCGCCTGGGGGCGAACCGTCTCCAGGAAAGCGTTCCCGACCGCGTTTCTGTCAAAAGAGGGCCTTTGTCCGGCTTCCTTTTCTGCCTTTTTTCCTTCTTCTATAACGGTACGTTGTATCTCCCTGTAGGGAGCAACGCCCTCGATCCGTAAACCGCTCATACTTTTCCCCTCCGATCTTATCCGTCATCTCCTAAAGGACGACGGCCATTCACAAATCAGGCGCTGCCCAAATCCACAAGGGGAGATTGCGAATGGCCTCCGCCCGGCCGTCTGTCAGGCATACACGTCAATATGCTGCCCCAGCGACGAAGATACTGCAGGCAGCATATCCAAAAGCTCCTGCGC
>JAAWAR010000015.1 GCA_022792295.1 Lachnospiraceae bacterium
ACTCCTGGAAGGTAAAGCGGATCTTCCTATAATCCCCGCCGGCCGCCACGATCTTGGCGACCGAGGTCAAAACCGCATAAACAGCGCCGTGATACGGGCTCCAGCTTGAAAGATACGGGTCAAAGCCATAGCTCATCATGGTAACGGCATCGGTCTTCCCCTCTTGTACCGGAATCTTCGCAACCATGGTCTGGATCTCGGTCTGCTGATACCTTCCCCCATACGGCATGAGGATCGTCCCGGCACCGATAGATGCATCAAACATTTCCACGAGCCCCTTCTGGGAGCAGACGTTTAAAGAGCCTAACAGGGAAAGCCATCTCTCCCTTACATCGGCGACATCCTGCTTCTCAAACGGTGTCCCCTCCCGGTTCGGGATCTCAAGCATTACATCCGTTTCCTGATGCGCGCCGTTCGTGTCCAGGAATGCACGGCTTAAATCGACGATCGTCTTCCCGCGCCAGCTCATGACAAGGCGCGGGCTTTCGGTGACTTCAGCCACCGCGACGGCCTCTAAGTTCTCCTCGGCTGCATAGCCGAGAAACGTTTCCACATCCTTCGGGTCTACGACCACCGCCATACGCTCCTGAGACTCGGAAATCGCGATCTCCGTCCCGTCTAATCCTGCATACTTCTTCGGAACCTGATCCAAATTGATCTTCAGGCCGGCCGCCAGCTCTCCGATCGCGACCGAGACGCCCCCGGCTCCGAAATCATTGCATTTCTTAATCAGGCCGGATACCTCCGGACGGCGGAACATACGCTGGATCTTCCGTTCCGTCGGAGCGTTGCCCTTCTGCACCTCGGCCCCGCAGACCTCGATCGAGGCCTCGGTGTGTACCTTCGAGGAACCGGTCGCCCCGCCGATGCCGTCCCGGCCGGTCCGGCCGCCGAGCAGGATGATAATGTCGCCCGGGTCGGAGGTCGCCCGGATCACGTTCTTTCTTGGCGCCGCCGCCACAACCGCGCCGATCTCCATCCGCTTCGCCACATAGCCCGGATGGTACAATTCCTTCACATAGCCGGTTGCGAGGCCGATCTGATTGCCATAGGAGCTGTAGCCGTGTGCCGCCTCCGTTACAATCTTCCTCTGCGGAAGCTTTCCCTTCAGTGTATCCGTCAAAGAGATACGCGGGTCGGCCGCGCCGGTGATGCGCATCGCCTGATAAACGTAGGTACGCCCGGAAAGCGGGTCACGGATCGCGCCGCCCAGACAGGTGGCGGCGCCGCCGAACGGTTCAATCTCGGTCGGGTGATTATGCGTCTCGTTTTTAAAATTTACAAGCCATTCCTCTGTCTTTTCGCCAATCTCCACCGGAACGATGATCGAGCAGGCATTGATCTCCTCGGATTCCTCGAGATCTGCAACCTTCCCTTCTTTTTTTAACTTCTTTGCGCCCAGGCAGGCCAGATCCATCAGGCAGACAAACTTGTCCTCACGTCCTTCATAATATGCCGCATGGTCGGCCAAATAGCGCTTTAACGTCGCCTCGATCGGGGCTCTGTAATCCCCGTCGGTCACAGTAATATTTTTGAGCTCCGTGGAAAAGGTCGTATGACGGCAGTGATCGGACCAATAGGTGTCAAGCACCCGGATCTCCGTCACGGACGGATCCCGATTTTCCTCGGTTTTAAAATAATTCTGGATATGGAGAAAATCCTTGAATGTCATGGCAAGGTTCAAAGAGGCATACAGGGCATGAAACGCCTCCTCGTCCATGGTGCAAAAGCCGGTAAACGTATCCACATCGGCCGGCGTCTCAAATACGGCCGTCAGCGTATCCGGAATCTCCTCGGACGCCTCTCTCGAGTCCACCGGGTTGATGCAGAACGCTTTAATCGCGGCAATCTGTTCTTTGGTCAGCTCCCCGGCGATCACATATGTCATTGCGGAACGGATCACCGGCTCCTCGGTCTCGTTTAATAGCTTGACGCACTGCTCGGCGGAATCCGCCCTCTGGTCGAACTGGCCCGGCAGATATTCCACGGAAAAAACCGTGTCATTTGCGCCATGCAGAAACACTTCCTCAAACACCTCGTCAACCGGCGGCTCGGAAAAAATCGTCCCCAGCGCCTCCCGGTATACGGCCTCTGAAAGGTTCTCGATGTCATAACGAACCAGGACACGGACACCCGTCACACCCGCAATCCCCAGATAGCTTTTGATTTCGTCAAAAAGCTCCCGCGCCCTGATCGCAAACTCCGGCTTTTTCTCGACAAATACACGCTTTACGCTCATGTTTTTTCTCCTTCCCGTATTAAAACGGCAGAAATTGTCATTGGCTTTTCCTAAATCATACCATAGGGAAGATAAATAAGTAAAATTAATATAATTAATCTTATTTATTATATTTACTAATATATCAGATTATAAATAAGGGAGACACGGCAAGTCAGAGGGTCCGCCTGCGGGGGAAACGGGATTGCCTTCTATCGGGCACGCTCTTGCTATGTCGTTCTTACTTATGAAGATTTTGCAAAAATATCGGAAAATATGTAAGGGAAAATCATGTACAGACGAAAGAACACCGGGCCTGTAGCAAAAATTTGAGGATCGCGCCAACGGGTATGCGATTGGTAATTAGAAACAGCGCCCTAATAGGATCGGGATGGATCATGCCCTCAGCGGACAAGGGGCCGCTGAGGGCATGATATGCCAATTTATAAAAAATATTGAGACCAATAAAGATTCGCAGAAGAAAGGACCCTATATCCCTACTTGTGAATCTCAGCAAGCTTAAGCGCAGCCATGGCCGTCTTCATAAGCGCTTTCACCTCATTCTCCGGAACCCCCATACGCCCGGAAAGCTCCGCAAGCGTTGCCTCCCGCCCCAGCTCTGCTGCCATCTGCGACGAGAGCTCCTGCAGGGCATTGACGCGGTTTAAGATTTCCCCGGCCGCCTCTGTCTCGGCCTGCTGTTCGTCTATAACCTCCCCGAGACGCACACGCACACGGCTCTCCAAAAGTTTTTCAAAGCTGCCCGAAAACCCCTCATCCACGAGAAGCATTAATTCCATGCTGGCCTCCTGGATCAGATCTGCCATCGGGACACCCCGGTTTAAGTATTCCCGCACAAATCCCAGTGCCAGCTTCAGATTCCCCTCAATCAGCCGTTCCCTCGCCGGCCGGCTCCCGGCCTGAAATTCCTCAAGAAGCCGGAGATTCTCCGCCTCTGTACACGGCTCGATCGCCGCAAGCTCATTCATGTACAATGCATAAATATCATCCATTTGGATCCTCCATGATTCTCTCGATCATCCTCTCCACACATCCGTCATTGTCAAGACAGAACACATGCCTTGCCTCCCGCTCGGGCCGCTCCATCTTCCACCATGCGCGCAGCTCTGCCGACTTTGTCCCCGACAGGATAAACGAGTTCAGAATAATTTGTTTGTCACCGGCGGTCGGCTGCAGCCTGGCTTCCAGTCCCTTGATCGTTTTATAGAACTGGATCTTCGGGTCATCCGGCGTGACACGCAGAAGGCCCTTGGGATCAATAAAGCTCACATACTGGATCTTGGGCGTATCGATCCACAGGATAAAGTCCGGATAGAAGTTACCGGCCTCAAAAAATCCCATGCCTGTCTTGCTCTTGTTGCGGAGCAGGTACAGATTCTTTCCCTTTAACACGGCCGGATTTGCGTCTGAATACTGTTTCAGCAGATCCACAAACCCCTTCTCATCCCGATTCAGGCTTACCGGAGACACCTGGAGGTTTAAACCGTCCTGTTTGACATGGATCAAAGGTGCATATAAATGGCCGCCAAAATCAAACGCCGTCAGCCTGCCTGAAAAAATACTCGTTTCGTAAGCGGTAAGCCTCCCATCCGTTTCGATTTGGGCCGTGACCTCCCCGGCAAACTGTTCCAGGCACTGTGCGCCGTCGTCTGTTTCGTGCGAGGGCGAATAGGAAAACACGTATTCGGAAACAAAATTGTTGTCCGATTCCGTCAGATCCTGATATTCAAGCAGGGGCGCTTCCCATTTTTCGCGTTCATATTTGTAAAACC
>JAAWAR010000016.1 GCA_022792295.1 Lachnospiraceae bacterium
GTCTGCAGAGCTTGCGGCGTTCTACGGGGCGCAGGCCGCATTTTTCGTATGCTATATCTATCTGTACCGGGTGTTTTACCGGAATTCGTCTCGGATTCTTGTCAACAATACGTGTATGCTGTTGGCAACAAGCTTTATTATTCTGACCCGCCTGAATCCGGACCGGGCCATGCGGCAGTTTTTGATTGTTGCGGTATCCGCAGTCGCCTCCTGGCTGGTTCCGTTTATCATCGGCCGTGTCTGGCAGCTTGCAAAATACCCGTTTGCCTTTGGTTTTTTGGGTTTGGCCCTTCTGTTTATCGTATTTGCGGCCGGAAAGAGCGCCTATGGCGCACAGCTTTCTCTGTCTGTTGCCGGGATCTCCCTGCAGCCATCAGAATTTGTGAAGATTACCTTTGTATTCTTTGTTGCAGGAATGTTTTATCGGTCCGTAAGCTTTAAGACGGTGGCCCAGACAACGGCGTTTGCGGCGGCCCATGTCCTTGTGCTTGTGGCCTCCCGGGATCTGGGAAGTGCATTGATCTTTTTTATCGCCTATCTGATGATGCTGTTTGTAGCAACGAACGACTGGCGCCTTCTGGGGATTGGAGCGGCTGGAGGTACAGGGGCGGCCTGTATTGCGTACCGGCTTTTTCCGCATGTGCAGAGGCGTGTTGCGGCCTGGAGTGACCCCTGGACGGATGTGGCGGATACCGGCTACCAGGCAGCACAGGCATTGTTTGCCATCGGGACGGGAGGCTGGCTTGGCGCTGGCCTGTATGCCGGTATGCCGGAGAAAATCCCGGTCGTGGATAAAGATTTCGTGTTCGCCGCGGTCTCCGAGGAGCTGGGCGGTGTGTATGCGCTGTGTATTCTCTTTATCTGCCTTGGTTGTTTTTTACAGTTCATGATGGTCGCCATGAGTCTGCAGGCGATGTTTTATAAGCTGATCGCCTTCGGATTGGGGACAGTCTATATCACACAGGTGTTTTTGACGATTGGGGGCGTTGTCAAATTTATTCCGCTTACAGGTGTGACGCTCCCATTTGTCAGCTATGGCGGCAGCTCGGCGATGTCCACCTTTATGGTTTTTAACATAATCCAGGGATTGTATATTTTGAAGCACGGCGAGGAGGACGCAGATGAAGAAAAGCAAAGAGCTGAAGAAAGCGAAACCGAATCCAAAGGCTAACAGGGGAATCCTTCTGTTTTCCTACGCGGTCGCGGCCCTGTTTTTGTGTCTGAGCGCATACTTCGGCTATTTTCTTGAGGTGAGGAGCGAGGACGCGATCAACAATCCCTATAATGCAAGGATTGCAGGTATGGAAAACCGGATGCTGCGGGGGAAGCTCTTAGCGGATGACGGGACGGTCCTGGCGCAGACGGCTGTGCTTACGGATGGGACAGAGATACGGGAATATCCATACGGAGATATGTTTGCCCATGTGGTGGGGTATGCGTCTCCGGGGAAAACCGGGCTTGAGGCGCTGGCAAACTTTTACCTGCTGAGTTCCCACGCGAATCTTTTGGAAAAGGCAGCCAATGAGCTTTCCGATAAAAAAAACGTCGGGGACAGCGTGGTGACGACATTAAATGTGCGGCTGCAGACGATCGCATATGAGGCGTTGGGCGACAGGCGCGGAGCAGTGGTTGCGATGGAGCCGGATACGGGAAAGATTCTTGCGATGGTGTCGAAACCGGCGTTTGACCCGAATGAAACGGCGGCGAAATGGGAGGAGCTTTCCGGAGGCGACAGCTCGGAAGCCAGGCTTTTAAACCGCGCAACGCAGGGGCTCTACCCGCCCGGTTCCACCTTTAAGATTGTGACGGCGCTGGAGTATATGAGGGAGCACCAGGGCGTTTACAATGCGTACGGCTTTGACTGCAGCGGGATTTTTGCATATGAAAACCTGAAGATCCAGTGCTATCATAAAACGGCCCACGGCGATCAGAACTTTACAGAGGCGTTTGCCAATTCGTGCAACGGCGCGTTTGCCGAGCTGGGTCTGACCATGGATCTTAAGGCACTAAAGGCCTTGTCGGAACAGCTTTTGTTTAATCGCGAGCAGCCGCTTGCGATTCCATATGCAAAAAGCATTTACCGAATGGAGGACGATGCCGGAGAATGGGAGATTTTTCAGACTGTGATCGGCCAGGGCTCGACGCTCATGACGCCGATGCACAATCTGATGCTGATGGCGGCAGTCGCCAACGGCGGGATTTTGATGGAGCCGTACCTGATTGATCACGTGGAAAACTCCGGAGGTCAGACGGTCAGGCGGTTCACACCGCGGGTATACGGGGAACTTATGGTTGCGAATGAGTCTTTGGCGCTGACAGAACTTCTGACAGAGGTCGTCAATGAGGGAACAGGCTCCGCGGTAAAGACGGAGGCATACCAGGCAGCCGGGAAGACAGGTTCTGCGGAGTTTGAGAACGGAAAGGAGACGCATGCGTGGTTTGTGGGCTTCGCCCCGGTGGAAAAGCCAAGAATCGCAGTCTGTGTGATCGTGGAGGAGGGCGGAAGCGGAGGAAGCGTGGCAGCCCCGATCGCGCGAAAGTTGTTTGATGCGTATTTGGGGGAGTAAGGGAAAGGCTTACAAATAGCGCGCAAAGGCAGGGACTTTGCTTCTTAGGCTTTATGGGGAAAGGGATAGGCAGGAAAAGTATGCCGTACCGGCCGGAGCGGGAGAACGGGAGTTATACGATAGGTTTGCAAAAAGATATTCGGTCATGAGCGTATTCGGCTCCGCTAATTCCTGTATTATTGTGTTATGGAAAAAATACATCGCTGAAATTTGGAATATCGAGAGTGCCTGTGCCAATTCAGAGAGTCTGACAAGAGCGGTCAAACGAATAAGGAGGATGCTTGCGGGAAAGAGAATTTCATAATCCCCTTTTCTTTTCCTCCATTCGGTGCTAAAATAAAAATATACCGGGGCAGGAATTTGATCTGCCTCCGGAAACGGATCTTGAAAGGAGAGGCCCTATGAGAATTTTGGTTACTGGAGGCGCAGGATATATCGGCAGTCATACCTGCTTGGAGCTTTTGAATCAGGGGCATGAAGTAGTCGTGTTTGATAACTTGAGCAACGCCTCAGAGGAGTCTTTAAACCGTGTGAGGAAGCTCACCGGAAAGGAAATCGTGTTTTACAAGGCGGATATGCTGGACAGAGAGGCGATGGAGGCGATCTTTGATAAGGAAAAGATTGATGCTGTCATTCATTTTGCGGGCCTTAAGGCTGTCGGGGAATCGGTGGCAAAGCCGCTTGAATATTATTATAACAATATCACAGGGACGCTGATTCTGTGCGACGTCATGAGAAAGCATGGCGTGAAAAAGATCATCTTCAGCTCCTCTGCGACGGTGTATGGGGATCCGGCGTTTGTGCCGATCACAGAGGAATGCCCGAAGGGACAGTGCACAAATCCCTACGGTCAGACAAAGAGTATGCTGGAGCAGATCCTGACGGATATACAGAAGGCCGATCCGGAGTGGAACGTGATTCTTTTACGCTATTTTAATCCAGTCGGTGCACATGAGAGCGGCATGATCGGGGAGGACCCGGCGGGTATCCCCAATAATCTGACGCCGTATATCACGCAGGTAGCCGTTGGAAAGCTGAAAGAGGTCGGCGTGTTCGGCGATGACTACGATACACCGGATGGAACCGGTGTGCGGGACTATATCCATGTGATGGATCTAGCGGATGGACATGTAAAAGCGCTTAAGAAATTTGCGGCTGAACCGGCTGTTTACATCTACAATCTGGGCACCGGCCAGGGCTACAGCGTGCTGGACATGATTCATGCGTTTTCAAAGGCGGTCGGCAGGGAGATTCCCTATGCGATCAAGCCGAGACGGCCCGGAGACATTGCGACCTGCTATTCGGATGCGGCGAAGGCGAAAAAAGAGCTTGGCTGGGAAGCAAAGCGCGGCATTGACGAGATGTGTGCGGACGGCTGGCGCTGGCAGTCGCAGAACCCGAATGGATACCGGGGATAAAGCAGGAGAGGGAGGCAATGAGAAATTTGAAAAAAACGGCTGCGGTTTTGCTGGCTGCCGCCATGAGTGTAACGGTTGCAGGTCCGGCGCTTGCGGAGACGACGGCCGAGGTGGCGGGAATCGAGACATACGGAGGAGATCTCTCGGCAAAGACATATGACGGGATCGAGTTCAGCGTGGAGAATCTGGGCGTCAGCGAGATGGCGCTGGGTTCGATCATCAATCCGGCCAGCAACGGTCTGACGGCACAGCGAATCCTGGAGAAAAAGCGTTTTTATGATAACGGTACGGACGCGCAGTGGCTGGATGAGGCGCAGAAAAAGGCGGTCGAGGCGTTTGTGGCTGACTGGAAGGCGGCGCATATCAATGGGCAGATGTCGGAGGAGGAGATTTTTCGGGCCATTTATGACCACCTGACACAGACGGTTACGTATGATAAAGCGTCGGCAAATTCTCAGAGCTCTTATGGGGCGCTGATCGAAAAGCGCTGTATATGCGGCGGCTATGCGAACGCCTTTATGACACTTGCGAAGGCCTGCGGGCTGGAGGTAAAGTATGTATTGACCGCGGATCATGCGTTTAATCTTGTCCGGGTCTCCGGGACCTGGTACGCGACGGATACGACGCAGAATATGTTTAAGAGAAACAGTACGGCTGGGGCATACTATATGCACACGACGCCGGCAGTAGATACTTCCCTGACGGAAAAAGTGGAGAGGATCAACGAAAGGAACCGGAACAAGGGCAAAAAGATCGACAGCGAGAACGCCAAATATCAGGCGGCGATCGAGACTGCGTTTGCCGATGATGCGATTTTTCATATGGACAATACACACCTTGTCGATACGATGCTAGACGGCATCGTGGCCCGAATCGATCCGGGTGAGCGCAGCCAGCGGATCTATTTGATCCTGTATACGGATGGAAAGAGCTATCGGGAGTTTTACGAGTATCAGATAAGCTATAACGGCATGCAGGATAAGCTTCACCATATTATTGCGGAAAATTTACGGGGAATGGAGGTAGGCCAAAAGACGATTAAGGATACGTCTTCCTGTAATTTCCGGTATTCGAAGGAGTTGGGAGAGGACGGCATGCAGACAATACGCAGCCTGTGGACGGATGAGGCCGGGGCGGATTTTGCTATCGTGGACTGCCAGATTTATCTGCAATAGGGAAAGAATGAGCCCCAGATCCGGATGAGAGAGCGAGGTGGCCGTAAAGGCCGCTGCAGGCAGACGGGGCAGTGCAGCCAGGTTTCGGCGTTTTAAGCAGCAAGTTTTTGCCGCTGCAAAAACGGAAGATCGAAGCATGGCCATAGGCTAAGAGCTTTTAAAACGTTTTGCTAGGCTGGATCGTCTCATTTGCCTGCAGCGGCCTTCACTGCCGTACTGGGAGAAGAAATGTGCCGATCATCTGGCAGAAAACAGTGGTTGCAATTCCGCCGGAAAAGAAGTATACTAATTCCAGCATACGATACACACCACGAGGGACGGCAGCGTCCCGATCAGGAGGAATTGCAATGATAGAAGCAACGAGCTGTGGCGGTGTGGTTATATTTCGAGGCAAGATCCTGGTGCTTTATAAGAATTATAAAAATAAGTATGAAGGCTGGGTCCTGCCGAAGGGAACTGTGGAAGCGGGCGAAGA
>JAAWAR010000017.1 GCA_022792295.1 Lachnospiraceae bacterium
GCTTAAGGCATACAACCGAAGGGATTACAACAGCTTCCCCATGCGTCCTCTGGGGTGGAAAACTCCTAATCAGGTATTAAGGGATTATCTGCGC
This sequence comes from Lachnospiraceae bacterium, assembly GCA_022792295.1. Taxonomy (GTDB): domain Bacteria; phylum Bacillota; class Clostridia; order Lachnospirales; family Lachnospiraceae; genus CANQGL01. Next base: position 95 of record JAAWAR010000017.1, read on the forward strand.
TCGGCGTAACATATGTTTGACAAACCTACATATTATCAAGCTCCCCCCTCACTCAGAAAACTCATAGAAGCCCCCCAGACACTATAAAGGATTCTCCCCCCACTCCTATCTGCATTCCGCCGCAAAAAGGAAAAAGCCAAATGCCCCTTTCTCCCCCAACAAGCCAAGAAAGCAGCAAAGGCGGGCATGGACGGCCTGACTTTACGGACAGTTGGCAAGACGCACCAGAAATTCTTAGCCTCTGACGATGCGGAGGAGAGGGGCAGGTTTCGGCGCTCCGGGCCGAAATCTGAGAAGCCCGGAGCGGAAAAATTCTTCAGAATTTTTCCAGCGACTGCTTCTAAGCCCCTCCCAGCCGCATCGACGGAGGCTTAGAATTTCAAGCGCCGCAGCCTGTCCGCAAAGCCAGGCCGTCCATGCCCGCCTTTGCGGCCCCCTCTCTGCCCCCTCCCCTCCTACTTTCTATACCCGTTAAACCAGGCCCGCTCCTCAAAGCCCTTCTTATTCACCCGATGCAGCTCCTCCGCTGCCCTTCCAACCGGCAGAACACACACAAGCTCCGCCTCATCGGGCGCTCCCATGAGCGCGGCAAGATCTTTCGCGCAGCTTCGCACGTTCCCCTCATACCAACACGTATCATACCCCAAAGCCTTTATGGCCAGCAGCATATTTTCCATCGCCGCCCCATAATCCTGCACATGATAAAAACGCCCGTCTATGCTGGCGATCTTCTGCGTAAACACCAAAATCAACGCAGGCGCTGTCTGACAGGATGGTTTCGGAAAGATCCTCCTAATCTCCTCCAAAAGCGCCGGCTCATCGACCGCCACTAAAGACGTCGTCTGTCTGTTGCACCCCGAAGGCGCCGCAAGCCCCGCCTCCAGAATCAGCTTCAGATCTTCCCGCGGCACAGGCTCATCCTTATATCCGCCCCGGTAACTCGCACGATCGAAAATCGTATCCAATGTCTGATTTCTCTCCATACCTGAACCTCCTTGTTTACTCTGTCTTTTCATGGAACCAGAAGATACCGCTGCTGCCCTTTTCGATCCCGATCCCATAAACTTCTCCTTCGTTCTCTCCCCGTTCCAGAGCGGGATAACCCGCCGTGACACGTTCATATGTATTCTGTCTGATATAGGAAGCCGCAAACCATATCCCCACAGCCACAAGCCCGGCTCGGAATACCCGCATAAAAAGCTTCCGTCTCTTTTCTCTCCTGTATCCATGCCGCCAGGGATGGTACGGCTTGTATACATATCGGATCGTTATTTTCCCCCTCTCTCTATGCTCTTTTCTTTTCATTTTAAACCAAAGCGCGCTTCGTGTCAAAGGGGTTTTCGGATGACAAAACGGCCTCATGGCTGCGGCTGCTTTCTCTCCGCAGGCCACGAGGCCCGTTTACACTCCCTGCACGGCGCCTGAGTCCGTATTTTCTGCGCCGCTTTCCGTTTCTTAGTTCCTGGCAGCAGAGGTCCCATCCGTCATGTCGTCTATGCCTTCCTTCACATCGTCAACCATGTCTTTTAAGACTCCGCCGCTCTCTCCCTCGCTGTTCGTTCCGGCAGAAGATGACGTGTTTCCGGGGGAATTGCTCTCAATGCCGGAATTCGTTGTACCCGAAGCAGAAGACCCGTTTCCTCCGCCGCTCGACGCGGACTCCATCGATGCAGAAGTTCCGCCCGATGTACCCGCCGACGAACTCCCTGAAGTGCCGTTATCATTATTCCTTCCACATGCCGCCGCGACGCAGATAGCGGCAATCAGCATCGCACTCAGCGCAAACCGTTTGATTTTTTCCATAAAAAATATTCTCCTTTCTACAGCGTTAGTATGCACGCAGAGAAAGAAGAATATGTTTGGAATCATTTTCATATTTTTTGAGCCGCTGATTCGCCTGCAGGCTGTGAGGAACAAATTTCGGTGTCTAAAATATTCTGAAAGTTTTCCATCATGCCTCCCATATGATACTGAAGAACGTAAGCAGGCGGAAATTCCGGCAGCAGAATCGCTTTGAGCCTTTCTCCCTTTGGCTTTCTGCCATAAGAGAATTTATAGCGATTATCCGTAATACATTACGCGTAAAACAGTTTTTCCTCCAGGCTCATCTCCCTATTTGGTATAAGGACCGTCACATTGCTGTTGGCGACAAATTCGCATACGGAAACATATGCATATGTATGGCTCCCCTGCCCGTCAGTAGATACATATAATGTATGAGCAGGAAATATTTTTTCTGCCGGGATTAATTTTTTGTTAACGTACGCATCTATGCTTGAATATTGTCTATAGGAAGGACGAACATACGGAATATAATTTTCTGTTAATGGCCTTTTTACACGTTCCACATATGAGGAAGCCAATCCAGGAACGAGAGTAAAAATTTCTTTCAGAGCGGCCGTATCCCTATTTTTCATCATCTTCCTCACTCTCATTATGCGTTTCAAGCATTTTCATGGAAAACAAAATGAAATTTCTTACCGTTTCATTATATGCGGACACGTCAAACTGTGAATAATCCGTTTCAAAATATGCCTCTGCACACCATTCTTCTCTCTCTGTAACCTCCCGCATTAAGCTAAAGCCGTCTATGATCTCACGGTTTCTGTATGCTGTGACCCATTTTTCCTTTATTGTCTCCCAGGTATGGTTTGCATCCACGCGCCCCCTATTTTTTAATTTTACAAAGCCGTCATCCCGGCAATAGGCAAACCATGTTTTTTTCCCTTTCGGATGCGGCTTGTGAGCGGTAAGAATAACTGCACATGTAACCGTATTTACCTTTGAATTGTGGAAAAGTTCCTCAGGCATAGACAAAACCGCTTCAAGCGTATGTTCTTCCAAAACCCGCTTTTTCAAATTTATAGCCGTATCCGTTCTTTCTATCACACAACTGATTGGAATAATAGCAATACACGTACCTCCCGGCTCCAGCGCAGACAGGTTATTTAAGATAAATTCAAATTCTTCTGTATCGGACGCTTTCGTTTTGTAGGGAGGATTCAGCAAGCCGACCGTAGGCTTAAACCGCTTTTTTACATCATTGATTTCCTGGAAACAATCTCCCCAGTAAATGTTGGTTCGGCCGTCACGATGAAGAATCATATTGGAGATCAGGAGCGTATATATATCATCCTGAAACTCGATTCCGATAAGCTGGTTATTTTTAATACTGTCCTCCCTATCCCTGTCTCCTTTCGCATCCATCAGCATTCGTTTCATTGCACAGATGAGGAAGCCCCCGTCCCGCAGCAATTATCCAATACGACACTGTTTTTATCCACTCCTGCCAGCTCTGCAAATAAATCGGTTATATGCGGCGGAGTCAAAACAATTCCAAGTCCCTTATCATTGTTGGCATAACGCAGAAATTCAATGTAAAACTGGCTGACCGTGTCAACATATTTATGTGTTACCATAAATCCATTTATTTCCTGATCAATTTCGTCAATCAAATCCTCAAGAAATTTCTTCCCATCTTTTGCATCCGTCAAGGTCGGGTTCGTTTTGATAAATGCAAATGCATGTGTTAAAACGTCTATTTTCTTTTGCGGAATCTCTGCAGCAGATAACTGGCCGTCAATCGAGGTATATAAAGATTTTACAAGCTGATCGACACGCTCATGCTTCTTATATCCATCCTTAAACGCCCTGTCCTTTAATGCAATCAGGATTCCGCTTATCAGCAGCGCGCGCTGTGACTCCTTGATCTTTTTCGCATGCAGGGTTTCGTTTAGAATTTTCGTATATGTAATTAGTTTTGTGTAATCCTGATTAAATTTATAATTGCTCTGCTGTATCCCATCAAAATATTCTTCCAGCGACAAAATTTTATGGTCAAAAAATGGTTGGGCTGTCCTCTCCTGCTTAAGCTGTATATAATGGGATATTCTCACAGATTCGGCTTTTTCCCCACTGATCCCGATCGCTAACACATCAAATTCTTTTGAGAGGAATGAGGCATATAACAATGCACCATCCACGGCATAATCTGCATAATTATCCATGGCGCCACTGCTGTGTTTATTCTCATCTGCTTTTGCCTCAACAACAATAAGAAACCCGGAATATTTCTTCGACCAGATTAAAAAATCCGGAAAACCGTTTTTACTTCCGCGCTTTGAAGCATTCTTTAATAACTTATTAATCCTGATATTATCGCTTTTCTGCTCCTCGACTACGATATTCTCATCCGTATAATATCCGGTATTTCTAAGCAGTTCCCTGAAAATGTTCGATGTTTTTGCTTCATTCGCCATCCCTAAGCCCTCATTTCTTTTTGCTTCAGCATTCCGAACTACTTTCCACTATATCGAAACGGGCAATTTTTGTCAAGAAACTTTCCGCTTAAACAGGCAGCCGGGCGTATCCCCCCGCCCGGCTGCCTCTCACTCTTTCTGTTTATATAATTCCCCGGATTTCCGAAAGATTCTCGATCCCGTTCTCCTCCAGATACCGCTCCATTCCGTCGATTACACTCACGGCCAGTCTGGGATTCATAAACGAGGCCGTCCCGATCTGGATCACGGTAGCACCCGCCATGATAAACTCGATCGCATCCTGCCAGGTCGAGATTCCGCCTAAGCCCATGACCGGAATCGAAACCGCATGCGCGACCTGATGGACCATGCGCAGCGCGATTGGCTTGATAGCCGGGCCGGACAGGCCTGCGTAAGTATTTTCAAACACTGGTTTTCTCTTTTTTAAGTCGATCGCCATTGCAAGGAAGGTATTAGTCAGGGAAATGCCGTCTGCGCCCTCCTCCTCGCATGCCTTTGCGAGGCTTACAATGTCCTCTGCGTTTGGTGACAGCTTGATGACCAGCTTGTGCTTACACGCCTTGCGGATCTCCCGCACAACCTCGCGGGCCATCTCGGTTTTTACGCCGAAGTTCATGCCGCCTGCCTTTACGTTCGGACAGGAAATGTTCAGCTCCAGAATATCAAGCTTATAATTGTTTAAGAGCTCGACCCCCTGCAGATAGTCATCCATCGAATGGCCGCCAAGGTTTACGATGTTTACAAGATCCAGGCTGTTCATCCGGTCCAAATCGCATTCTATAAAATGCTCAACACCCGGATTTTCCAGACCCACGCTGTTCATGATTCCGCTCGGGGTCTCCCAGATGCGGATCCCGTCGTTGCCGCCCCGTGCATGTAAGGTCAGGCCCTTCGAACAGAGGCCACCAAGCTTCTGAATGTCAAAATACTCATTAAATTCTTTTCCGAAGCCGCAGGTTCCCGATGCGAGAGCCACCGGATTCTTAAAGGTTACGCCTGCAAATACCGTCTCCAACCGTTTACTCATTGCCAAATACCTCGCTTCCCAACATGACCGGGCCGTCCTTGCAGGCCCTCTTATTTCCGTTTGCCGTCTTACAGGTGCATACCAGGCATGCGCCGATTCCGCAGGCCATCCGGTTCTCCATGGATACGTACAAAGGTGCCGCTGCTCCCACGGAGACACACTTTTTATAGAGGACCTTCATCATGATCTCCGGACCGCACGTCATAATCACGTCATATTTCGTCGGGTCGATGTCATCCGTGACGAACCCGCCCACATTGACTGTGACAGAATCAGCCACTGCCTCATAGGCGTCCACCAGCATTGCCTCGCCGGAAAAGCCTAGGAACATATCAACCACCGCATCCGGATGCGCCTCCTTTAACTTCTTTGCGGTCAGATAAAGGGGGGCCACGCCTACGCCGCCGCCTACCAGGGCAATCTGGCCCGTGGCATCCGGGAAACCGTTTCCGTGCGGCCCGTCCAGGGTGATCTCGTCTCCGGGCAAAAGCTCCTTAAAGATCTCCGTTCCCTGTCCCACAACCTTGTAAAGGAAGCTCACGATCTTTCCATCCGCATCATACACGCTGATCGGACGCGAAAGTAGCGGGTACTTGTCCCATGCGCGTAGCATATAAAACTGGCCCATAGACGCGTTGTTGTCTTCCTCCACCTTCATCAGGTAGAAATCCTCTGTGATTTTCTGATTTTCCAATATCTTAGACATAATACCTCCAAACTCCTTTTATGTATCCCGGGAATCTCTCTATCCGGGCAAGAGAGATTCCGGACGTATCTGTTTCTATGCATTATACTTCGTCTCGTCAAGCAGCCCCTCGCTCTTTGCCACGCAGATACTTGTCACCGCATCACCTACAACATTTAAGGACGTCACAAGCATCTCGATCGGGCGGTTGATTGCGAGGATCAGGGCGTATGCAAGCAGCGCACCGTCATTGACAAAGCCTACACCGGAAAGAATCGTGAACAGGATGACCGCGCCTGCGCCCGGAGCCGCCGGAGTACCGGCAGAAGCGATCAGGGCTAACAGTGCCACGACGATCAGCTGTGGAAGCGTCACTTCATAGCCTGCGCAGCCTGCGATGAATACGGTCGCGATGACCTGCATAATAGCCGTTCCGTTCATGTTGATCGTCATGCCGAGCGGAAGGACAAAGGACGCAATCGTTGAATCCACGCCGAAGCCCTCGGTGCAGGTCTTCTGGTTTAGCGGCAGCGTAGCGGCACTCGAAGAAGTCGAGAAGCCGAAGACGGCCACGTTTGTGATCTTTTTGATGAATACCATCGGGTTCAGCTTCGCACCGACCGCGACGACAAGCGGATACGCCACCAGCAGGAAAATAAACAGTAGAATTGTCGTCACGACCACGTACGCCAGTGCCGGTTTCAAGTAGTTGATTCCATAGCTGGCAAACGTTCTGGTAAGCAGGACAAAAATGGCAAACGGACCGAATTTCGTGACAACGTAGTTTAAGAACACGACAACAACGTCATTTACTTCCATGATTAACTTTTTTAAGGTCGCCGTTTTCTCCTCACCGAGCGTATTGATACAGAGGCCGACGGCCACGGCCAGAAACACGATGGAGAGCACTGCCGTATTGTTGCTGAATGCCTGCGTGATATTGGCCGGAACTACGTTTAAGACAACGTTTAACGGATTCGCGCCCGTGGAGCCTGCAGCGCCTGAGAGGCCCTCTACCTGCGCGGTAAAAATACCCATGTTGTAGCACGTGATGCCGACCAGGCAAGCCAGCACCAGTGCAAAGAAGGAACAGAGCAGGAACCAGCCGATGGTTTTAAAGGAAATTCTTCCCAACGTCCTCGTATCGGAGATCTGCCCGATCGCAAGCGCGATGGATGTAAAGACCATCGGCACAATAACGAGCTGTAAGGATTTAATGAAAAGCTGTCCGATGATATAGAAGATGCCAAGCGCACTCGCCGCTCCCTCCGCCGTAATATCCTGGAACAGGATATTGTTGATCATCGACCAGGTCGCCCCGTTCCCGGAGTTATTCAAGGATTCTCTGAGGAACATACAGATAAAGCCGGCTATCAGGCCGCACACCAGGGAAATCCCCATTTTAGTCGCCAGGGACATTGTTTTTTGATTTTTGTTCTCCATGTTTTTCTCCTAGTCTTTATAGACGATCCGGCCGCCGCAGATCGTATAGTTTACTTTTCCAAACAGCTCCATCCCGATAAAAGGAGAATTAGAAGATTTGGAATGGAAGCCTTCCTTGTCTACCACCCATTTTTCACGCTCGTCAAAAATCACCAGATCCGCGGCGGCCCCTTTTTTGATATAGCCGCAGTCCAGACTGTAGAGCGCTGCGGGATTGACCGTCATTTTGCGCAGAAGCTCCGGCATCGTCAGATGGCCCTTTCGCACAAGATTCGTGATTCCCAGAGCCAGTGCAGTCTCAAGCCCGATCATACCGCTCGGGGCTTTGCTGATCTCCTGCTCTTTTTCTTCCTCGCTGTGCGGTGCATGGTCCGTTGCGATCATATCAATCGTGCCGTCTTTCAGTCCGTCGATGAGGCCGTAGCGGTCTTCCTCGGTGCGCAGAGGCGGATTGACCTTCGCAAGCGCCCCGCGTTCTAAGACAGCCTTTTCCGTGAGGGAAAAATGCTGCGGCGTAACCTCTGCCCAGACATTCGCCCCCAAGCGTTTCATCAGCCGGATGATCTCCACGGATATACGGCTGCTGATGTGCTGAATATTGACCCGTGCGCCGGTCTTTAACGCCAGAAGGCAGTCTCTTGCAATCAGCGTCTCCTCCGCAAGCGCCGGGGCGCCCTTTACCCCGATCTTTTCTGAGACCGCGCCCTGGTTAATACCCGCACTTCCGATGAGTGCCGGATCCTCCTCATGCAGGCTGATCGGCACATTTAACGCCTTCGCCTGCTCCATGGCCGCGAGCAGCAAGGATGCATCTGCGATCGGAATTCCGTCATCCGTAAAACCGGCGGCCCCCGCCTGCCTAAGCTCCTTCATCGGCGTCAGCTCCCCGCCTGCGAGCCCTTTGGTCACGGCCGCCGCACTTAACACATGAATCGGAAGCGTTTTGGCCCTTTCCAGAAGCTCGGAGAGGGTCTCCACACTGTCCACCACCGGCCTTGTGTTGGCCATACACACCACCGTCGTAAACCCTCCTGCAGCCGCGGCGGCGGCTCCGGTTGTGATGTCCTCCTTGTAGGTAAGGCCGGGATCGCGGAAATGCACATGGACATCCACGAGGCCCGGGGCAATGATCTTTCCCTTGGCGTCGATGATGGTCTCATATTCCTCCGACCTTGGAAACTTTCCCATCCCTACGATTCTTCCGCCGTCGATCAAAAGATCAAGCGACTCGTCAAGTTCTGATTTCGGGTCAATGACGCGCCCATCCTTGATTAAAAGCATCCTGCTTCTCCTTTCAGATATTCATATATCACTCTCGCCCCGTCGCAGAGGCTCACAATAGAAGCAAATTCCATCCGGTTATGGGAGATTCCCTTGCGACAGGGAATAAACACCATACCCGTCTCACAAAGGTTCGCAAACGACATCGCATCATGGCCCGCACCGCTGATCATCCGGCGGCTGCTGATGCCAAGCTTCTTCGCCGCGTGCTCCAGCCCTGCCTGTACACTGCTGCTCATGTCGATCGGCAGGATCTCGCTCGTTTTCTCATCCAAAAACTCCAGCCCACGGTTTTGGCAGATCCGTCTGGCTGCATCCTTCATATCCGCCTCGATGCGGTTTAAGCTGCTGATCTCGATACCGCGTATATCGACGCCCAGCTCCACCTCGCCGGGAATCACGTTCATCGCGTTGGGATGCACATTCACGACGCCGACTGTGGCAACCGACTGGTACGCAGACTCCCTCTTGCCGATCCGCTCGATCTCCAGAATAATCTCGGACGCCGCACAGAGCGCGTCATACCGCATGGCCATCGGCGTCGCGCCGGAGTGCTCCGCAAGGCCGCGCAGATACAGTTTAAACCGTCTGGGGCCTGCGATGGTCTGGACGATGCCCACGGAGGTCTGACACTCCTCCAATACCTTTCCCTGCTCGATATGTAACTCCAGATACTGCCTGATCCCGGAAATCTTGGTCGGATGCAGGCTGTAGCCGCGTCGCTTAAAAATGGACTCCAGGGTCTCCCCGGACTTAGAGACAACGCTGCCGATGTCCTGCTTGTAAGCTTCCTTCGTGATCAGGCCGCTACCGATCGTACAGCAGCCGAAGTTGCTGGATTCTTCGCAGCGGAATGCACCGACACAAAGCGGAAGCTTAACGCCATCCTCACTCGCCCATCTCATCACCATAAGGCCGGCAAGGATGCCAAAAACCCCGTCATAGCGGCCCCCCTCGATGACCGAATCCAGATGCGAGCCGATCAGGTAGGGAGCCTCATTTTGTGTGTTTGTAATATAGGTGTTTCCCACTGAGTCCTGCCTGCTCTGACACCCAAGCTCCTTCCCAAGCTGCACAAACATCTCATGCATCTCATCCTCTGTCTCCGTGTAACCGAGCCTCGTAACCCCGCCGGTTTCCGTGCTTCCAATATCGTAGAAGCGGTTAAAAAGTTGCTCACAATACTGGATATCCGCGATGCGGTGCTCCATACATATACCCCCTCTTTTTTTGATACTGTTATTATAAAGCATCCGCGAAGAAGGGTCAATGTTCCAAAAAACAAGATTTTCCGGCTGAATTTGTCAAATGTACCAAAAAAAATTAGCTTTTTCCCAGCCGCATGGCCAAAATTGCTAGATAGAGCCGGAAACTATCATCCGGTTTTTTCAAATCCAGGCCCGTTTTCTCCTGGAGTCGGTTCAGCCGGTATTTTACTGTATTTTTATGGCTGAACATCCGCTCTGCCGTCCTATCCAGACTGCCTCCGCATTCATAGTAGACGACCACGGTATCTAAAAGCTCATCGCTCTGGATTCCTTTCAGGACATCTGTGAACACCCTGCTCTTATCGTTTGTCAGAAGTTCCTGCAGCGCACAGAAGGTCTCAAGCTTCCTATAGGAGAATACAAACTGGCTCCGGTACAGTCTGCGCCCCACATGCATCGTCTTAAAGCACAGGCTGTACGTATCCCGGATCCCTTTAAGCCCTCTCCCGGCCGGTCCAATCCCACAGACAAGCTTCTCGGCCGCCTCCTGCCAGTGGCTTCGAACCGCTTCCTCCGTTATAAAGCCCTCCGCTGCCTCAGAGAGCTCCTTTTTATCCTCGCCCTCCAGAAGAAGCAGAAATCCGTTTTGGAGCTTCACCTTATAGCATTCTCTCACTGCACACGTCTCCTTCAAACGCCGCTGCAGCGTCTGGCATAAAAAACGAAGGGCTTTTCCATCCGGTTCGGAGATAGGGTAATCCTTTCTGAAGCAGAGATTCACCGCCACAAAGCAGTGTTTCTCCACCTCAAACCCAAACAGCCGCCCTCTTTCCATCATAAGAATCTCGTCGTTGTAATTTTCATAGAGGATGTCCTTTACATATTTCCCGAGAATCTCCGAGGTCCCTTCGTCCTCAAAAATCAGATTCATCACATGGACGATCACATCAATATAAGCCATCTCGAAGGGAATCTCCAAAAGAGGAAGCCCGCATTCGTCAGCCGTGTCTTTTACACGCTGCGGAAGCTCATCCACATATTTTCCGGTCTTTACCGCCACACAGCAGCAGGTATCCGCAAGTTCCCGAATCAGGCGGCATTGCGCCGTCTCGTCATTTCTCACCGAATAGAAGCTGGTGATCAGCAGGTCATTCCCTTTCAGCCATCGCTTGATCTCCGGCACCTCCATCACGGTCACGTGCTCCACCTTCCGCTCCAGCCCGCACGCCCCTGCCCGGACCTTGAGCCCGCGCAGCGCCGGAAGCTTCAAAACATCGCTTACTTTTGCCATATCAACCCCCTAAAACAGGACCAAAATCTTGTAATATACTGTCATCAGTGCACAAAATGTCAAGGAAACCGGCAGCGTCTTTTGTATCAGCTCGCCCAGCCGTACGTGGAAATAATCCGAGGCAACCACCAGACAGACGTGCGTGGGCGATACCTGGCTCGCGGCATGTACGATGCACATCAGATAAACCATGAGCGGCATCCCGCCCGGAATCGCGGCAAAGGCCAGCGGTGCGCCCATCGCAATCGCGCCGGTGGTGCCGCTGATGACCGTCGCCACAAAAAAGAGCAGCGCAAAAATCAGATACGTGGGAAGCGGCAGAACGGCCATCGTATCCGGAAGCTGCTCTAGGGCACCTGTGCCTGCAATAAATTCCTTTAACACTAGGACAAGAAAGGTATTTCCGAGCATCTTTTTTTCAAATGCGGACCGCACCATCCGCTTCCACTCAGCCGGCTTAACCCGATAGACCAGAATGGAGGCCAGAATCGTAGCCGCCACCGCTGCCACAACCTGAAAATGGAAGACGAGAATCAGCACAAGAATTAAAAGAAGTGACCAGAGATGGCAGAACAGATGCAGTGCATCCTTCCCGCGCGAAGCGCTGGCCGGTGTCCCCGTCTCTACAGGGATCCGGCGCAGATACAAGATATACCCCAAAAACGTCAGCGTAGCCACCGGCACGGCCATCCCCGCCATAAACGTCCCGATCTCCACACCGGTCAGATTCGCCATCAGAAGAACACCCGTATACGTCGGCAGCGTGCTTTCGGGGATATGGCGGAACCAGCTCGCGACAAACGCCTGCTCTCTCGGCTCTAAATATCCGTCCGAGGCATCCCTTACAATCTCACTGCAAAGCAGCATCGACGCCGCGGATGGAAGCAGGCCGATAAATAAGGACGCGCCGGCTGCGTTAATCCTGCGGTTGTGAAAAATTCCGTTTAAGTCCTCCTGTGCCAGCTTGATCTGGCGGCGCGCCTCCAGAATCCGCTGCAGAAATGTAATCATGTAGAGAGATAAGAGGACGGCCAGAGACGACCAGTTTGTTAGCACTGACGACACTGTCCTGACGGCCTCCGAAGGTGTAAGCCTGAACAAAAGGATTACAGCCGTTACTCCGCCTATCAACGCCTCATGCAGCGGCCGTCCAAACGCCAGGACAATGATAATCACCGCGAATACAATCCCCACATATACGATCTGCATGATTCTAATCTCCTTTTATCCTTTCCCGTACGCGCAGGATCTTCCAACGTTTGTTTTAGTCAAACAGACCGGCTGACAGATACCGTTCCCCTGTATCCGGCAGAAGCGCCACGATCGTTTTCCCTTGATTTTGTGGCCGCCTGGCGACTTGGAGCGCCGCCCATAAGGCCGCCCCCGAGGAAATGCCGACAAGCACGCCCTCCTGCCTGCCGAGTCTTCTTGCGGCGGCAAATGCCGCTTCATCCTCCACCGGAATAATCTCGTCATAGATCGTTGTGTCCAGCACCTTTGGGATAAAACCCGCGCCGATCCCCTGAAGCTTATGTGCGCCCGGCTGACCTCCGCTTAAGACCGGTGAGCCGGCGGGCTCCACCGCTATGACCGAAAGCTTCGGATTCCTTTCTTTCAGATACCGGCCCGTCCCGGTGATCGTCCCGCCGGTTCCGACACAGGCCACAAAAATATCTACGTTCCCATCCGTGTCACTCCAAATCTCCGGCCCTGTGGTGGTCTCATGTGCCGCCGGGTTAGCCGGGTTGACAAACTGTCCGGCAAGCAGGCTGTCAGGGATCTCCTTCGCCAGCTCCCCGGCCTTCTCGATCGCTCCCTGCATTCCCTTTTGACCGTCTGTAAGCACAAGCTCGGCCCCGTATGCCCTCAAAAGCTGCTTTCGCTCCATACTCATCGTATCCGGCATCACGATTATAACCCGATATCCCCTGGCAGCCGCGACAGACGCGAGGCCGATGCCCGTATTGCCGGAGGTCGGTTCGATAATTACAGAGCCCTTCTTTAAGCGCCCCTTGGCTTCGGCATCATCAAGCATCGCCCTGCTGACCCGGTCCTTCGCGGAACCGCCCGGATTAAAGGATTCAAGCTTTACAAGGAGCCTCGCCGACAGCCCGTCTGCTTTCTCGATCTGTGTAAGCTCCAGAAGCGGCGTCCTCCCGATCAACTGCTCGATTGATGTGTAAATCTTTTCCACTGCACCTTCCCCCTTCTTTTTCCGTCAAACCGTCCCTTCCTGCCCCAGCCATTCTTTTTTTAGCCCCCGCACCATGGCCGTATATCGTTCCTTACAGGCCGCAAACCGCCCGTTGTCAAGATCGGCCAGGCAAGGCGCAAGATAAGTTTCCCAGATTTTTTGATAAACCGCTGTCTGGCAGCCGCTCATCTGGATTCTTGTCACAATCGCCGGCGCATCTTTATAATATTCTGCAATCAGAGTCTCACCGTCCGGACATGCGCGCAGGTATGTGTCGCGAAACTTCCGAAAGGCGTTTAATTCACTGCAGTCGTCACTCTTTCCCAGGCACATGCAGGCCGCCTGCGTAATGTAACACTGATACCATTTTCTTCCGAACCCTGCCGCAATCATCTCCTCTGTCACCACCTCGTAAGGCTCCTTCGGATATTTCAGGACCCAGGCGTCATGAAGGCTTTCGTTAAACAATTCACTGATCGGAAGCCCCATCTTAAATACGGCCGGTGTCACATAGGTCAAGAGCACCATTTTACACGTATCGAGGCGCAGGGCCTTCGCGTTGAGCCCCCGGTATCTGCCCGGGCTCTCCACATCCTCTGCGATGTCCTCCACTAATCTCGTACAGACTGCCCGAACCACCTGTGCAACGTCCTCGGGAAAGTCCGCACAGACCGCCTGCAGCTTTTCCAAAAGCCCCCGGTACTCCTCCGTATAAGCCGCCAGGGAATCCCGGTATTCCTTCTCATTAAACCGACTCGTATCATGTCCGGCCACCATTCCGCCGGCCGCGGACAAAACCTCTCTAAAACGCGCATCCTCTTTGTACATGTTTTCCCTCCGTGCTGGCAGGAACAGGAAACCTGCTGCATCTTATTATACTCATATAAGGGGCAAAATGCAACCCGGTCCCTGTATTTTATAAATCGCATCCTTGGGCCATGCAGAAGTTCGGCCAGACAGCATAAAAGGCTTACAAAGGCCAAACCTGGATTTTAATCGGTTCAGAAAACAGCCCTCCCTATATGAATTTACCCCACAGATGTCTGTAGGGTAAACCGGCACTAAATTTGCTCGACAATTTCATTTTTCTTCATAAACAACAGCCCGAAAGAACCGGGACCACAGTTACTGGCGATAGCGGGAGACGCTTTCTGCAGGTAAACCTTTTCAAAAGGACAATTCTGCCGCACCAGCTCCTGAATATACTGAAGCCTTTTTGAATCCAATCCGGCATAGGTAATGAACAGGATACGCCGGTCGATATTCCTTGGATTGATAAGTGCCTTCCGGACATAGCTTTTCGCCATATGGGCAAAGCTTCCCATCTCCATACGGTCTACAGCCATTTTGCTGTTGTGGAGCCGGATAACCGGATGCAGCAGCAGGGCGTCACAGATAGTCTGGATCCGTTTGGGAATCCGCCCTGACCGGCACATCATATGTGTGCTGTCAATGACAAAGGCAGAAGAAATATAAGGCCTCAGCTTCTTAACCGCGTTCACAATATCCGTCTTCCCGGCATGATTCTCAGCCATGGAGGCGGCACACAGCACCGCTAACCCCATGCTGCTGGAGAGATGGCCTGAATCAAGCACAGTAACATTTTCAAAGGATTTGGCCGCTTCAAGAGCATTATAGTATCCCTCACTGACGTGCTTCGCCATAGTAATATGGATCACGTTTTGAGCCTCTGTAAGCCTCTCCGCAAAAAACTTTTCGTAGTCCTCCACGTCAGGAGGCGTGGAATAGCCATTTTTCCCCTCAGACATATGTAGCAGCAATTCGTCTACTTTCAGCTCCACATCGTCTAAGAAACGCCCCCGATCCGTGCAGACATAATACGGGCATACGGCAATGCCGTACACCTGCCGCAGAGACTCCGGAAGATCGCATACACTGTCTGTTGTTATGATGAGAGACCGCCTCTGGGTTTGTTCAAAGATCAGGACATCCTTTCCGATCTCCGTTTGAATTGCTTCCCCGCTGAGCTTAACCAGCTCCTTCGGCAGAATGCTCAAAACAGCCGCTTCCAGCAGGGCTCCGCTGACCGGCTTTGCCAAATAGCCGCTGAAACCCTCTTTTCGGTAAAGGAATTGGTTGTCGCTTCCCGCGTTAGCTGTCAGTGCAATTACGGGAACATTCTGGCACAAACCTCCCGGCTGCACGCGCAGTGCGTGCAGGCACTGTATCCCGTCCATCTCCGGCATCAGATGATCCATCAAAATGGCATCGTAATGCTGGATCTGGGTCATTCTCAGACATTCGGCGCCGCTTAAAACCGTATCCAGCTGAATCTTTGTAGCCGAAAGCAGCTTACGCACCACCATAAGATTCATTTCATTATCGTCTACTACCAGGATATGGGCAGCCGGAGCCTCAAAGCTCTGCTTATACTGCTCTCCCTCCCGGTGCCGAATCCGGGATTCCAGCGTAAATTTCCCAAGCTCCTTGTCGTCGATAATATCCTGCTCCAGCATGACTGAAAAGGTGGAGCCTTTGGTGTAGACACTGTTGACGCTGATCTCTCCTCCCATCAGCTCCACTAGCTGATGGACAATACTAAGGCCCAGCCCGGTTCCTTCAATATGACGGTTTTTTTCTTCATTTACCCGCTTGAAGGCGTTAAAGATGTAAGGGATATTTTCTTTTTTCACACCCTGCCCCGTGTCCTCCACGGAATACCAGACCCGTACCCGGTTCAGCCCCAGCCGTTCACACCGTATAGAAAGCGTAACCGATCCTTCACTCGTATATTTGACTGCATTATTCAGCAGATTAATCAGCACCTGCTTAATACGCACCTCATCGCCGCAGAGCATGCTTGGGATCGAGGAATCCACATGGAGACGGAATTCGAGGCCCTTTTCCCTGGCCTTGACCCAGATCATATTAACGATTTCCGAGAAAAGAGCCCCAGTCTCATAAGAAACGTTTATGATCTCCATCTTTTTGGATTTGATCTTGGACAAATCCAAAATATCGTTGATAAGCGTAAGCAGAATTTTGCTGGCGCCCTGGATATTCCTAGCATTCTCTGCCACCTCCTCCGGAATATCCCCCCGCAGAATCATCTCATTTAACCCAATGATCGTGTTAATAGGCGTGCGGATCTCATGGCTCATGCTGGAGAAAAAATGATTCTCTGCCTTATTCAGCTCCTCAATTTCTTTTTTCTGCTGCCTGGAAAGCTCATTTTCTTCTTCATAGAGCCGTATCACGAACAAAAGCAGCACGCTTGTCAGCACACCTACCATGATAACAGAGACAGCAGAGTCAAAGAAGGAATGCGCCTCCGCATTCTGCGCGACTAATTCCGGGAAATAAAAAGACACAAAATAACAAAGCAGCGTTTCCGCCATGCAGAGCAGGAAAAAGAATATTTTCCTTCTCCCCTGCAGCGTTATACTGATATAAATAAAACAAAGCACAAACCATTCCGGCACTCCGCTATAAAAGCCTCCAGCCGTAAAAAAACTTACAGGAAAAAGGAGGAGCAGCAGTATTGTAATGGCTGTGGCGCCGCAACGGATACAGCCCCTTCTGATACTGATCTTCACAATGACAGGGATACAGATAAGGCTAACCGCCAAAATCAGCAGATTTATAAGACTCCTTCCCATAGGCAGTATCGCTATCAGAGTAGCCATACAGATCCCCGTCACTACACGAAACATACGTTCCCGAAGGCCGGTCCCATGGTCAAAGATGATTTCAAACCACTTTTTCAACACCCGTACTTCCTCCTGTCATTCTTTCATGTACTCCCGGAATCTCTCTGTGCCTGATTCTGTGAGATCCCGGGCGCACACTCTTTAAATCTGTTTATGGTCTCACAGACCAAGGCATACAGACTCAGCAATTTGGGATGGTTTTGCCTGATATATTCAATATTTCCCTTCTTCCCGGCCTGCTCCAAAAGCTTTGCCTGCCCTGCCAGCCGCTCCGCGCCAATCGTCAAAGACGTGCTCTTTAGCGCATGCACCTTGACTGTATAATCCGGCCAGTTGGCCGCCTCATACAGGGAAATGATCTCCGCTCTTTTCTCTGCTGCCTGGGAATAGAACATCTGCAGCATCTCCATATAAAAATCCTCCTCCCCGCAGCAGTAATCCAAGCCCAGCTGCACATTCACACCAATTTTACTGAGGGAGGTGTACAAAGATATGGGCTCCTCAGGCTCTGCTTTTGGAGGCGTATCGGGACGCGCAGGTTTTTTTCGATTCTTTTTCTTACTGTTTTTTGTACCGGAAGGAGCCGCTTTATCTTTTTTTGATGCAGCCGGCGGCTCAGACGTCTCTGCCGGCTCAGCAGGCGGCTCACTCAGCGGCACAGGTGCCTCATCCACTGGCACAAGCTGTTCGGCCTGCGGTGCAGGCGGCTCATCCGCAGACACGGATGCCTCATTCACTGGTACAGGCAGCTCATCCGGTGATAGGGGCGCCTCATCATATTGAATCTGGTCATCCGGCAGTGCTTTACGCAGTACCCGCTCCAACACAGCCCGCTCAATGGGCTTTGGCACAAACTCCGTAAAGCCCTCGTTTCGGAACATTTCCCTTGCACCGCTGATCGTATTCGCGGTCAGAGCAACGATCGGAAGATCCTTATAAATACCATTATTGATCTCACGAATCTGTTTGAGAGTCTCCACTCCGTCAAAGCCCGGCATCATATGATCCAGGAAAATAATATCATAGAACGTGGAAGCGCAGCGTTCCACTGCCTCTTTCCCGCTGAGGCAGGTATCTACCTGCATCCCATAGCTGCCCAGAACTCCTTTGGCTACCATGAGGTTCATCGCCTCATCATCGACTGCCAGCGCCCGGACTCCTACACAGGAAAACGGCTTGCGGCCTGCAGCCTGGGCCTCTCCAAAATCATTTCCTCTTAGTTCACCGTTTAACATATTTACCACGGAAAGGGCAAAAAACGGTTTATGGATTATCAAAATCTGGCTGTTCCTGCTCAGCATAAATTCTTGCTCTGCAATGACAACCACACAGAGTTTTCCCGCCAGCTCCTCGTAATACGAGCTGTTCTCCTCATATTCCGATTGGGCTATAAACACATGGGTTATCCCTTGGCTGTTCAACAGCTTGAGCAGCCCTTTAAAATTATGAGTCTGATAGCCTTCGACGCCAAGCCCATCCATCATATGCCAGATCATATTGTCATAATATCGTCTGACCTCATCGCTGCTGTATCTTTCCGGCCTGAAATAACATGCGATGCAAATATGCTTGGGATGAGAAACCACCAGAGCGGGGGTCTCATCCTCCACACCCTGGGGAATCGTAATATGTACCTGCATCCCCTGCTGCTGCCCGCTGTCAAAATAGATAAACCCATCCATGGCGTGAAGCAGGCCCCGGGCAATAGGAAGCCCGAGCCCAAGCCCGCCCGCAAAACGGCTGCTGCCGGAATCCGCCTGATAAAAATCATCACACATTTGCGTGATCTGGGCGTCCGTCATGCCGATTCCGGTATCGCAAATGTCGATGCTCAGATTGATACCGTAACGTTCCCGCCGAAATCCCATATAAAGATTAACGCCGCCTTCTTCCGTAAACTTGAGGGCATTCTCCAGAATGATTTTAATCACATGGGTAATTTTCTCCGCGTCCCCGATGAGAACCGAGGGCATCTTCGGATCCAAGTCAAACACCAGCTCCAACTGATTCTTTCCGCTCTGCATAGAGGTCATGGTGATGATGTCATTTAGGACCGAAGTGATCATGTAAGGTTCTTTTGCCGGAGTCAGGGTTCCTTCCATGATTTCCGTATAGTCAATCATATTGTTGATCTGGTTGGACAGCCTCTTGCCCGCCATTTTGATGGCATGCATATTTGACCGGACTTCCGGGGAAATATCCTTTTCCAATATAACCTCACTGATCCCCAGAACCATGTTAATAGGCGTTCTCAGCTCATGAGACACATTCGACAGAAATTCCGCATTCTGCCGTCCGGCCTTCTCCAGCTGTACCAGCGTGCTGTCATACTTTTCCCTTGACTCAGCCCGCCTGTTGAGCCGATAGACGGCGATGACCATCGCACCTGTTACCACACTTATGCCAAATCCCAAACGGATGAGCTTCTGTGCGTCCGTATCATACGTAATGGTATGCAGGAGGAAGAAATGGTACAGCAATACCAGCACATACAAAGAGGCCGTCATATATAACAGCCTTTTTTTGTCAAACATGGAAAAAACAAGAATCAGTAAACAGGCCATGGCAGGTATGTCATAAAGAATCGCTTTATGCACCCCAAAGAAAAAAAAACCAACCATCAAAAGTCCGGCACATAAATTTTCATAAAATGACTCTGAACTGACCCTTGTGACATGAAGGATCCATACGAGCGTATTTCCAATTAAAATAACCGGAACCATCCATGGCTCCCATGTCATGGCTATTGTCAGCAGAATCAGCATCACACCGACTATAGTGACAATACTGGCCAAAAGAAGATGGATACTGGTCTGTCCTCTCGCCCTCATTTTCCCTCAAGCCCCAATGCAACCCGTTTCAGTAATTCGCCCGGAAAAAACGGTTTCTTCAGATAATTCACGGCACCCAGATTGATGGCAGTCCGCACATCATCCTCGTAACCGGACGCAGTCAGAAAAATAACCGGCGTCTTCACATTCGATTCTCTAATGCGTTTGAAGGTCTCCAGGCCGTCCATAATAGGCATCGCTATGTCAAGGAGGATTAAGTCGATTTTTTCGCTCTTAATTTTATCAAGCGCTTCTCTCCCTGATCCTGCAAGAATTACTTCATAATTCTTCTGCAGGATTATCTTTGTTCTTTTCAAATTCATTTCATCATCGTCTACTACTAAAATACGTTTGAGCATGCAGCTACCTCCTCGTTTACTTTTGGGATTTCCCCTATACCACGCAAAGGCTATTGTAAAGCAGGATTGCAATAAAATCAAGTAGAAGGTACATGGTAAATGCATGTTTTGTAGGATTACAATACATGTGTTACAACTGAATATTTAA
>JAAWAR010000140.1 GCA_022792295.1 Lachnospiraceae bacterium
CTGATAGATTTGCATACCGTCAAAGAGAGCCTTATATGGGGGCGTACTTCCATCGCGTGCCAGCCCTGCCAGCCCAAAAATGTGTTTTCCCCGAATCCATATTCCCTGAAAACCGTCTTGTTCACAATATTCTGCCGAAATCGCGACTGAAACAGGCATTGCGTCCAAAAGGGTTAAATACGGTTCTTTGTTTCCTGTTTATCATGGAGATGCAAAAGACAAGACAGGAACAAAAAATTGATTGAGGTAAATGGATTGCTCCGTTTGCGGGATACACTGCCGCTGTCAAAAACGGAAAACGAAAACGGATAATTGCTCACATCTTCTCCGCCGCAGGCGATTTAGTACGGTTTTTGTTTTGTAATAGGGAAGACCGCTTTCTGTGACAAAATCACGGAAAAGCGGAAGCGTTTATGCTATAATATAGACAGAGATTACAGCTGTGCCTGTCGGCTTCTGCGTTCACCGAACAAAACCGGACACCACACCTTGGCGGCACAGCACGTCCGGGAGGAGCCCTGCTATCCCGTCATATCAATCTCATAAGGAGGTACATATATTGGAGACAAAAACGCGAAAAAAACGGAAAGCCTTTGTAGAGGAGCCAAGCTGCGTCGCCTGCGGCTGCTGCGTAAAGGTATGCCCCATGTCGGCCATTCAGATATGGAAGGGCATCGCCGCAAGAGTCAATCACACAGCCTGCGTAGGATGCGGCAAATGCGCAAAGGAATGCCCCGCGTCCGTCATCGAAATCCGGGAGGAAACCCTATGAAAAAGCATTGGTACGACTATTTGTGGATTCTTTCACTGACCTATCTGCTGCTTGGTTTTTTCAATATCCTGTTTGCATGGCTGGGACTCTTATGCTTCTTTATTCCTCTGCTTTTTGCGGCAGTCGGCGGAAACAAAGGCTACTGCAACCGCTACTGCGGCAGAGGCCAGTTATTTGGGCTCTTAGGAGGGCGCTTTGGACTGTCCCGGAAAAAGGATGTCCCAAATTGGATGAAAAGCAAGGGCTTCCGCTATGGATTTCTGGTCTTTTTCTTTGTCATGTTTTTCCAGATGCTCTGGAATACGTATCTGGTATTTGCCGGAACAAGAAATTTGAAACAGATCGTCACGCTGCTTTGGACCTTTAAGCTGCCCTGGCATTGGGCTTATCATGGAACACTTTTTCATTCAGGTGTCGCCCAGTTCGCCTTTGGCTTTTACAGTGTCATGCTCACATCCACTGTCCTCGGTTTCCTCACCATGCTGTTTTTTAAGCCCCGCAGCTGGTGCGTCTACTGTCCCATGGGAACCATGACCCAGTTGATTTGCAAGCTAAAACAAGGAGGTACATCAAAATGAAGGTTGTTATTGTCGGCGGCGTAGCAGGCGGAGCCACTGCAGCCGCCAGAATCCGAAGACTCGATGAACAGGCTGAGATCGTCGTATTCGAGCGGTCTGGCTATGTATCCTATGCCAACTGCGGCCTGCCGTATTATATTGGCGGAATCATAGAGGATCCGAAGCAGCTCACGCTTCAGACACCCGAAAGCTTCTTCTCACGCTTCCGGGTAGATATGAGGGTACTTCATGAGGTCACCGCCATCCATCCGGACCGAAAAACCGTGTCTGTCAAAAATCTGAGAACCGGTGAGGAATTGGAAGAAAGCTATGACAAACTGCTTTTGTCTCCCGGCGCGAGGCCGGCCCGGCCCAGACTTTTCGGCACGGACACAGAAAGACTCTTTACCTTGCGTACCGTAGAAGACACCTTTGCTATCCACCGCTATGTCACGGCGCAAAAGCCCAAATCGGCTGTGCTGGCCGGAGGCGGCTTCATCGGCCTGGAGCTCGCAGAAAACCTGCAGAAGCTCGGCATGGAAGTCACGATCGTCCAGCGCCCCAGGCAGCTCATGAACCCCTTTGACCCGGACATGGCCTCCCTGATCCATGCCGAAATGCGCAGGCACGGTGTCCGTCTTATGCTGGGGCACACCGTAGAGGGCTTTGAGGATGGGGAAGAAGGCGTCAAAGTCCTTTTAAAGGATGAGACTCCTCTCACCGCCGATTTCGTAGTGCTTGCCATCGGCGTTACTCCGGATACCCGGCTTGCAAAGGACGCCGGCCTCTCTCTTGGCATCAAGGACAGTATTCTCGTAAATGACCGCATGGAAACTTCCGAGCCTGACATCTTTGCCGTAGGAGACGCCGTGCAGGTAAAACATTTCGTCACCGGGGAGGATGCTCTCATCTCGTTAGCCGGGCCGGCCAACAGACAGGGCCGCATTGCCGCTGATAATATCTGCGGCGGTGACAGTCACTATCCCGGCTCACAGGGCAGCTCTGTCATCAAGGTGTTTAACATGACCGCTGCCGTCACCGGCATCAATGAGACAGCCGCCAAACGCGCGGGCATCGCCGCCGATGCGGTCGTCCTCTCTCCCATGAGCCACGCGGGTTATTATCCCGGCGGCAGGCTGATGACTATGAAGGTCGTGTTTGAAAAAGAAACGAACAGGCTGCTGGGCGCACAGATCATAGGCTATGAGGGTGTGGATAAGCGCATCGATGTGCTGGCGACAGCTATCCACGCAGGGCTTACGGCCGAGCAGTTAAAAGAACTGGATCTCGCCTACGCACCGCCCTACTCCTCCGCCAAGGACCCGGTAAACATGGCCGGCTTCATGATCGAAAATATCTCCAAGGGGCTCTTGAGGGAGTTCCATCTCGACGAGCTTTTAAGCCTTCCTAAAGACGGGAGTGTGACGCTTTTGGACGTCCGCACGGAAAAAGAATACGAACACGGCCATATTGACAGCTTTTTGAATATCCCTGTGGATGAGCTGCGCAAACGGTTCTCTGCGCTTGATTCGCAAAAACCCGTTTATGTCATTTGCCAGAGTGGTCTCCGCAGCTACATTGCCTGCAGGATCCTCGCCGGAAACGGTTATACCTGCTACAACTTCTCCGGTGGTTTTCGCTTCTATGATGCGGTAATAAACGACCGCTGCCTGATTGAATCGGCACACGCCTGTGGAATGGACCAATAGAAGACCCCTGCAGGCAGAGCAGGCAAGAGTTATACGAGCATGCCGCGGGGGCTGTAAAAGGGCTGCCCCTGACAGGCTGCATCAGCCTCCGCAAAGTGCTCTTACACCCGCCTCGTCGGCGATTTCGATCATACCACGGGAAAGCCTTACCAGGCCCTCGCTCTGAAAATAACGGAGCATCCGTGTAACCACCTCACGGGCCGTCCCCAGATGGTTAGCAATCCTCTCATGTGTGGTTTTAAGCGCGCCGGTTTTCTCCAGGGACATTTCCTCCAAAAGGAATGCGGCAAGACGTTTATCAAAACTCTGCCAAAGAATCTGCTCCATCAACCACATGACCTCAGAAAAGCGTGCTGCCATGATTTCGTTTGTATAATTCGCCAGCGGGGCCGACTGTTCCATGAGCCGTTTATAGACCTCGGCGGGAATCAGCCAGAACTCTGTATCCTTCTCTGCCTCGATCGTAAGTTCGAACAGGACACTCCGCAGCATACAGGAAGCAGAAAACAGACACAGATCCATATCGAGCAGACGATAGACGGTGATTTCCCGCCCTTCGTCCGAAACAATATACGCGCGAAGCTGCCCGCTTCGCACCAGCAAAAGGCCCGTGCACTCCTCATTTTGGTTTTGGAGGATCGCTCCTTTTTTTACCGTTTGGCAGACCACGCTGCCAGAAAGGCTCTTTTGCTCGGCAGGCGTCAGCCTGGGCCATATGGGAAAACACTCTGCAAATTCCATGGTTTCATCCCCCTCGTGGTACGATTCCGTATAGTTGCCCTCAATGGACAAGGAAGCACATGTCTCAAGTACCGTTTTTTGGCGGCTGGAGGCGCTTCAGTCAATCGGCATACGTCCCCGCCTCCTTCCTTGCCAGCCCGCCAACAGACGGTACTTGCGTTCTCTTAGAACCGATGGTCCCTTGTCCACTGAGGGTACAGTTCACAGAAGCCTTGAGAACGGTAACTGCATATGCCTATTTTTAATCGCCTGCGGCAATCGGGCATATGCTTTGGCTCCATGACTGTATCCGACCCATGATGAATCACTCTGCTGATTTGTCATGGCATGAATAATAATTCAGTATACGTTGCCTCGCGGCATATGTCAATCAAGTATTTGACATATGCCGTAAATTCCTATATACTAAACTCCATAAATGACATATGCCATAAATTAATCATCAAGGAGGTGCCAGACATGCCGCGGCCACGAAAATGCAGAAAGGTTTGCCGCTTTCCGCAGACCGCGCTGTTCCTGCCAGCCGACCCTAGCGAGGCAAAGCCTCTTATCCGGCTCAGTGTGGATGAATATGAAACGATCCGTCTGATTGATCAGGAGGGTCTTTCTCAGGAAGAATGCAGTGAATGGATGCAGATTGCCCGCACCACTGCCCAGCAGATCTATGCGAATGCCAGAAAAAAGCTGGCCGATATGCTGGTTGACGGACGGCCTCTATGCATCGGCGGCGGAGACTACATGCTCTGCGACGGACAGGATGGCTCCTGCGGCGCCTGTCATCGGCAGACATTCCATCTAATGTATGTAAAACCGAAAGGAGAAATGATTATGAGAATCGCAGTCACATACGAAAACGGAGAAATTTTTCAACACTTCGGCCATACCGAACAGTTTAAGATCTACGATGTACAAGAGGGAAAAATCGTCTCCTCTGAAGTCGTAGGCACCGGAGGAAGCGGCCATGGTGCGCTGGCAGGCGTACTTCACACTCTGCACGCCGATACCCTCATCTGCGGCGGCATTGGCCACGGTGCACAGGCGGCCCTGGCAGCGGAAAATATCCGGCTGTACGGCGGCGTAACCGGAAACGCCGACGAAGCCGTAGAAGCCCTGCTTGCAGGAAAGCTCCTGTACAACCCCGATGTCCATTGTGATCACCACGGTGAAGGCCATCACCATGACAGTGCATGCAAAAGCCATGGCTGCGGCCGGCATTTATGCGGTGAGGACTGCTAAAGCCTACCCTAGGAGGACATTTGGGAACATTCGCCGTTTGAACGGAGGGATCTTCTCAGTATGAATTATTTTTTTAACTGAAGATGCCTAGTTTGATGACAATTTTGGCAAGAAAGGCTTCTATATCTTCTAAAACCAGCACCGCCTGTTTGGCGTATCCAAAAT
The DNA here is from genome assembly GCA_022792295.1 of Lachnospiraceae bacterium. Lineage (GTDB taxonomy): Bacteria > Bacillota > Clostridia > Lachnospirales > Lachnospiraceae > CANQGL01. The sequence continues at coordinate 5,181 of JAAWAR010000140.1, forward strand.
GCATGGTTGCCTAATCCAGCTTTGACAAGCATGCGCTTATTTTCACAACTTAAAAATTGGAATTTCCTATATTTAAAAAAGTGCTGAACCGCAAGTTCTAATTTGAGGCTCAGCACTTTTTTATCCTTTCATTCCGAAAGTCAAATACCTTTTTTGCAAAAACCATAACCGGGGTATTCCAGCCATTTGCAGCAAAAACCTACCGCACTTTTACTCCGTTTTCATCAACAAAATGTCCGTCCGGCGTTTCCTCATTCTGGTACATCCGTCCACGAAATCCGTCTGATTCCGAATTAAAATAATACTCCTTTCCGTCGATTACAACCCATCCTGTCATCATCTTACCCATATTGCTGTCAGCGGCAGGATTCAGATAATATCGTTTCCCGTCTATCGGATCCACATACCATCCGGTAATCATGACACCGTTCTCATCAAACCAAAACCAGTCAAAATTTTCCTCTCCTGCATCCGTATTCGCATTGGGATTATATATAGCCGCCCACCTGTTCACATAAAGCGTACCCGACGCATCCGCGAATGCCCAGGTGCCGTCTGCTTTCTTTAACCAGTTTCCCTTTATCACATAAAAAGGCGGCATGCCCGAACCGTTTCCTCTGGAAGAATCTCTGTCTCCGGAACGGTTTCCCCCCGAAGGATCTCCGCCTTCGGAACCGTTTCCTCCCGAAGAATTTCCGCCTCCCGAGCCGTTTCCTCCCGAAGAATCTCCACCTCCGGAACCGTTTCCTTCTGAAGAATCTCCACCTCCGGAACCGTTTCCTCCCGAAGGATTCTCGTTTTCGTCTGAATCAGAATCTTCTAAAGCCTCATCCATATAGAAAAATCTCACTGTATACTGAATCGGTCTTTCTTCACCGCTTAAATCTCTGACTCCCTTTACCGTCACCTTGACTACAGAGTCCTTATGAAAAGTAATTTTAGGCTCAAAAATAATAGTATCTCCAGAACCCAGCTGCTCGTATTCTTCTTCTTTGCTCACCCGGAAATATCCGTTTTGGCTGTCACCTTCGCTGCTGCTCAACTGATAGGTCTTTCCCTCATACTCCAGCGTCACCACAGCATCCAAATCTGCTTTCAGCTCATTTCTGTCCAGGCTGACAGACCAGGGGCCTTTAAAATAATTATAGGGCATCACCTCAGCAGGCCAAAGAACATAGCCGTTTTCCGTGTCAGGAGAACCATTGTGATCCATTGCATACATAGCTGAATATCCGCCTGAAGATCCAAAGCCAGTCATTGCCATGTTGGGATTCAGGCACCACCTTCTATGTCCGACTGTGGCTCTGTTGCTGTCACTATTGCCGTCATACATCCACTGATTGATCACATTGTAGGCTAAATTGGGCATGATGCTTCCGTAGGCAATGTTGGATTTTCCGAGAGTGCTGTTCCCGTCTTGATAAAAATCATCCTGCATATTGGAAGGCTTAGGCTTAATACTATGCGCCATGGTATTTACACTGTGCATCAAAACAGCGCCTTTTTGGGTCAGTTCCTCATAAGTGCCATCAATCGTCACATCCGAGGAAACCCCTGCTACAAACCGCACAAAATTCAGTGCATTCAATCCGTTCTGCACGGCATCCTCACTGAGCTTTCCCGCCTCATAGGCATTCGCCTTCATAACCGGGTTTTGGTCATAAGTAATCTTTTTGTTCAGATCAAACGGATGCGCCCGGTAAAAATCCACAATTTCTTTCTTCCTGGCCTCAAAATTCACCGGCTTTTCCGGAACTTGTGTTTCTTCATTGGACAGGACTTTTTTCAGTTCATCAGAAAATTTCTTTTCTGAAATGATTTCTTGATTCACATTATAATAGGCGATTTCTCCCTGATAGATAATAAATGTATGAGGATATCCGCCCGGTGAAGCGCCTGTATTATCGTATAAAATATACAAATAGCTGTTCCAGGCATCATTGTATTTTTTCCCTGCATTCGGAAGCCCATCATTACATGTCTGAACATAGGGGACCGTAGCCGCGAAGCTACTCACTATACTTGTATTTTTTTCCAGATCAATAAACAAAACCTCTACTGGCAAATTTTCATTATTTTTAGCCATTGTATTCAAATTTTTAACTGTTGGTTTGGTAATCCCACAGGTTGACGAACCAAATACTATAATGAAGGCCGTGTCATCCCAGTGATCAGAAAGATTATAGGCTTTACTCCCGTCCAGATCATTAATTGTATTCACATAAAAATCCAGCGTATCTTCTTCCTCAAAAGATTCGGGCGGCACAGGCGGTTTTTCCCCGGCAAACAGCGTCAAGTCCTCATTCTGGTCAGTGCTTATCTTATCCAGCACAATCTCATCCCATATTTCCTTATCTTCCTTCTCGTCTGCATCAGACTGAGTAGCGAACAGCTCTTTTATTTCCTGCCCATTTGATGAACTGGCCGGAGAAATATCATCCCCAAAAAAAATTTCCCCATTTCCATTTTCACCTTTGTCAACTTCCGCCGCCCAAAGAATGCCCTGATTTCCCAGACAACCTGCCTGCGAAAATACATTGCTGCATAAAAATAACGCTGCCAATGCACCGGCAACTTTTCTCTTTTTCATTTTCTTTTCCCTCTCCATTTTTTATTTGGCAAACCCCATATCACAATCTTTTATTTTTCTTAACTTTACCAGATTTTAAAACATTTGTAAACAATAGTTTGTCACTGCCCACGGAAAGCGCAGGAATGATCATCTTACTTTGATAAATATATTTTTTAAGAATTTAATACATTTTTCGGCAGCCGGATTGGAACAGGTCCCATTACAAACCGTTTTATTTTCATGGAAATCCTCTTGTTTTTAGCGATCGCTCTGTCATTTTTAAGGTACTCCGGCCCCGTTTCTTCATGATATCCTGATTCTGCGCCGCCGTTTCATTACTTGTCTTATTTGCATCCTGATTCCAGCGCTCCTCAGCATAAAATCCGCGCCGCTTCTGGCGCTTCCTTATTCCCTGCGCTGTGTTCTGCGGCTGACAGCAAGGGGCTTTGCCGTCTTCATTCCACCGCTCCTTAGCTTTGCGTCCCTTTAGATTGGGCTCACGCCTTTTTCGCCCAGGTTCCGAATGTCTTCCGGCAGAATCACGTTAAGCACCATCACTACTTTGAAATCCCTATCAACATTTTTGTATCCGCGAAAGCAGATGGAAAATTATCTGGCAGTCCGGTTTTGATTCCCGTAATATCTTTCGTTCACCGCCGTAACAATCTTTTTGGAATCCTTGCGATCATTCCTGCCGAGGTTGCTGCCAGCCGGTTCCTTCGACCTTTTGACCCGGCCAGGATTCACATGCACCGCATACCATTGTCCCGCGGGATTTTTTCCAGTATGAATCTGTGGTGTCCGCCGGCTTTGTACCGGGAATCACAGCAGTTTTGCTGTGTCTTTCTGCTGTCTCCCTTCATTCATGTCTTGCCTGTCTGAAATCCGGCCTCCGTTCTGCTGAATTCTGACAGCTTCTTTGCATAGCCGTAGTTGCGCCAGTCAAATGCCCTGACATAATGGGCCTCACTGTCAACAGGAATGCCAACCATGAAAGTTTTTCAGCATCAGAGTCAATTTTTGCGGTTGCGCGTTATAAATTCATCTTGGATGCCTCTCTGCTCCATAAATTTTTTACCAACTGGTAAAGTCAGTAATCTTACCTTACTTTGCTCTCAGCGGACAAGGGAACACACGCCGCATTTGAGGTCTTATAGGGTTCTGCAGCGCAGATTAGCAGTTCTGTAAGGACTGAAAACGAGGTGCACTGGACGTACGCCAATCAACAGCAGCACTGCAGAATCGTTAATCTGTGGTGCAGAACCGTGCGGATCCTCATCCACTAAGGGCATGGTTTCTTTTTATCAAGCTCCTTTCTTAAAATTCCTTATATTGAAGTATGCAGAAAGTACCTTTTTTATTCTTTTGCCAATATACAGGTTTTGTCCACTGAGGGTATGATCGCACCTTTTATAAATAGCACGAGTAGCAAAATTCGTATTATATTGAAAATCTCCTGCCAGTTCTATTGAAAAGGATTTTAAGCTTATGAACGCGCTTCCGGAAATTTCCGGCAGGCTGGAAGTTCATAAAGAAAAAATCATTGCATGAATCCTGACTGGCCCACTGGGCAGATCAATCCACTTTGAAATCCGTGAATTTATTACATTGATTCCAGGTTCGATAGCATTACAGGATTGGATTGTTTCCCAAAACTGCCACTCTGGCGCTATGGAAAGTATTGGTATTTATCGGATACTGATTTATGATTTTGCATTTATTTGAGCATGGACAGATAGATAAAGCCACTTTAGATTCCTGCCCGAAAACAAAGATCAGAAACCGTATTGACAAACTTCTCATGCCCGTAAACGGAACGCTTTCAGAATGCTAAAAATCATTCTTAATAATCCTCGTATTTCAATCCATGTTCCCGCTAGGGGAACAACTTTGCTCCCCTGCATTTCCTCCGGCAGCATACCGAAATTTCAATCCACGTTCCTGCTAGGGGAACGACGGCTAACACAAACAATAGTTACATTCACTAAACAATTTCAATCCACGTTCCCACAAGGGGAACGACCCATCTGCATCAACCATTACACTAGACTATAAGCAATTTCAATCCACGTTCCCGCAAGGGGAACGACTCCGCCCGGAAAAACACATAGGCCCTGTCCTCTCTATTTCAATCCACGTTCCCGCAAGGGGAACGACTTAACTGTCAGATTATGATATACCTGCCATGGGTTGATTTCAATCCACGTTCCCGCAAGGGGAACGACAGCAAAAATAGCTAAAACAAGCCCAAAAAACTCCAGCCTAATTTCACTATTTTCACAATTCTTTACAAAAAACTGGCGTTTCATCACTTTTTCTACATTTTAATCACCAAAAATCATCTGAATTTCTGGTGCGAAACCCCTGGTGTTTCCATGTTTGCTACAGATTCGCACTACATAATCAAAGGGCCTTTCATATCCATGCTTTCCTTTACTCCAATATGCTCCACCTTATTTTTATAATTATTTCCCAAATAATAAAATCTCAGGCTGTCTTTCTTTGTATCAATAATTTCTTCCAAGATTGCCTTCACTTCCCTACATTTTGCAGTATCCATCTCACATTCAAACACAGAATTCTGAACTCTCCTGCCATAATTGACGCATTGCTTTGCCACTCTCCGCAAACGCTTCTTTCCTGCCTCTGTTTCTGTATTTACATCATATGTAATCAGAACCAACACCTTTCATCACCTACTTCCACATAAACGGCGGATACCCATCTAAATCCCCTCTGATAAATCGCGCCAAAAGTAAAGCCTGCGCATAGGATACCATCCCCCATTCAACTTTCTCCTCCAAAAAAGGATGCCTGATCATTTCCTGTTTTCGCATCTGCCAAGCTGCTAAAACAGCTTTTCTCGTATCATCATCCATGAAAACCGCACCGTTTTCCTTCTGAAAAAATCCAGATGAGGAAACAATCCTTTTATTAATTAAAGAAACCACAAATCGGTCTGCCAGCACTGGTCTTAATTCCTCCATCAGATCCAAAGCCAGAGAAGCCCGTCCCGGACGGTCTCTGTGCATAAATCCTACATAAGGATCTAATCCAACCGTCTCCAATGCAGAAATATTCATCTGGGTCAGCAGCGCATACACAAAAGAGAGCAATGCATTGACTGCATCCAGCGGAGGCCGTCTGTTTCTGCCTGTAAAAGAAAAATCTTCCTTTTGCTGAAGAATCAATTCATCAAAAACAGAAAAATACAGGCTGGCAGCTTCTCCCTCAATTCCCCGCAAAGACTCCATAGAAGCACATGTCTGTACAGATTTCAGAGCGTTTTTCATTTGTTCAGACACTTTCTTCAATTTTTCTGTATCCACTCTCATTCCATGATCACGCGTAGCACGCTCCAATACCCATCTGCCGTTAAATAACTTCCCTGTAATAAAACTTTTCGCAATATCCAAGCTATTATCCACTTCCTCAGATAACTGATATTGCCTCTTTCTCAACAAAACATTTCCTCTCTGTTCCCCAGAAACCCTGGCCAAAAATCTCCCTGATTGAGATAAAAAAGAAAGACCGACATTTCTTTTGGCGCAGGCTCCCATTAAAGCAGGGCTAGCCCCTGTAAACCCACATGTCACAATAGCTTCCAAGTTATGGAGAGGCACCCGTCCCACTTCCTCTTTATCACACAGTACTACCACATTCTCTCCATCCAGCGATAAATATCTGTCAGCGGAGTTTATATATAATGTATTGAGCAGCGGCTTCAACCTTCATCCTCCTCTCCGATCTGTGTGGAAACATATTCCCTTGCAGACTTATTTTTCATCAGTTGAGGAAGACATATATTTTTAAGGGAGCAGGCATTACATGCTTTTGTCCGCTTTACCTTTGGCGTATATTTACGCTGAAAATACTGATGCATTTCAATAAAAGAATCCTTTACCCTTTGCCGAATCCCTTCCCCCAGCGGTACCTCGATCCGTCTCCTGATTTCCCCGTAAAACAGATACCCCTTTGAAATGCTGCACGCCAACATCTCCTCCAGGCACATGGCCTGAGCAGCCATTTGAAGAATGTCTTCCTCATCTTCCTTTGGCTGCCCTTTTTTATACTCAACCGGATAAACTAAATAGCGTCCCTCTCTCCCATGAAGCGAAATCCCCTTCTTATCATCCCGATGAAATTCCACAATATCGCAAATACCGTTCACTCCCATGGTCCTGGAAAACACGGGCATCCCTCTGGAAACAATTATATCTTTTCGCCTCTCCGAGGAATAACCGTCATGTGCTTTTCGGTGAAAAAGACTCCCTTCCACAGTTCTCAGGTTTTCGTCCCACTGCTGTTCAATATGAATCAATGCCCACTGCCGCCTGCAAAACGAAAAATGTTGAATGCCAGAAAGCATCAAATAATCATCTTCCTTATAATCCATCTATAATCTCCATTTCCAGCCCCGGCAGCTCTCTTACTGCAATCTCATAATCCTCAAAAGAACTCGCCTCATCAATCCCTTCTTTACGTCTGATCGCAATACTTTCGTGAACCTTAGCCGTCGAATACTGACCTATGGCACAATTATGTTTCCACCAGTACAAAGTATGAACCTGCATACTTCCGTCCGGCCTTGCCGATGAACTGTCATTTACAAACAAAGTCCGAAGGGCCTCCTTCAGCTTTTCGGCATCCTCCTCGCTGAATCCTGTCTTCTGAGCCAGCTGCACATTAATGCTCCCTTTCACTATGTACAGCCCAAAATCCACCCGATACTTCATTCCCATAGTGTCAGAGCTTTTCTTATCTGGATCCTTCTCATTTGTCTCACTGTTTACACTTTTTGTAATCTGAATGCCGACAGACGTAACCACGTCTATGCTAAAAGCCGGATGAATGGAAACCGGCCCTCTGACTCCCACAGAAATTCCGCCGGCGTCCTTTTCTTCCTCCTTCTTCTTCCCTGCTGCAAACGCGAACACCTGCCCGAAACTGCGCACATCCAACCATTTCTCACACGCCATCCTAGTAAACTTGTCCTTATCCCCCTCTTTGCACACCTTCATCATGTCCTTTTCTGCACCCAGCCGATCCCGCAGGCTCTTAAACGCATCGACCTTCTTATCATCTGACTGTACAAAAATCATTTCCCCCATATCCATAAAACGATTTCTGATTTTTCTCTTTAAACACACATCCGAGATTTCACCCAGACCATCATACGTTACCCTGGGCATGTTCCCGCTTAAGGGGTCTCCATTTGGATTTGCATTCTTTACACTTACCAAAGCCAAAAAATCAATCTTTTTCGTCAGTACGCTCATTGTCTTTTCCTCCCTGTTTCCTTTCGTTCTCACCTTTTGTTTTAAACGATTCCATCTGTGCCTCAAATCCTAAAATCATCCGTCCATCCAGATGTCTTGTCGCTTTCACTTGTTCCAGAGGATTTTCAAGAAGTTTATCTGCAATCTTATTCTTTTCCTCCTGAAGCCATACGGCCTTCCCACCAAGTTTCCGCTCATATATCTTAATTTTATTTTCTATGATGACCATATACTTGTTGGGATTCTCCGCATATTTTGTAAATAACCTCATGGCACTGGTCTCCCGTTTATCTTCTGATGCCCACAATGCCCGCCGCTCAATCTCATGGGAGCATGCCAGCCAACGTCCAAAATTATAATGAATATCTGTAGAATCTCTGTTTATATCCATAGTTCCCACCTCCTTAAATGTTGTCCTCAACACTGAACAGGTTATTTTCAGCAGCCTGGTCCAGTTTGCCTCACTGTAATGGAGCGGATAATAGGCCTTCAGCAACAATTTTTTGGCAACATCCGCTGGAAACGTCCTTCCCTCTACCACACATGGAATCAAACGCACAATCGTGTTTCCCTCAACTTTTTTATCCGCATCCAGTTTCCCGTTTCTCTCCACTCCCTCTGCAAATCTGGCGATAGAGAAAATAGATGGAGACTTAAATCTGTCAATCCATATTTTCCTATCCTTATCAAAAATACTGTGATTCCATTCATGACATTGATGCCAGCTTTCCACATTCTGGATTAGCTGAGAATGCTGGGCCGGTGCAAATTCCTGATAATAGGAAACGGATAACCGGCCTGGTGTGGCCGCCTCTAAAACAAGAAAACCAATTTTTTCCTCATGGCTTAAGCTCTCTTTCTGGCGAATAATAGCTTTCCCCAGGCGATCTGCAAACTCTTTCTGGGTGTCTGCATGAATTTTCTCATTCTCATCTTCCTCCTCATCCCAAACATTGTCCGTATCAGAAAACACCTGTTTCCAATCCGATCCCCCGTTTCCCCATGCAACCAGCATTTTGTCTCCAATCTGCTTTCCCTGTTTTCCTATCAGCCACTTTAAAGCATTATGAATCTTTTGGGAAGTCTCATAACTGACCTGTACAGCCTGGGCAGCCGTTTCAAACCGTCCTGAATAAACCAGCCCTCTGTTGGGTTTCTCATTTGCAGAAATAAGTTTTGCATTTGCATTCAAATTCCAGATAGACTTGGGATGGTTCTCAGAGAGCGGTCCCTCCTCTCCGCTTATATAGCACAATCTTCTCTCTCCCTGCCCGCTGTTAAGATAATGACGGAAATCCTCACGAATCCCTTTATCGCTCCACAGCTCCAGGCTGGTCTGAAAATCCCTGTGAATCCCTATCCTCACATACTCCCCCAGCCGCTTATCCAATTCCTTAGTCTGCGAAACTTCAAAAATCCCTGTCTTTTGTAAATCCTGAAGGAGCGTATTTCGTTCTAAATAGGAAAAAACCATCTTCACATAGGGATTCCCCCATCGGGACTGACACCATTCCTGAAGATTTTCCATGTATGTATTATGAGCTTTCTGGTTGGCTATATGGAAATTCTCCCCATCCCCTGCCAAATAAAACAGCTTATCAAACAGTGGATGCGGAATCGGATTTTTTCCAGAGCGCCCCGCCGATTTTTCTGTACAGGGAATGCTGATTTTCTGCTTATCTTTATCCGGAATATATCTTGCACTTTTAAATTCTCCTGCCTCATTAATCCACAGCTCAATAGGCGCTATAGCCGTTGTCTGGGATAAGAGATAATTTTCCATGAGGCTTGCATCCTCCGCCTCATAAGCATATTCATATGTGTGATACAGCAGCTCCATCATACCCATAACCTATTCCCCCTGCACAAACGAGAAATTAACCTGAGGAGAAAACGTCTTTCTTTTCGCCTTTCGGATAATCCGTTCTCTGGGACAATCCTCCGGCCTACAGCACAAGATTCTCCCATTCTTCATCTGGGGATACCAAAAACGAACCAGCATTTGGTCTTCCCCCGTTTCATCTGGGTATCCGATAGAATGATATTGGAGCCCGAAATCCATATCCATATGATCATAGGCTCCCGTCCCATTTCCAAACTCCGCTGGCTCCACATAAGCCTGGCATTCCCTTGTTCCCAGGAAAATATCCCTTCTTCCCCCTGCTTTCAGACTTCGCAGGGCTATGAAATAGTGCTTATTTTCATTCCAATCCTCTTTCAGTTCCGGCCTGTTGAAGTTAAACTCAAAATGTACCCTCACTTGATACTCTACATTTCTCAGATAGGTATATCGGGCCAGATCATTTCCCTGGTATCCGACAGGCCGGATTCCCTTTCCTTCCATCTGGATGGGATTCATAATGCGGATCTCATCCACAACCCAGATGATCGAAGGTTTCCAGTAGATGCTTTCCGTTATTCCCTTGATACTCTGAGGCGTGGGAATCTGCAGGCTGCTTTTTTCACCGCCGACTTTTGTCACTGGATCGGTAAATAAAGCATATCTCCCCCATACCCGGTAGGTTATTTCATTTTTCATAGCGTATCTCCCTATAAAGATAAAAATTCTAAAGTCTGCTCCTCTTTAATTCCAACAATCGCATCATAATATCCATCTTTCAGGATCAATACTCCAGATATGGGCGATGCCACAACGCATTCCTGGTATTCGCGTACCTTGCTGCCATACAGATTTACAAAAAAAGGCCTGGCCTCTCTCAGAAGTCTTCTCATTTCACTTAGAGAGTATCTACCGCTTTTTCCTATAATTTGTCCAATTATATCCTTTCCTTTTCCGTAGGGTACCAATACAGATACGGTGTCCTCATCTATCACCTTAAACTTCTTTCCCGCGGTCTCAAAAGGATACGTTAATTTCCATTGATAGCCGCCCGTCTTCCCCTTATAACGCCTGGTCAATACCCGAGCCCCCTCTTTGGTAAAATAGGAATACAGATCCTCTAACTCCGAGTCGCCTTCCAGAGGATACCTCATCTGTATTTTAATCTCTCCGGCTCCAAAATATTTCTGATAGTAGTCCCTCATTGCTATAGGCGATAAAAGGCTGTGGTCATATGCTTCCGGCCTGCGCCTGTATGTATCCAGAACTGCTTTTGTCTTTTCTTCTCCCACGGCAATCTCTGTCATGGAACCCAGTTTTTCATCTTTCATGTTTATGATATAGGTAATTCCGTTCTTCTCCTGCTCTCCATGACGGTTGCCTCGCCCGCTGGACTGGGCAATAGAGTCCAGGCCTGCCACATTTCTTACGACCCCCTCAAAACTCACATCTACGCCGGCCTCAAGAATACTGGTGCTGACACAGATCATAGACTTTTTTTCCTTTAATAACGTTTTCATCTGGAAAATCACATTACTGCGATGGGCCGGGCAAAGTTCTGTGGTAAGATAGAGCACCTTGGTCTCCCTATCCATTCGTTTTCTCAACGCCTCATAAATTTCCCTGGTCATTTTTTTGGTATTCATCACCACCAGTAAACTTTTCAGCTCTTTTTTCACCCCTTCGATGAAATCCACAGCCTTTTCTATCTCATATCCCTCTGTCATGGTCCTATCTACCACCGCCATCCGCTGAAATTGATGGAACTTTTCTGCTACGTCCGGTATGATTTCCCTGACCTGTGCATGAATCCCTATGGAACGGTCTTCCAGATCAGGCTGCGTGGCTGTACACAGCAGAAATGTGGTATTACAGGCATAATACAAAAAGTTTACCAGCTCTCCAAACAATTTCATGGTCTTTAGAGGAAGTGCCTGAACTTCATCCATAATGATCACAGACTCTGCAAGGTTGTGCATCCTTCTTATATTCTGTGTTCCAGAAGCGTACACCGTATTTAAAAACTGTACTGTGGTGGTAAAAATAAAAGGCGAATTCCATCTCTCTGTCAAAAGACGATACTGCTCGGAAGAAAGATTGTGTTCTTCTTCCTCTTTGGCCTCAATCATAACATTGGAGTGGTGTTCCAAAAGTTCCTCCTCGCATTGCAGCACTTCCCGCACTACAGCAGCATTTTGCTCAATGATGCTGGTATAAGGGAGGACTTGCAGGATACGGCCAGAGCCTGTCCCCTCTTTCGCCTCCATATGCCTTAAGGCCATCCGCATACTTGCCAGAGTCTTCCCCCCGCCTGTAGGAACTGTCAATTTATACACTCCAGCAGGCCATCCCCCTGCCTGATAACAGGCCTCAGATATTTCTTCCCGTAGCTCTTTGATTCTTTTTTCCGACATTGTTTCCGGCGTTTTCTCGCGGAGTTTCCCAAGAAAATACTCCAGCCTTCTCTCATAATCCTTCCAGTGGCCGCGATCCGTCTCTGACTTTTCCTCTATTCCTTCCATAAAAAGGCGGGTATCTTCCCTGTCGCTGTCAATGAGGCAGCTATACAAAAACTTAATTACCAGATGCATCTGAAATGGTGTAAAATTGGGCAAACAGCGCTTCAGCCCCTCCATCTCCAGGACAGCTTCAGAAAATAATTCTCTCACATCTTTTTGGGGGAAATTCTTTTCAAATTCTTCTTTAATGCTTTCATATTCCTCTTTTTTATTTCTCCCGTACTTTTCAATTCGATTCCAGAGAGGGGTAGAGGCATCTAACCCCAAGAAGTCTCTTAATCCCCCATGATGGCTGGCTATGACCATGGCCAAAATCTCCGCAACGATTTCCGAAATCACATTTTTTTTATCACGCAGTTCTTCCATAACATAGACTGCTCCAAAAATCCCATGGTCCACGCTGCCTTTTCTGGGCGGGGCAGAGATTTTCCCCAATTCGAACTGCTTACATTCGTCCAGATAGGTCTGGTATGCATGACTGAACTTCCCGCTGTCATGGAGAATGCCCAGAAGTCTGCCTGTCTTTGGCATCTTTATTTTCGCTGCAAATTGTTCCGATAACGCCGCTGTTTCCTCCAGATGCGCTTTGACACTCTGACAGCGAATCGTTTGGCTGCAGCTTATTTTAAAATGGGCGGATTTCATATGGGCACCTCTGTTTTCCAAATCATTTGCGTCTCTTTTCCATACCAAAAATAATAGCCTAAAAGCAAAATAATAAATTTTTAACGATCGCCTTGCCTTTCTTGTTACTCCGGCACTTCCATCTGATACTGCTCTGCTATTTTCTTCACTCTATCCGCCGGTTCTTTTGTCTTTTCTGCGGTCTATTGTATACTTTTCGTCTCCAACAATGTCCGATATAGCAAAATTCCCTTTTCAATTTTTCCCTTCATCTGTCTCTCTGCCCTATAGATTAAGAATTACCTGGAACTCTCCAAAAAATTATTCTTACACTATTCCTGGTGTACTTGACCGATATATATAGTCCCTGCAATTACATTATGTAACCATATCTTCCAAACCCGGATAATCTCCTAGATGTTTTTTTACATAGTTTCTCTTAAATGCTGCAAATTTGCTTGAACGATTTAACATCTCATTTAAACTTCTTTTATAGCGCTGTGCCTCAGGATTATCTTTGTACTTTTTCAAAGTTTTAAAAAGAATGCTCATCGTTTCGGCTAATTCCTTGATTCGATACTGACATGCTGCCTCACGAATCCCAGTATTCCTTAATTCAAAACACGTCTGAATCAAATCTGCCGTCATTTGTACCGTCTCATCCCGCGATTTGCTATGTATCTCAACATGTCCATCCAGAAATATATGATCCATGAACTCCTCTGGATC
>JAAWAR010000001.1 GCA_022792295.1 Lachnospiraceae bacterium
GTGGCTACGATTATTGAGTAATCTTTAGATTAGAGCCAAATAATAAAAATAAGCACCGCAATCCTTTGAGAAATCAAGGGGTTGCGGTTTCTTAATGTCTAAAAATAATAGCGAACAAAAGGAAAAGCCACTTGCCGGAATTAAAAAAAGGCTGCCCCTGGAATTTAAGTGAAGCCGATTACCCTTGCAGTCAAACAGATGAGCGCCAAGCTCCTTTTCCAACCTTGCAATCGTAGCGCTTAAAGAGGAAGGAGAAATGTAAAGCTGGTTTGCAGTTTGCGTGAGAGTTCCGCTTTCGGCGACCGCTTTAAAATAACGTAACTGTAAAAGTTCCATATGACCTCCAAACGTGTAAACGGGGGAAATGAGATACTCTGATAAAAGTATATCGCAAATTCAGACAAAAAACGATAGAAAAAATTTTTGTATAGGTGGGAGGTAAGAAAATGTTAGCAATCGTTGGCTTATTGACAATTTTAATCGTTATGTTTTTGATCATGACGAAAAAATGCTCAACACTGATCGCATGCCTCGTTGTAGGCCAGGGGGCAGAAATGGGCGGATATATCACTTCGGGAATCAAAAGTGTTGCAGCAACAGGCGTCATGTTCATTTTTGCAGTCGCGTTCTTTGGAATCATGGGTGATGTTGGTGCGTTTGAAATCGTTGTCAACAAGATCCTTCAGATCATCGGAAAGGATCCTGTGAAAATTTGTGTTGGGACGCTGATTATTACGATGATGACGCATCTGGACGGTTCCGGAGCAACCACATTTTTGATCACGATCCCTGTTTTGCTGCCCATTTATGATAAGCTGAAGATGGATCGGCGTGTGCTGGCGACAATCGTGGCAGATGGAGCCGGAACCATGAATATCGTTCCATGAGGCGGACCGACAATCCGGGCTGCGACGGCATTAGAGGTGTCTTTGACAGAGCTGTACAATCCAATGATCGTTCCGCAGCTCTGCGGCGTGGCAGCCTGTGTAGCGATCGCTGTCATGTTTGGCGTGAAAGAGAAAAAGAGGCTCGGGAGTGCTTTGGATCATATTTCTGTCGAGATTCCTAGGTTTGAGGACCTGCCGGCAGAGGAGCAGGCTAAGAGACGGCCGAAGCTGGCTGCGTTCAATATTCTCTTGATCATTCTCACCATCGTTGCGCTGGTGATGGAGCTTCTTCCTCCGGCCGGTTGCTTTATGGCAGCGCTTTGTATCGCAATGGTAGTCAATTATCATGACCTGGCAGAACATAGTAAGCGGATGGACGAGCATGCAGTTGCCGCCATGATGATGGCGTCCACGCTGTTCGGCGCCGGCTGCTTTACCGGTATATTAGGCGGCTGCGGAATGCTGACTGCAATGGCCGAGGCATTGTGTAATCTGCTTCCAGTCTCGATTATGGGACATATTGCAATCTTTATCGGTATTTTTGCAATGCCGTTGTCTCTGATGTTTGATCCGGACCGCTTTTATTATGCGGTTCTTCCGGTCTTGGCTGCGGCAGCCGGAGCGGCTGGAGTCCCGGCACTTGCAATCGGGCGCGCGGCAATCAGCGGACAGATCACAGTTGGATTCCCGATTTCCCCGCTCACTCCGTCCACCTTCCTTTTGACCGGTCTTACCGGTGTTGACTTGGGAGAACACCAGAAGCATAGCTTCATCTGGCTGTGGATCATTTCTCTGGTCATCGTTGCCGTGGCGGCTATCATGGAGGTGATTCCGATTTAGTTAATATTAGGAGCACTTAGCGAGGTCTTCCACGAGCATAGTGAGAGTCATACTATTATATCAGCCAACCCATATCTCAATATAAGACCAGCCCTCTGTACGCGGTATGCGGCAGAGGGCTGGTTGCATGGATCTATTTCAATAGGTAGTAAGCGGCGGCTGTACGGAGTCCGGAAGCGGGCAGGTATAGCGGCCGCCGTTGCGTTTTAAGACTTCGCTTTTGGCAGCTTCGATGACACTCGGGCGATCCATCGTGCGGATACAGGAGAGGGCGATGACCTTGGCTGCAGTCAGAAGGCCCTTGTGGGCGAGCGGGCTGCAGGACTGAGCCACCATCTGCCAGGAGTGTCCGACATTTCCGATGCAGCAGGTCGCGACATTGATATTTAAGGTCGGTGCGGCGTAGCCCACATCGCCGACATCCGTGGAGCCGGCTACGATTTTGATCTTGTCCGGATTAAAGGGATGCACCGTGGAGTCCAGCGGCCGTTCCAGGATTTCCTCAACATGTTCCTCCCCGTAGGTTTCTGCAATCTCCGCCCGGATGTTCTCCAAGGTTCCTTCATTGTAAGTATCCAAAAACGCTTTGGCGAGCGCGTAATCCTCCTCGCTCCAGCGAGGCGCACCGACTTCCTTTAAACATTCGTCGGCGACAGCCGCCAGGGCATGATTGGGGATATATTCGGTAAAGGCCATGGACAGGTCACAGTGAACTGTCGTGTCGGTCATGATGGACGCACCACGGGCCACGTTCTTTACACGCTCAAACAATTCCTTGGTCTGGGAGACACGCGGAGAGCGTACTTCGTAGCGGATCACGGCATGATCCTGAACAACGTTTGGCGCAGTTCCGCCGGCGTCGATGTAGGCGTAATGGATCCTGGCGTCAGAAATCGTGTGCTCTCTTAAATAATTGCAGCCCACGTTCATCAGCTCGACGGCATCGAGAGCACTTCGGCCAAGATGCGGAGCCCCGCCTGCATGGGAGGAGACACCGGTGAAGGTGAAGTTTGCGCCCATGATCGCGTTGTTGTGGACGGCCTCGACGGCATTTTTGTCGGAAGGATGCCAAGTGTAGATGAAATCGACGTTGTCAAACATTCCGGCGCGGGCCATGAATTGTTTGGAGCCGGCTCCCTCCTCGGCGGGGCAGCCGAAATAAATGATGGTACCGTCTTTTTTGTGTTCCTTTAAATACTCCCTGACGGCCAACGCCGCAGCGAGGGAGCCGGTTCCGAGCGCACAGTGTCCGCAGCCGTGTCCGGGAGCGCCTGGGGTGAGCGGTTCTTTCTTGGTCTGTGCAGCCTTTTGACTGAGAGAGGAAAGCGCGTCGTACTCACCGAGGATGCCCATGACCGGCTTTCCCGAGCCATAGGAGAAGGTTCCAGTGAAGCAGGTGGGAATCCCGGCATCGCCTTCTGTTACTGTAAAGCCTTCATCGTGTAAAATGCTCTTTAGGAGCGCGGCCGATTGGGTTTCGTGAAAAGCCAGCTCCGCGTATTTCCAGATCTCGTCGTTGGCGCGCAGGATTTTTTCGGCCTTTTCTTCGAGGATACGCTCAAGAAACTCTAAATCCGTCATAAAATAGTCCCATCCTTTCGCTGTTGCTTATTGGTATGCGGCAGTGTACGTTGTCACTGCGCTGTGCTGCAAAGACAGTTTACTACAGTTTTACAGAAAGTACAATGAAAAAATTTGTGTTTCCATTTTCTAAGGTCTGCCAGGCCGTCCTGCCTGTTTTCATCTTTTGCGGCAATCCTGTGGCAGGGTATTTACCGAAAGTTCCCAGGATGATATACTAAGACAAAAGAGGTTGTGTGTGCTCACAAAAAGGAGGAGGGTACGACGTGGCAAAACGAATCTATGTGGCCGATGATGAAAAAAACATCTGCTTTTTGATTCAGAACTTTCTGGAAAAGGAGGGGTTTGAGGTGCAGTGCTTCGGGGATGGAGAATCCCTTCTGGCAGCCTGCGCAGAGCGGATGCCGGATCTGTGCATCCTGGATATTATGATGCCGGGGATGGACGGCCTTACCGTGTGTACCCAAATTCGCAAGAACAGCCATGTTCCGATTATCATCGTTTCTGCAAAAGATTCGCCGCTGGATCGGATTACGGGAATCACGCTCGGAAGTGACGACTATATGGTAAAGCCGTTTCTCCCCCTGGAACTCGTGACACGGGTCAAGGCCCTGTTCAGACGTGTAGATGCATTTTCCAGTCAGGAGGAAAGTCATGACAGCTATGAATTTGGGGACATCCGCCTGTATCCGAAACGCCGGCAGGCAAGATTGAAAGACAAAGAGCTTTCCCTGACGCCGCTGGAGTTTGATTTCCTCTGCCATATGATGGAGTACCCGGAGCACGCAGCGAGTCGGGATGACCTTTTAAAATCTCTCTGGAAGGTGGACAGCAATGAGGTGGATACGAGAGCCGTGGACGACATGGTAAAGCGTCTGCGCAAGAAACTCAAAGATCTAAACAGTGTTGTCCGCATCGAGACGGTATGGGGCTATGGTTTCCGCTTAACAGGCGGTGGCGAGGCATGAAGCTCAGCATCCGCATGAAAATTTTCCTGCCGGTCATGGCGCTTCTGATTGCGTTTCCTGTGGCGGCCTGGCTGATTTTTGCCTATTCCCTGGAAGGGAATATGAATTATAACGCAAGGCGGGATCTGGAACTTTTGATCCGCCGGACCGGGGAGGTGGTTGCGAGATGGGAAACTGCGTCTTTTGCGATGGACGATGCGGAGGAGGATGGTCTGCTTTCTGAACTGCGCGGCCTGGTGCAGACCGCTGCCGGAGAGACAAAAATGCTGGCATTAAACAGCCGGTACCGGGTTGTCTATCCGAGAAATTACGACGACCAGCCGGAGATGTCGCAGCTTTATGCGCTTGCCTTGTCGGAGCTGACGCAGCCGGATACACGCTGGGAGTCCGAGGGGACCGTAGAGGAGACGATAGGGGAAAACCGCTATCTGTTGTATTATAAATATTTGGAGGCGGAGGACAGAGAGCGAGTCAGCCATATGATTTTGTATTGTCCGATTCATGATACGAGCGTAATCCTAGATCGGGTCTCCAGGCTGGTTTTAATGATCATGGGCTTTATGGCAGCGGTTTCGATCGTTTTGTTCTGGTTCGTGGCGGGAAGCATCTCGGGGCCGGTTCGCAGGCTCTGTGAGGCCGCAAGGGGAATCGGAGAAAAAAAATTCAAGCCGGTAAAGACAGGAGCAACCGTAAAGGAACTCTGTGAGCTGGAGGATGAGATCAATCAGATGCAGGAGAAGCTTTTGCGGGCGGATCAGACGGAGCGGACTTTTTTTCAGAACGCTTCTCACGAGCTTCGGACACCGCTCATGTCCATCAGCGGTTATGCGCAGGGGATTCAGAGGGGGGTTTTTGCGGATACATCCCAGGCGGCCGGGGTGATTTTGGAGGAAAGCAACCGCCTGACGGAAGTCGTAGACGGGATCCTGACGCTGACAAGAATGGATCAGCTTCGATACCAGGTAGTGCCGGTCCGGATAGAACTGCGTGAATTTATCGGAGAGCGGTTCGAACGTCTGGAGGGGTTGGCCTATTCAAAAAAAATAAAGCTTATCCTGGATCCGGGAGAAGAATTTTTTCTGATCACAGATGTACAGCTTTTGGAACGGGCCTTTTCCAATGTGGTTTCCAACTGCATCCGCTATGCAAAGGCCACTGTACATATTACGACGGAGAGCCAAGAAGACCAAATTTTCTTAACCGTTCTGGATGACGGCCCGGGGATTAAAAACGAGGAGTTGCCGCATCTGTTTGAACGTTTTTACAAAGGAAAAAACGGGAATCATGGATTGGGGCTGGCGATCGCAAAACGGTCTCTGGAATATATGGGAGCAGATATAGAGGCGCAAAGCCGGTCCGCCGGAGCAGCGTTTATCATCAGACTGCCGCAGGATTGCCGCAGCTTTGCCATGGAAGAATGAGGAAGAATATGATAAGATAATGCAAGAGAGGAGGAGCATCCGGATGAAAAAATTACTGTTTCTCATCGCGCTTTTTGCCTGCTTGCTTGGTATGTCTGTGACAGGCTTTGCAAAGACCGACGAAGATGATGCAGCAAAAGAGGCATATGAGACTGAGATTGCCGATAACTGGAAAGCCACGCTTAAAAACAGCATTGCACTGGACAAAATAAATGCTGAGAATAAGACGAATCTTCTGACATGGCAGGATGTGGAAAATCCGCCGGAGGAGGCGAAGAAGCTTGTCGCCGAGCTTTTGGAGCTCCAAAAGAAGCAGGAGAAGGAACAGGAGAGCATGGACCCCTACCTGCAGGCGAAAAAGAACTGCGACGAGAAGCTAAATGCTGACGGAGCCAATGCAGCTCTGGAAAATATGATTCGTATCCAAAAGGACCGGCTTGCCGATCAGGAGGAGATAGCCGCTCTTTGGAAAAAGGTCAATAAGCTGCTTGAATAGCGGGCAAATGATCATGCATTCGACAAAAGACGAGGGACTGTGGGGCGACGGTTTGACTCCACAGTCTTTTTGCGCTTAAAAATAAGACCCGCAATGCTTGCAATATTAGGGCGAATGTGGTTAAATAGTAAGAAATGCGAAAAAGAAAGAAGGTACGGTTTCATGGAAACAATGGAAGATTTTAAGGAGGAGCTGGAGGCGACTCTTAAAAAAATACGTGTGGGTGATGTAGTGACAGGTACGGTGATTGATGTGACGGAGGATTCTGTGCTTGTGGATTTGAAGGCGTATGCAGACGGCGTGATCCGCAGGGAAGATTT
Source organism: Lachnospiraceae bacterium (assembly GCA_022792295.1). Classification (GTDB taxonomy): domain Bacteria; phylum Bacillota; class Clostridia; order Lachnospirales; family Lachnospiraceae; genus CANQGL01. Next base: position 6,514 of record JAAWAR010000001.1, read on the forward strand.
AAGCGAGGATCCGGATTTTCATATGGAGGAAGCGATTCACCCGGGAGATACGATCGTGGCGACCGTAATGGCGACGAATGACGGCGAGGGCAATATGGTTCTCTCCAAAAAAGAGGCGAATGCGGTTCTCGCCTGGGATAAGTTAAGAAAACTCATGGAGGAGCGGACCGTCGTCACGGTAAAAATAAGCGAGACCGTCAACGCGGGCGCAGTGGCTTATTTGGAGGGAATTCGCGGCTTTATTCCGGTCTCACGGCTGTCTGACGAATACGTAGAGGATGTCAAGGAATGGGCAGGGAAAAGTTTGGACGTGACAGTTATCACGGCAGATGAGGAAAAACACCAGCTTGTGCTTTCCGGGCGGGAAGCCGCACGGGAGAAAAAGCAGGAGGAGAAGAACCGCCAGATAGCAAAATGTGAGACGGGCGCGGTGATGAATGGGACCGTTGACACTTTAAAGCCGTATGGTGCATTTGTGATTTTGGAGAACGGCCTTTCGGGGCTTCTGCATATTTCACAGATCTGTACACAGAGGATTAAGCATCCGGGCGTCGTCCTGAAGGAGGGACAGGAAATCCGTGTAAAAATTATTTCTACAGCGGACAATAAAATCAGCCTCAGCATGAAGGCGCTCACGGATGAGTCGGATGAGCCTGAGGAGACATTTGATTATAAGGAAGACGGCCGGGCGAGCACAGGGCTCGGTGCGCTCTTAAAAGGTCTCAAGTTTGATTAAACCGGCCGGAATGCCAGGTTTTTGCTCCTGTGCGGGGAGGAGGCGATAGCAGTTTGAAAGGTCCCGCGTCTATTGACCAGATCGACCAGTGGAAGTCAACGATGTTCTTATACAGCTCGGCGTTGAAATCCATTAATACGAAAATCGAAATTTTAAACAACGAGTTTGTTCAGCTTTACAACTACAATCCGATCGAGCACATCAAATCGCGCTTAAAGACGCCTGCAAGCATTGTAAAAAAGCTCCAGAATGACGGGCGCGAGGTTACGATCGAAAACATGGTAGAACATTTAAACGACATTGCAGGAATCCGGATTATCTGTTTGTTTATGTCTGATATTTATCCGATTGCAGATATGATTGCGCGTCAGGGGGACATTACGGTTCTCCATGTAAAGGATTACATCAAATTTCCGAAGTCCAACGGCTACAAGAGCTATCATATGGTGGTGACGATCCCTGTCTATGTCCGGGATGGAAAAATGGATACAAAGGTGGAAATTCAGATCCGCACGATCGCGATGGATTTTTGGGCGTCTCTTGAACACAAAATTGCATATAAATTCGAGGGGAATCCGCCGGACTATATGGAGACGGAGCTGAAGTCCTGCGCGGATGTAGTCGAAGTGCTGGATGAGAAAATGTTCTCTTTAAACCAGGCGATCATGCAGATCAGCCGGGAGAACGAACAGGGAGGAACGACATGAGGGCAGTGCTGCAGAGGGTTACGCGGGCAAGTGTGACCGTGGACGGAAAAACAATCGGTTCAATCGGAAAGGGCTTTTTAATTTTTCTGGGGATTTCCGACGCGGATGATGAGACGGTAGCCGATAAGCTGGCGGATAAGATCTGCAGGCTGCGGATCTTTGAGGACGAAAACGGAAAGACCAATCGTTCCTTAAGCGATGTGGCGGGGGAGCTTCTGGTGGTGAGCCAGTTTACTCTCTATGCCGACTGCAGAAAGGGAAATCGGCCAAGCTTTACCGGAGCCGGAGGCCCTGAGAAGGCGAGCCATCTTTATGAAGTCTTTATGGAGCGCTGCAGAGGCCAGGTGAAAAAGGTGGAGCATGGAGAGTTTGGAGCGGATATGAAGGTCGAACTTTTGAACGACGGACCATTTACTCTCATGCTGGACAGCCGGGAATTATTTGCAACAGTTTAACAACAAGCGGGCCTTAAGGGGCTGTGGTGAAGGAGAAAGGCAGGATGAACGGAAAAGAGCTTGCAAAGGAGCTTTTATGGGAGGCGCCGCATATCGCCAAAAAGGCGCCTGCGTTAAAAGAGGCGGCATATGCGTTCTGTGAAGACTATAAAGAATTTCTGGATCGCGGAAAGACTGAGAGGGAATGTGTGAAAGAGGCCGTAAGGCTCCTCTGCGTCGCCGGATATGAACAATTTGACAAAAAGAAGCCATATAGACCGGGTGACAAGGTCTATTGGAATAACCGGGGCAAGGCTCTTGTAGCCTCGACCATCGGAAGCTTGCCGCTAGAAAACGGGGTTCGTATGAACGGTGCACATATTGACTCGCCGCGTCTGGACTTAAAACCCAATCCCCTGTTTGAGAAGTGTGAAATCGCGTATTTGAAGCCCCATTATTATGGAGGCATCCGCAAATACCAGTGGGGGACTGTACCGCTTGCAATGCATGGCGTCGTTATGCGGTCCGACAAAGAGGCTGTGGAGATCTCCATCGGAGAGGCGGATGGAGAGCCCCGGTTTTGCGTGACGGACCTTTTGCCTCATCTGGCTTCGGAGCAGAATGGACGTAAGCTCTCGGAGGGCTTAAAGGGAGAGGAGTTAAATATCTTTGTCGCCTCCCTGCCATTCTATGAAGATGAGGAGGATGACAAGCTGAAAAATCTGGTCAAGCTTATGGCTATGAAGCTTTTAAACGAAGCATACGGGATCACCGAAAAAGATTTTACCAGAGCCGAGATTGAGTTTGTACCAGCGTACCGTGCCATGGATATTGGATTGGACAGAAGTCTTGTGGGTGCGTACGGCCAGGATGACCGGGTCTGTGCCTATACGGCACTTCGTGCTGAGCTTGAAGCGAAGACACCGGCGCATACAACGCTTACGATTCTGGCGGATAAGGAGGAGATCGGCTCTGTAGGAAATACGGGATTGAATTCCGACTTCGTGCGCCATATTCTGGAGGAACTTTCCGGAAATCAGAATGCTGACTTAGGGCTGGTGCTGCAAAATTCCATCTGCCTGTCTTCCGATGTAAATGCGGCTTATGACCCTACCTTCCCGGCCGTTTATGAGGAGCGTAATTCCAGCTATATCAACCATGGCTGTGTGCTGACAAAATACACCGGAGCGCGCGGGAAGGCGGGAAGCAGCGACGCAAGTGCCGAGACGATGGGAAAGGTCATTGCGCTTCTGGAGGCGGAGGGCGTTTTCTGGCAGACCGGAGAGCTTGGGGCCGTGGATGCGGGCGGCGGCGGGACCATCGCACAGTTTGTGGCAAAGCTTAACGTGGATGTAGTGGATGTGGGGGTCCCGATTCTTTCCATGCATGCGCCGTTTGAGCTGGCAGCCAAGCTGGATATATATTCCGCATACCGGGCATTTTCGGCGTTTTACAAATAAAACGTTTCCGGTATCTGGCCGGAGACGAGGGAGAAAGGAAAACAGAAAAATCTATGAGAAAAATTGTGAAAATCTGTCTTTATGCGGCGGTTTTTTCCATGTTTGCAACGGGCTGCAAAGGAAGCAGCGCCGGGGAGACGACAAAAGAAACGCCGCAGGAGACGGCTGCCGGGACAGCATCCTCTGCCAGTATCACGCTGGGTACGTATAAAGGGCTTACCCTTACGGCACAGAAGATGGAGGTCACGGATGCCATGCTGGAAAACCAGTTGAATTATCTGAAAACCGTCTATCCGGCCGAGGTCACGGACCGTTCGGCAAGAGAGGGGGACGTGGCGAATATTGACTTTGTGGGAATGAAAGATGGCGTGGCATTTCAGGGCGGGACCGGGAGTAATTTTGATCTGACGCTGGGAAGCGGCCGGTTTATCGACGGGTTCGAGGCAGGTGTCGTCGGAATGCGCCCGGGAGAGGAAAAGGATTTGGACCTCACGTTTCCGGAAACCTATGACAATGCGGAACTTGCGGGGCAGCCTGTAGTGTTCCATGTAACCCTGAATGCAATTAAGGATCCGGAGCATACGCAGATTGATGATGCACTGGCCAGGCGCGTAACCGGTGAGGAGACGGCGACGCTTGCCTCATTAAAAAAGCAGCTTCGGGAGGAACTCGAAAATCAACAGGAGAACGAGTGGTTCAACAGTGCCGGAAATGAGCTCCTGGCTCAGGTGATCGAGAATTCTGAAATCGTCTGTGACGCTTCCAGTGTGGAGGAAATGTATACGGAGCTTCAAATGACGTACCAGGCGTATGCCGCCCAGTATGGAATGGAGCTGGAGACCTTTCTTGCAATGTATATGGGAACGGACACCGAGGGCCTAAAGGAGCTTGCCGAGGAGCTTGTCAAGCAGGAGATGGCGATTGATGAGATTATAAAGGCCGAGGGCCTTACGGCGACCGACAGCCAAAGAGAAAGCATGGCCCGCATGAATTCCTTTGAGAACCAGGCGGCCATGATCCTGGCCTATGGCGAGGAGTCCGCGAATCGTCTGTTTGAGATGGGAGCGGCCTATTACTATCTGATTGAAAACGCTGCAAAGGCCGAACCGGGAGAGACGGCCGGGACGGAGACAAACGGGGGCTGAAAAATGAGCAGAAAAGCGTTGTTTTTTGATGTTGACGGAACACTTCTTATTAATATGTCCAGAGAAATACCAAAGAGCGCGGTGGAGGCGATCCAAAAAGCCAGAGAGGCGGGGCATCTTGTATTCATTAACTCCGGCCGTGCGCGTTGTCTGCTGCACGAGGTGGAGGACAGCCTCCCTGTGGATGGGTATCTCTGCGGCTGCGGGACGTATGTGGAGATCGCGGGCCATGTGGCGCTTCATCATGTGATCGCAGAGCACCGCCGGCTGGAGCTGCAGAGGGACATCCTGATCTTTGGCCTGGATGGAATCTTAGAAGGCCCGAAGGGCTGCTGTACGCAAAAAGGTGTCTCCAACATGGGTGAGATTGAACGCGTGAAGGAGGCCGTGTACCGGAATGGTGCGCTGTTCAGTGCAGACTGGACGGAGAAAGCGGTTCCGTTTGATAAGTTCTGTGTGCTGGCAGATGAAGGGAGCGACATAGAAGGCTTTCTTGAGATGCTGAATCCTGACATCGCGGCGATCGACAGAGGGCATGGGCTTTATGAGTGCGTTCCGGCCGGTTTTGACAAGGCTACCGCGATGCAGTTTGTCCTTGACTATTTTAAGATTCCCAGAGAGGAGTCCTACGCCTTCGGTGACAGCACGAATGACCTTGCGATGATTCGCTATGCGGGAAACGCCGTCATTATGGGGCAGCATGACAAGGCCTTGGAGCCCTACGCATCCTTTGTTACAAAAGACGTGGAGGATGGGGGAATCGCCTATGCGCTTGAAAAGCTCCATCTGATTTAGGGTATGTCTGCCGTTGCGGTTCAGATCGGTCAGGGCGGGGGATGCATTGGTCAAGCGTGCTGCCCTGCCTGGCTGACCATATAAGAGCGCAGAAGGCAGCCTTCTGCTTCGGCCGGTGCTGCTGGCACTTAGGATCTGTTTTTGCTTGCAACAAGGGGGATCCGAACGGCTTTGCCTGCACGAATCCTGTCGAAACTTGCGGGCGATTCCACCTTCCTTTTCCTGGAAAAAGTTACTATAATGGTACAAAAGGCGATAATGCGAAGGATGGAGCAAAGGGGGCAAACACATGCGAATCGAAGATCACATTGCCGCTTTGAAAGACGAAAACCGCAGGCTTAGGGATGACAACGAAAAGCTCCTGAACATCATCACACAGATGAAGATCACCCTGGACCGGCTGGTGAACTACTACATTACCGACCGGAGGTAAGGAAGTGCAAAATGGCTCTGTCAGAATCTGACAAAGCCATTCTTTATTTTATAGAAAACGTCATAAGAAAGAGCTTTATGCCGTTTTCTATCCTTTATCATTTCCCATAGATTCAGTGAATGATTCCTTTGGTGTCAACAACCCAGATTTTCCCATTGGAATCTTTGAAATCCTTAAAGCCGCGTCCAAGTTCTGGCTTCTCCTGGGAAGTGGAGGAGGAGGATGCTTTCTGGATGTTTCCGGTTGTATTGACGAGATACGTGATTTGGTCTAATTCCACAGCAGCGTAGCGCTGGTCAGAAGTGGCTTCCTGGCGCTTGCCGTAGCGGTAGAGGACATTGTCGCGCAGGCCATGGTATCCTTGCCCTTTCTTATCACCTTCGGTGTGGAAGAACCAAGTCTCGGTCTCGGCAGTATCTTCGTTGTAGATGGACTGCTTTCCGGTCTTCATGACGCCGTTTTCATCAAAATAGAAATTAGCGATCTCACCGTTTTGGATATTCACTACCTTCTGGCCTGTCTGCATTTCGCCCAGGTCACTGAAGGCATACTTTTTGCCACTGATGGTGAACAGTTCATTTCCCTTGGTGGAGGAGAAATAGGGTTTTCCGTTTTTAAAATAAAAGGTGTAGATTTCGTCGTCCTCGTGGATACCATCAATGCCTTCGATGGTGTGCCAACCCTCGGCCCGTTTTCCGTCACCTTCGAGACCATAGTACTGATAGTCACCAATGGAAGGTGTTGTTGCGGCGTTGCTATCGGTAGTTTCTGCCTCTGCTTCTGCTTTCGGCATCATGACCCAGCCGGTCTGCATCTTGCCGTCGATGAAGGTATAATAGTTTCCCTCAATTCTCTTATCGTACTGTGTATCAACCATCTTTCCGTCTGTACCGAAGTAATACCAGCCTTCAGATACGCCGGGATTCGAAGCATTTTCCTCTAACTTGACCCAACCGGTCTTCATGGATCCGTCTTTTTCATCGCCCAGATAGTAGGTGAAGCCATCGATGGTATTCTTTCCGGTCAGCATGTGGCCGCTTTCATCAAAATAATACCATTTTCCCTCAATCTTTTTCCACTTGGAGGAAAGAGATTTTCCGTTCTCGTCAAAGAAATACCAATAGGTGGCAGGGGCTTCCGGGGAGTCCATGTCCTCCTCGTTCTTTAACTCCACCCAAGCGCTTTTGATCATTTTGCCGTCCGGCCCGACATAATAATCTTCGATTTTCATGTCCTTGGCCGCCCGGCCGTTCTCATCTAAATAATACCAATCCTCACCGTTCTTTCTCCAGGAATCGGTTATGAGGTAGCCATCTTCATCGTAGTAGACAAGGTTTCCGTCTTCCAGGGCAAAACCGTGGGAGGCAGCATAGGCCGTTTGTACCGTAAAGGCCGGAGCCAGTGTCATACATGCGGCAGCAGAAAGGACAGCAAGCATATGCGTCTTTTTTTTCATAATCGGGTTCTCTCCTTTTTGGTGATGCGCCATGCGGCGCGGTTTGTTTTTTCCTTACGTGCTGATTATAGCAGACTGTGCGGCGGAAAATCCAGTGCAGGTTACTGGCAGAACTGTCAGACCATAACAGGGAAGGAATGGAGTCCGGGGGCTTCCCCTGGGAACCGTTTAAGGCTGCAAGTAAAGGGCTGGACGGGGGAAGCAATCTGTGATATAGTTTATATCTATACAGAGATTGAACAGACAAAAACCGTTTGGACAGAGATAAACGGTTGAGGGATATACCCGCAAGCGGGGAGAGGAGTAAAACGGTCTATGAAAATGAAAGTTTCTGACTATATAGCGAAGAAGCTTGTGGCGGAAGGGATTTCGGATGTGTTCATGATCACCGGAGGCGGTGCGATGCATCTGGATGACGGTCTTGGACATGAAAGAGGACTTCGCTGTTATTTCAATCATCATGAACAGGCTTGCGCGATCGCGGCGGAGTGCTATGCGCGGATTCATAATAAGATTGCGGCAGTCTGTGTGACGACAGGTCCGGGAGGGACCAATGCGATCACCGGAGTGGTCGGCGGCTGGCTGGATTCAATCCCGATGCTGATCCTGTCCGGACAGATTCGGTACGATACGACGGCCCGCAGCACCGGCTTAAAGATCCGCGCGATGGGAGACCAGGAATTTGACATTACAAAGGCTGTCTCCTGCATGACCAAATACAGCGAAATGATGATTGACCCAATGCGAATCCGGTTTTGCCTGGAAAAGGCCCTGTACCTGGCGCAGTCGGGCCGCCCGGGCCCCTGCTGGCTGGATATTCCGTTAGACGTACAGGGAGCGTTTGTGGAGACCGAGAGCCTTTTTGGATTTGATAAAGAAGATTATGAAGCGGGAGGCACAGGCTGGTCAGGCCATGGAAACGGCTGCGGGAGCTGCACCGTCTGCCGGATGGATCCGGTCGAGGGCAGACCTGCAAAGATTCCGGAGGATACCGCGGGGCAGGGGGAACCGCGTCAGGCGCTGCCGACTTCTGTGACGGTAGAGACCGCACGCGAGATCATAAAAAAGGTACGCCAGGCCAAACGCCCGGTCGTCAACGCCGGCAATGGGATTCGGATTGCAAAGGCATTTGACGTTTTTTCGCGGGTCGTGAATAAACTCGGAATCCCGGTTGTGACGGGCTGGAACAGTGTGGACTGCATGTATGATGCGCATCCGCTTTATGTGGGCCGTGCGGGCCATATGGGCGACCGCCCCGGCAATTTTGCGGTTCAAAACAGCGACCTTGTTTTGTCGCTTGGGAGCCGTCTTTCGATCCGGCAGGTAGGCTACAATTACCCGACTTGGGCCAGAGAAGCCTATGTGATTGCCAATGACATTGACGAGGATGAGTTAAAGAAGCCGACGCTGCATGTGGATATGCCGGTGCATGCCGACGTGAAGGATCTGTTAGAAAAGCTGGAACTTGTGCTTGACGAGGAGGAGTTTGAGGCGGAAGGAGGTCCCGCGGACAAGGCCGCTGCAAACGCCTGGGTAAAACGCTGCCAGGATTGGAAGGAACAGTATCCGGTGGTACAGGAAAAGCATTATGAGGCGGGAGCAGACCGGCCGGCAAACGTGTATGCGGCAGTCAAGGAGCTCAGCCGCCGTGCCGAGGAAGGGCAGATCACGGTAGTGGGGAACGGATCGGCCTGTGTGGTGGGCGGACATGCCTATGAGATGAAAAAGGGCCAGCGTTTCATCAGCAATTCGGCAGTCGCCGCGATGGGCTATGACCTGCCGGCTGCGATTGGCGCCTGGGTCGCCGACCATGAAAAGGATATCATCCTTTTGACCGGAGACGGCAGCATCCAGATGAATCTGCAGGAGCTGCAGACTATTATCCATCACCGAATGGGAATTAAGATTTTCCTGATCAATAACGGGGGCTATCATTCGATTCGCCAGACACAGAAGGCCCATTTTGACGAGCCGCTTGTGGGAATCGGCACGGACAGCGGTGATCTGAGTTTTCCGTCCATGGAAAAGCTTGCCTGGGCGTACGGATACCCCTATATAGCAGCACACAATAATGAGGAGCTGGCGGAGGCAGTGGAAAAGACGCTGGCGACCGAGGGTCCTGTGATCTGTGAGTTCTTTGTGGATACAGAGCAGGGCTTTGAGCCCAAGGCGGCGGCCAAAATGCTTCCGGACGGGCGTATGGTTTCGGTTCCTTTAGAGGATCTGGCGCCGTTCCTTTCTTACGAGGAGCTGGCAAAAAACATGCTTGTGCCAATGGTTGAAAACGAGTGAGAGGGCTGCGGCTTAGCGAAAAGCCGGCCGGCAGCGTAAAGGACGATATGCGGATTATCATGACAGGGGCTACGAGCTTTGTCGGAGCGGCTGCGGTGCACGCACTTTTAAAGAGAGGGCACACCGTCGCAGCCGTCGTAAGGCCCGGCTCCAATAAAGTAAATAAGATTACGGAAGAAAACAAACAGGCGCTTCTTGGAAAGCGTCTGTTTGTGGTGGAAAACGATCTGTCCGAGCCAAAACGGCTGTTACAAAAGCTGCCAAAGGGCGCCGATGTATTCTGCCATTTTGGCTGGGGCGGCTCCGGGAGCGGCTCGCGGACCGACAGAAAGCTTCAGGAGCAGAATCTGACAGACTCTTTGCGAACGCTTGAAACGGCAAAGGCACTGGGCTGCGGCCGCTTTTTGTTCAGCGGTTCGCAGGCAGAGTATGGATTTCACGAAGGGCTGATGACAGAGGAGATCCCCTGCAGCCCGCGCTCGGCGTATGGGGAGGCAAAGCTTTCGATGTGCCAAAAAGGAAATATGCTCGCAAAGACGCTTGGACTTACGTATCTGCATGTGCGGATCTTCAGCGCTTACGGGCCGGGCGACCATCCGTGGACGCTCGTGGAAAGCTGCCTGGATGCTTTTTTAAAGGGAGAGAAGCTGCCCCTGGGAAAATGCACACAGAAGTGGAATTTCCTTTATATAGAAGACCTGGCGGACGCACTCTGTATGCTTTGCGAAGCGCCCGAGTATGCGTTTGCGAAACTTGCCAATCCGGCCTTTAACCTGGCAGGGGGTGAGACGAGGCCGCTGAAGGAATTTGTCGAAGAAATCGACAGGCTTTGCGGGGGCCGCGGCACGCCGTGCTACAATACGAGGCCGGAGAACGCAGAAGGGATTGTGAATCTGATTCCTTCTATAGAAAAGCTTACGGATACGGTCGGCTGGATGCCGAAGACGCAGTTTGCAGAAGGAATTTTAAAGACAATCAGGGCTCGAAAACCAGGCGCCATCTATTGACAAATGGAAAATATTCGCTAAAATGATGAAAGTGAGCAATAAGAGGGCAACTGCACAGACCTGTCGGAACAGCTGCCAAAAAGGAAATATGACTATGAAAAAAATCAGTATCCTGATTCCCTGCTATAACGAGGAAGACAATGTGGAGCCGATCAGCAAGGCTGTGATCGAAACGCTCACAAAGGAGCTTTCGCAATATGAGTATGAGCTGGTCTTTATCGACAATGATTCGACTGACAATACGAGGCCGCTTTTGCGGAGGCTCTGTGCAGAAAATCCAAAAATCAAGGCCATTTTTAATGCACGCAACTTCGGCCAGTTCAATTCCCCGTATTACGGGATTTTGCAGGTCACGGGAGACTGTGTGATCTCAATGGTCGCTGATTTTCAGGATCCGGTGGAACTGATTCCGAAATACGTTCATGAATGGGAAAACGGCTATAAGATCGTCATCGGAATCAAGACGAGCAGCAGGGAAAATCCGGTCATGTACTGGCTGCGGAGCTGCTATTACAAGCTGATACGCAGGCTTTCTGATGTGGAGCAGATTGAGCACTTTACAGGCTCGGGTCTTTATGACAGGGAATTCATTGAGATTTTAAGGAGGCTTGACGACCCGACACCTTTTCTGCGCGGCATCGTGGCGGAGCTCGGCTTTAAGAGAAAGGAGATCCCTTACGAGCAGCCGAAGCGCCGGGCCGGAAAGACCCATAACAATTTTTACCGCCTGTATGATGCCGCGATGTTAAGCTTTACCTCCTACACGAAGGTTGGCCTGCGGCTGGCGACATTTTTTGGTGCATTTTGTTCGGGCGTAAGTGTTCTTGTGGGATTTGTTTATCTGATCATGAAGCTCTTATATTGGGACCGCTTCCTGGCAGGAATGGCGCCGCTTTTAATCGGAATGTGTTTTTTAGGTTCTATACAGATTTTTTTCATCGGTCTTGTGGGAGAATATATCATGAATATCAACACCCGTGTCATGCACCGGCCGCTCGTAATCGAGGAGGAACGCCTGAACTTTGACACAGGAAAAGTGCCGGACGGACGGGACGGCCTGGAGACAAAGGCATGAAATACAGTGTAGATGTGGTACGGATTCGGGAAAATACGATCCAACTGAACGGCTGGGCGATCGGCAGGACGCCGGAGACTAAGATTACCTATCAGGTTGAGGACGGCCGCCGCCGGCCCGTCGAATTTCAATGTGTTTCGACGAGGCGGGATGATGTGAGCCAGATCTATTTTAAGAAGACGGTCAGTCAGGAGCTCGGCTTTGATATACAGTTTGCGTATGAGCGCGGAAACGAGTATTATCTGGTGATCTGCGGTGAAGGAAGAAGGCTGCGCATCAAATACAATGAGGAGCTGATTGCAAAGCGTCAGAGTGTGGCGCATAAGCGCATGCAGAAGATCAAGGATCTGATGAACATGGAGACGGTTCGCGTGGCCTGGGATTTCTATAAGGAAAATGGTCTTAAGGCGTTAATCTTAAAGTCAAAGCATAAGCTTGAGGGGCTGGACAGCGATTATGATTACGGGGAATGGTGGGATCTTACGAGGCCGACCGAAGAAACGCTTGCGGCGCAGAGGGAAAAGACATTCCCATATATGCCAAGATTTTCGATCGTGATCCCTGCTTTTCGTACGCCTGAGACGTATTTAAAGGAGATGCTCGATTCGGTAAGAGAGCAGACCTATGCGAATTGGGAACTGTGCATCGCGGATGGCAGCCCGGCCGGAGAGAGTGTCGAGCAGGTGCTGAAGCGGTATGCAGACCTGGATGAACGGATCCGTTATGTGGTCTTAGGCGGGAACCGGGGGATTTCCGGGAACACAAACGCGGGCCTTGCATTGGCAAAGGGAGAGTTTGTGGTCCTGGCAGATCATGACGACCGGCTGACGCCCGACGCGCTTTACTGCCTGGCAGAGGCATTGAATGAAAACCCGGACTGCGATGTGCTCTATTCGGATGAGGATAAGCTCGATATGGATGGAGGGGCATTGTTTGAGGCGCATTTTAAACCGGATTTCAATCCGGACCTTTTGACAAGCGTCAATTATATCTGCCATCTGTTCGCGGTTAAAAAAGAGCTTCTGGAGCGGATCGGCGGCTTTAGGCAGGAGTTTGACGGGGCACAGGATTATGATTTCATCTTCCGCTGTACGGAGGCGGCAGAAAAAATTATCCATATTCCGCGCGTCCTGTATCACTGGCGCTGCCATCAGGATTCCACGGCGAGCAATCCTGAGAGCAAGCTTTATGCATTTGAGGCCGGTGCCCGTGCGATCATGGCCCATTACGAGCGGACGGGGATCAAGGCCCTTGCGGTGGAGAAGGGCGTGGATTACGGGATTTACCATACGAAGTTTGCCATTGACGGGGAACCGCTCGTGTCTGTCATTATTCCGAATAAGGACCATACCCAGGATCTTGACAACTGCATCCGTCCGATTCTTACGCGAGGGACCTATAAGAACCTGGAATTCGTAATCGTAGAGAACAACAGCACGGCCCCGGAGACCTTTTCCTACTATGAAAAGATCCAGAGGGAGTTTGCCAGTGTACATGTAGTACACTGGGAGAAGGAGTTTAACTATTCCGCGATCAACAATTTCGGTGTCACATTTGCCAAAGGCGATTACCTGCTTTTCCTGAACAACGACATCGGTCTCATCGCCGAGGATTTTGTGGAGGAGATGCTTGGTTTTTGCCAGCGGGAGGACGTAGGGGTTGTCGGCGCCAGACTCCTCTATGAGGATGACACGATCCAGCACGCCGGTGTTATCATCGGTTTCGGAGGAATCGCGGGGCATACGTTCATCGGTCTCCATAAGGCCGAGAGCAGCTATTTCCACCGGGCCATGTGTGCGCAGGACTACAGTGCGGTCACGGCGGCCTGCATGATGAGCAAAAAATCGGTCTTTATGGCTGCGGGCGGTTTTTCGGAGGAGTTAGCCGTGGCTTTTAATGATATTGATTACTGTATGAAGGCAGGCGCGTTAGGAAAGCGTGTGGTCTACGCGCCTTATGCAGTGCTTCACCATTACGAATCCAAGTCCAGGGGACTTGAGGATACCCCCGAGAAGGTGGCACGCTTTAACAGGGAAGTTGCCATTTTTGCGAAGAAATGGCCGCAGATTTTAAAGAGCGGGGATCCCTTCTACAATCCGAACCTGACCTTGCGAAAATCCGATTTTTCTCTCCGGGATTTGAAAAAAGAAAAAATTGGAGAACCCTACAGATTGGAGCTGGGAGAACATGCAGATACAGACGACGATCATCATTCCAAATTATAATGGGCTTGCGTTTTTGAAGCCGTGCCTTAGGGCACTTTCCAAGCAGACTGCAAAGGACTTCGCGATTCTTGTCGTGGATAACGGTTCCACGGATGGGAGTGCGAAGTGGCTGCAGGAGGAGGGAGTACAGGCCATATTCCTTCCGGAAAATACCGGCTTTTCCGGCGCGGTGAATGCCGGGATTCAGGCATGCGATACGCCCTATGTGATCCTTTTGAATAACGATACGGAGCCGGAACCCGGTTATGTGGAGGCACTGGAGCGCGCGGCCGCAAGATCGGAGCGGATTTTTTCGGTCAGCAGCCGAATGCTGCAAAACGGGAACCCGTCGCTTTTAGACGACGCCGGAGATATGTATACGGTGCTCGGCTGGGCCTTTCAGCGAGGGACCGGCCGCCCCGAAAAGAAATACCGGCGGGCATGCCGTGTCTTTGCTGCGTGTGCGGGGGCAGCCATCTACCGCCGGGCGTTGTTTGACGAACTTGGGCTGTTTGACGAGAGCCATTTCGCGTATCTTGAGGACATCGACATAGGCTATCGGGCAAGGCTTCATGGATACGACAATCTCTATTGTCCGCAGGCTGCAGTAAAGCATGTGGGAAGCGGCACCAGCGGCTCAAAGTATAATTCGTTTAAAGTGCGGCTGACTGCAAGGAACAGCCTGTATCTGAACTATAAAAATATGCGGAGCTGGCAGCTTTTTTTGAATGCACCGTTTCTGCTGTTAGGCTTTTTTGTGAAATATCTGTTTTTCTTAAAACGGGGGTTTGGAGAGGACTATCTGGCAGGGCTTCGGGAAGGACTTTCAACGCTTCACGCCTGCCGCCGTGTACCGGCATTTAAGGGCCGTTTAAAGGCAGAGATTCGAATTCAGTTTGAGCTCATTTTGGGCACGGCCGTGTACGTCTATGAATTTTTCAGACGCCAGGCCGTAAAGTGCAGCCAGCGGCCCGCGGACGGCGCCTTGCAGATAAAGCAGCCTGGATTTTTTAAAAATCGTAGAGAATCTTAAGAAATCGTTTATAGCAAAAACGCTTTATTTCAGGTATACTATATACTTGGTAATTGTAAATTACCATTTGTAGGTATGGGAAAATCCGGGGAAAAAATATGATAAAGGATAAACAGACGAGCCTGAACCGCTTTCATGTGGTACTCGATGTGCTGGTGACGGCGGTCTCCTACCTGCTGGCCTGGTATATTGTGATCGGCAGCGGCTGGGCGGCGAGTCACGGAAAGAATACGCTGTCTCTCGGATTTTATCTGGGGGCCCTGCTCGTTCTTGTTCCGTGCTATTTGATTTTTTATCTGTTCTTCGACCTTTATGCGCCGAAACGCATTTTGGGGCGGAGGAATGAATTCGGAAAAATATTCAAAGCAAATACAATCGGCCTTCTGGTGTTCGGCCTGGTTTTGTATTTTGGAAGAAAAGAGTCGCATCTTTATAACTTTTCACAGAGACTGGTCGTCTGCTTTTATGTCACAAACATTATCCTCCTTACGGCCGAGCGGAATGCGATCCGGCTTGTACTCCGTTCCATGCGGCAGAAGGGCTATAACCAGAAGCACATCCTTCTCGTGGGCTTTTCGGCGGCTGCAAAAGGCTTTGTGGACCGGGTGCTCCAAAATCCCAAATGGGGCTATCAGATCAGGGGCATTCTGGATGACACAAAAGAGCGCGGGAGCGCATATAACGGCGTGAAAGTGATTGGCTGTATCGACGATTTGGATTATATTTTAGAGCAGAATTCTCTTGATGAAATCGCGATTACCCTGCGGCTCGGAGAATATGACAAACTGCGGCGGATTGTGGCATTATGTGAAAAATCGGGCGTTCATACGAAGTTTATTCCAGATTACGGAAACGTAATTCCAACGATCCCTTATACGGAGGATCTCCAGGGGCTTCCGATTATCCACATCCGCAACGTGCCGTTAAACAATCCATTGAATGCAGCGGTTAAGAGGATTGTGGATATTGGCGGGGCTCTCGTGGGAATTACGCTGTTTTCTCCGGTGATGCTTCTTGTGGCACTGTTAATCAAGCTCACATCGCCGGGACCGGTTATATATTGTCAGGATAGAGTCGGACTTCACAATCGGCCGTTTCGAATGTATAAATTTCGTTCCATGACGGTTCAGGACCCGGGGCGGGAAAAGAGCAAATGGACAACGCCGGGAGATTCGAGAGTGACTGTCATCGGAAAGCTGATCCGCCGGACAAGCATAGATGAGACACCACAGTTTTTCAATATCCTAAAGGGGGATATGAGCCTCGTAGGCCCAAGGCCGGAACGGCCGTTTTTCGTTGAGAAATTCAAGGAAGAAATTCCAAGATACATGATCAAACATCAGGTGAGACCGGGCCTTACAGGCTGGGCGCAGGTCAACGGATACCGCGGGGACACCTCGATTCTGAAACGAATCGAGCATGATCTTTATTACATTGAAAATTGGACACTGGGATTTGATTTTAAGATTATGGTTTTGACGGTCTTTAAGGGCTTTATCAATAAAAACGCATATTAGATGAGGACATGAATATGAGATATGACGACGAATTAGAACGTTCGATGGCCAGGAGGAGAAAAACCCGGACAAATATGAGCGCCGCCTCCAGAAACACAGGCAATCTGGACCGCTGGTCTTCCATGGCAGAGCCCGGAAGCCGCGCGGACAGAAAAAGAAATCCAGGGGGAAACCGGAAACGCAAAAAAAATAGCAGCAAGTGGAAGAAGATCGCATTGATTATCGGGCTTGCCGTTGTTTTGCTGATCGCGGGAGTCGCGTTTGCGGCATACAGATACATCAGCAGAGGTTTGAACAATGCCGACCGGCATGAGTTTGACACAAAGGATGTCGAGAACGAGAATCTGACGCTCGAGATGAAGGAAAAGATGGACAAGGGCTATTGGACGATTGCGGTCTTTGGCCTGGACTCGAGAGATTCTTCCACCGGTAAGGGAAATCAGTCAGATGTCATTATGATCGTAAATGTAAATCGGGAAACGGGAGAGATTAAGCTGGTATCGGTTTTCCGTGACACGTATCTGAACATCAACGACAAAAACACTTACAACAAGATCAATGCTGCTTATGCCCAGGGCGGCCCGGAGCAGGCCGTCAAGGCGCTTAACAAAAACCTGGATCTGAATATTACACATTATGCCGCGTTTAACTGGAAGGCGGTGGCGACAGCAATTAATATTCTGGGCGGTGTGGACATTGAGATCAGTAAATCGGAGTACTACTATATTAATGCGTTTATTACAGAAACTGTAAAGGGCACGGGGATCGGCTCCACGCAGCTTTCCGGCCCTGGCCTTCATCATATGGATGGCGTACAGGCGGTCGCCTATGGCAGGCTGCGTTTGATGGACAGTGATTATGCCCGCACGGAGCGCCAGCGGATCGTCATTCAGAAAGCATTTGAGAAGGCAAAAAAGGCGGATTTAAAGACGTTAAGCGACCTGCTTGGCAATATGTGGGAGATGTGTGCAACGAATATCAAATTCGATGATCTTGCGGCAATGATCCCGAATATTACAAAGTATCATCTTGGAGAGTCGATGGGCTTCCCGGCTGCGCGCGGCGAGCAGATTATAAGGAAAATGGACTGCGTGATTCCGCAGACTTTAATCAGCAATGTGACGAGCCTTCATGTTTTCCTTTTTGATGAGGAAGACTATACGCCGACTGCGATGGTCCAGACCATCAGCAAGAAGATTTCGGATGACAGCGGCCTTTATAAGGCAGGTAAGGAGATAGACCACGTTCCGACGGATCAGGGGTATATCCCAAAGGCTACCAAGGCGGCGGCCACCTCTGCGGCAGAGACGAAGGAAAGCAAGAGCTCGGAGGAGGAGACGGATGAAGATGGTTCGCTTGCCTCCAGCACGTCGGACAGTGAGGAGTCTTCTTCTGGTGGCAGGCCGGGAGAATCTGCCCCGACGGATTCATATGGCAACCCGATGATTCCTGGCGGCCCGGCCGGCGAATCCACGGCCCCGCCTTCAACCGCTTATTGGGAACCGACGACCTCGGCGCGCCCGAGCAGCCCGGCGGATATGGTACCGGGGACAACCGAGCGGTTTGGGCCCGGCTTTGAGGAGGATCCGGAGGAAGCTATTATGTATCCGGGGCAAACCTCTCCGCAGAGCCGGCCGACGGCTCCGAGTGAGTCACTGCCGAGTTCGATTATTGTGCCGACAACTCCGGCGGCGCCGACTACGAGTGCCGCGCCGTCTTCTCCGGCCGATGTGATGCCGGGAAATGGAAACGGAGGAGGGCCTGGCGGGCAGCAGCCGGGAGGCGCAAGCGGGCCGGCTTCGGGTATGTAGGAAAAGGCTTCAATGGAAGATACAGAGAGCAGGACTTGAAAGGCCGGCTTCGGCACTAAGAGTTCCATGTCTGTGACGATATAAAAGGCAGGTGGGATTTCCGTTATAAAAACCGAAATCCCACCTGCCTTTTATACTGTCATAAGCTGAAAATTTTTGGTGCCTCGAGTCCGATGTCCGTGAAACTCTGCCGTCTGTATCTTGCTTCGCGGGTGTTTTTTGAGTGGGCAGAGTGTGCGAACGAGCCTGTTCCGGTTCCGATAAGAACAATTATCGGAACCGGAACA
>JAAWAR010000002.1 GCA_022792295.1 Lachnospiraceae bacterium
GGCAGTCTTCCCCGGTCAGCTCATAGCGGGCATAGCCGTCGTCAAATGTGACTTTGTTGATGATATGCAGCTCTAAAAGGACCTGGACCGTGCGGTAGATCGTCGCAAGCCCGATCTCCGGCCGGCTTTCCTTTGCCAGGTCATAAATCTCCTCTGTTGTCAGGTGTCCGTCCGGATGGGCGGCCATAATGTTTAAGACCAGAAGCCTCTGGCCTGTCACCTTAAGCCCGCGCTCCTTAAGTAACCCAATTACCCGTTCTTCGTCCATTCCTTACCTCAGATCTCTTGGAAAGAAACCCGTTCGGATTCCTTCCCTGTTACGGGGCAAAAAACCGGCTCAAATCGCTCTTGGCAATGGCTTTTTGCCTGCTTTTCTACGTTCTGCCCAAAAGGCACAATCCCGTGCGGCCTGCGCAGCAAGGAGCCTCGCTGCGCAGGCCTATCTGAACTGTTATCTTTGAAGCTCGATGTCCTCGCCGCCCAAAAGCTCAGAAAAAACGGCCATGAGCCCGCAAAGCTCCTGCTCGTCCTCCACAAACTCATAGAGGGCATCCGCCTCCTTGTCCCCGGACATATCCTTAAGAAGATAGCATTCCCCTTCTTCTGTCCCTTCCGCATCCGTTACCAAAAGGTAGTCTCTGCCGTTTAACCGGGTCTGCTCAAGCACGTAAAATTCTAACGTTTCCTCGCCGTTTGCGAGTGTGATTTTTCTTTCTTCCATATGTTTTCATCCTATTCTGCTGCCGCCCTGTTATCCTGTCCCTGGCGCAAAGAATCCAGATAACCCTGTAAAATAAGGCAGGCGGCCACCTTGTCGATCACGGCCTTTTGCTTCTCCCTCCGAACCCCGGCCGTATCCAAAGCCTGCTCTGCTGCAACTGTCGTGAGGCGTTCATCCCAAAAGACGATTGAAAGATTCGTCCTCCGGCCAAGCATGGCGGCAAATTCCCTGGTTTTTTCCACACGCTCGCCCTCGGTATTGTTCATATTTTTCGGAAGGCCGAGCACGATCCGCTCTGCCCCGTATTCCCTTGCCAGCTCCTCAATCCGCGCACAGGTCTTTCGAAGCTTGTTTTCCTCTTTACGCACGATCGTTTCGACTCCCTGGGCCGTCAAAAGAAGCTCGTCACTCACAGCCACGCCCACCGTCTTTGCACCGAAATCAAGTCCCAATATCCTCATGGTTTTCTCCACGACAAAACCAGTTGGCTTTTCCCCAACTGTCTCTGCCTGTCCCTTTTCGCTTTTCTCGTCTTTGTACTTACGCTACCTAAGCCTGGTCTCAATATAGTTCTCCATCAGCTCCTCTAAGATCTCGTCACGTTCCACCTTCATGATCCGGCTTCTGGCGCTCTTATGGCTCGTAATATACGTTGGATCGCCCGACATGATATAACCCACAATCTGATTGATCGGATTATAGCCCTTTTCGGTCAATGCCTCGTATACGTCTTGAAGGACCTGGCTTACTTCCAGCTTTTTTTCTTCCTGTACTGCCGTAAAATATTGTGTATGACTGATATTATCGCCCATAAATGTCCTCACGTCCTTTAGTTGCTTGTTCCTATTCTACCCTATTTTTCCAATTTCTGCAAGCCAATGATGGAATCTGTAAGAAAATTGTTAAGGATTGCCGGGAAAATACGGTTTTTCAGGGCGTCCGCTTCCTTCCCGCCTTCGACAAGCGGGAGCGCGGTTTTTATATATTCTTTCGTGTGCCCGATCATGTAGGGCCTTCCAAAAAGCTCTGTCTCCTCCTCAAAAAGCACCGAAGCCACGCTTCCAAGCGACGCCAGGCGGAATTCTTTGGACATTTCAGCCGCGAGCGCCAAAAGCTCCCCGCTCCGCCTGGTCTTGATTACTTCCGGGATCTGATCCGGCATATGGTCTGCTCTCGTACCTGCACGTCTCGAATATTTGAACACATGCATTTCAAAAAAGCCGGCTTTCCTCAAAAACGCCTTCGTCTCGGCAAATTCCGCATCCGTCTCCCCCGGAAATCCTACGATCACGTCGGTCGTAACGGCCGGATTTTTAAAATGACTTTGCAGAAGCAAAAGCCGCTCCAGATAGTCCGCGCATGTATAATGGCGATTCATGCGAAGAAGCGTCGCGTCGCAGCCGCTCTGCAGGGAAAGATGGAAATGCGGGCATACCTTCGGCATGGACGAAAGGGTCCGTACAAAGTCCTCCGTAATCACACGCGGCTCTAACGATCCCAAGCGGATGCGCTCGATCCCTTTGACCGCATGAAGCGTTTGGATCAATCCCAAAAGATCCGGTCCGCCCGGAAGGTCCACGCCATAGGAGCTTAAATGGATCCCTGTAAGGACGATCTCCTGATACCCGGCCTCTGCAAGCGTCTGCACCTCATCCGTCACGGCTTTTGGCGCACGGCTTCGCACGCGGCCTCTAGTATAGGGGATAATACAGTAGCTGCAGAACTGGTTGCAGCCGTCTTGAATCTTCACGAAGGCCCGTGTGTGGTCCGATTCCTTTTCGATTTGCAGCGGCTCGTATTCTTTTACCGCAGATATATCAATCAGGCTGTCTTTCGCCTTACGCCCGGCAAGACGTTCTTCCAAAAGTGCGACCAAGTCTGCTTTTTTATTATTACCGATTATCAGATCAATAGACGCATCCTCCATGAGTTTTTCCCCGGCCGCCTGTACATAGCAGCCGGCTGCCACCACGAGGGCCGCAGGATTTTTGGTTTTAGCCCGGTGAAGCATCTGCCTGGACTTTTTATCCGCCACATTCGTGACCGAACAGGTATTGACAATGTATACGTCGGCCGCATCGTCAAACGGAACGATGGTATAACCGGCTTTTTCTAAAAGCTCCTGCATGGCTTCCGTCTCGTAGGAGTTTACTTTACAGCCGAGTGTGTGAAATGCTGCTGTCCTCATTTTTATCC
The DNA here is from genome assembly GCA_022792295.1 of Lachnospiraceae bacterium. Taxonomy (GTDB): domain Bacteria; phylum Bacillota; class Clostridia; order Lachnospirales; family Lachnospiraceae; genus CANQGL01. The sequence continues at coordinate 2,918 of JAAWAR010000002.1, forward strand.
TCTTTTCTATCCATATTAAAGGGGCCGAACCGAACCGGGGGCGGGACTATGCATCCCCCGCTCTCAAAAATTCCTTCAACTCACTCTTGACATTTCCTGTCCCTCCATTTAGGATATAAGAAAAAATACCAATTAAATCCGGGAGGAATTGACATGAAAACTGTTAAGATTTCTTTAAATTCTATTGATAAAGTAAAATCCTTTGTGAACGACCTGACGAAATTCGATACTGACTTTGATCTGGTCTCCGGCCGTTATGTCATTGATGCCAAATCCATTATGGGTATCTTTAGCCTTGATCTTTCCAAACCCATTGACTTAAATATCCACGCGACAGATAACCTTGACGAGGTGCTTTCCATTCTTGCCCCGTATGTGGTAGACTAAGAAAACAGATTTCTAAAAGAGCCCGGAGAACCGGGCTCTTTTTTATTTAGCTGCACCGCACAATCTCCCTTGTTGAGATCGCCGTTTCCATGAGCGCTTCAATCTTTTCGTCCAACTTTCTCTCGGAATTTTGGATCCGCTTTAAGACCGGTTTCGTCACCGGATGCTTTGCCACAAAGATTGTACAGCAGTCCTCATAGGGCAGTACGGAGGTCTCATAGGTGTCGATTTTAACTGAGATGTCCACTATGTCCTGCTTATCAAACGCGATGAGCGGCCGCATAACGGGCAGCTCACAGACCTCGTTGGTAACGGCAAGGGAATGCATGGTCTGGGAGGCTACCTGGCCAATGCTTTCTCCGGTTACGAGTGCAAGGCATTCATCCTCCTTTGCCAGATTCTCCGCAATCCGCATCATATAGCGGCGCATGATAATCGTGAGCTCGTCATGCGGGCACTGGTCATAGATGTAGAGCTGAATATCGGTAAAATTAATGATATTCAGCTTGATCGGCCCCGTATATTGGGCCATCTTCTTTGCCAGATCTACCACCTTCTGCTTCGCTCGCTCGCTCGTATAGGGCGGCGCATGGAAATACACGGCCTCAATCGTCACACCACGCTTTGCAATCATGTAGCCGGCTACCGGGCTGTCGATGCCGCCGGAGAGCAGAAGCATGGCCCGACCCGCCGTTCCGATCGGCATGCCGCCCGGGCCTGGGATCGTCTCGGAAAAGATGTTGATCTTATGGCGTACCTCGACTCTAAGCAGCACGTCGGGATTGTGGACGTCCACGCGGGAATTGGGATATGCTTCCAGGATCCTTTCGCCCATGTCACGGTTGATCTGGTCGGAGACTACCGGGTACTGTTTATTTGCACGGCGCGCCACTACCTTAAAGGTAAAGCTCCGATCGCCGTAGACATCGCCTACATACCGCACCACCGCCGCCTTCAAATCTTCATAGCCTGTATCCTCGGTCTGCACCATCGGACAGATGCCCACAATCCCAAAGACATGCTGCAGCGCGTCGATGACCTCGTCGTAATCGAAATCTCCTTCCGCCTCCGCGTAGATCCGCCCGGATTCCTTGGTGACAAAAAATTTGCCGTCCAGCCTTTTTAAACGATGATGGATCTGCTTGACCAGGGCATCTTCAAACAGGTAACGGTTCTTCCCTTTGACGCCGATCTCCGCGTATTTGATCAGAAATGCTTTGTATTTCATGTATTTTCCAACTTTCTATAAAATAAAGCCCCATTCTGCGGGCCTTTCGGGTCAGCGTCCGTCTCCTCTTTGGAATCCGCCTCCCTCCGCATAGAGCCGGCGCCTGCCAGCCAAGCTTATCCCCGGCGATACCGGCGCAGTACGGGCAGGAGCTCATGAAGCGCCCGCAGACACGCCTCCACCTCATCCTCTGTGTTGAATACACCGAAAGAAAAGCGAAGCGTCGCATCCAGAAGTGTCTCCTTCACGCCGATCCCCCGCAGCGTCCCGGATACGCCCGGATGGTTAGACGAACAGGCCGAGCCTGAGGAGACATAAATCCCCTTATCCTCCAGCGCGTGCAAAAGCACCTCCGCACGGATGCCCTCAAAGCCTGCACTCACGATCTGCGGCGCGCTGTCTCGCCCGGTCAGCCCGTGGATCGTCACGCCCTCCATGGCCCGAAGGCCGTTTACAAGACGCTCCTTTAACGCATACAATCTATCGACCCGAGCCCCATGATCGGTATAAATCTCCCGAACGGCCTGCCCGAGCCCCGCAAAGCCCGGAACATTCTCTGTCCCTGAGCGCAGGCCTTTTTCCTGGCCGCCTCCATAAAGGATCGGCTTTATCTTTACTCTCTCATCCACGTATAGAAAACCTGCGCCCTTAGGCCCGTGAATCTTATGCCCACTGACGGACAAAAGGTCAATCCCCAGCTTCTTTGGCCGGATCACATATTTCCCATAGGCCTGGATCGCATCCACATGAAAGTAAGCGGAGGGCTTTTTTTCCTTTAAAAGCGCCCCGATCTTTTCGATCGGCTCCACGGCACCGATCTCATTGTTGACATACATGACAGATACAAGTATCGTCTCCTCACAGAGCGCCTCCCTAAGTGCCTCAAGCGAAACGAGGCCGTCTGCATCGACCGGAAGATACGTTACGCGAAACCCCTGCTCCTCCAGAAACGCCATCGGATTGTAGACGGAGGCATGCTCAATGCACGTCGTGATCAGGTGGTTTCCGGCGCGTCTGTTGGCGAGCGCAGTCCCGATCAGGGCCAGGTTGTTTGACTCGGTTCCTCCGGACGTGAAAAAAATTTCTTTTTCCTTTCCTTTTAAAGAGGCTGCAATCGTCTCCCGCGCCGTCTTGATGCGGCGCTCCGCCTCGACGCCTTTCATGTGCTTCGATGACATATTGCCGTATTCCTCCGTCAATGCCTGCACCATCACATCCCGCACACTGTCAAACACACGTGTCGTCGCCGAGTTGTCAAAATAAATTTCCCTTCTCGCTGTTCCCATTCCAAACTCCTCTTATGCCGTTTGTCTGCCTTCAGCCGGGAGGCCGTTCTCTTATTCCTCCAGCAAAAGCCCCATCGCGGCCAGAACAAACAGCCCGGCCGTCTCGGTGCGCAAAATCCGCTTCCCGAGCGTGACCGGAAACAGTCCTCCTGCAAGCGCCGTCTCAATCTCTGAGTCGGAAAAACCGCCCTCCGGCCCGATCAGTACCGCGGCCCGGCTGCCGGGCTTTAAGCCCCCGATCAGCTCTCTCGTCCGTTTCATACCGCCTGCGCCCGAAAGGCTCTCCGAAGCTTCATAAGGGATCAATGCAAGATCATATTCTCCCGCGGCCCTTACCGCATCCGCAAATTGCACAGGTCCGGTAAGCATCGGCATCCGCATCCGTTTGGACTGCTTCGCCGCGCTTTCGGCAACGGCCTGCCAGCGCTTTCTTCTGGCCTCTGCCCTTTTCGCATCCAGCCGCGCCACACACCGTTCCATTTCGGTCGGGACAATCCGCGAAACGCCAAGCTCCACACATTTTTGTACGATATAATCCATCTTATCGCCCTTCGGGAGCCCCTGATACAGCGTTACCTCCACCGGAAGCTCCGTGTCTGTTACCGCCTCCGGAAGAATCCGGGCCGTCACGCGCTCTGCGCCCACTTCCATGAGCTCACAGAGGCAGTTCGTCCCCTTGCCGTCGCTTAAAAGAATTCTCTCACCCGGCTTCATGCGCAGAACGTTCCGTATATGGTTCACATCCGGGCCCGTGATGACGGCCTCAGACTTCGTGAAAAACTCCGTCTCTGTGAAAAAATGATGCATTACCGTTTCCTCGCTGTAAAGGACACCCATTCGCCCTGCCTCGTGACTTCAAGGATCTCGAACGCCTCGTTGGCCTCCAACGCCTCACGGACCGCCTGCTCTTTTTTGTCAAGGATACCGGAACTGATAAACAGGCCGCCTGACTTTAAATGAGCCGGGATCTGCTTCTGTAAAAGGATGATAATATCCGCCAGGATATTGGCGGCCGCGATGTCATAGCAGGCATATCCGGCCCGATCCTGTGCATCCGTTTCATCAATCAGATTGCCCTTTATGACCGTGAAACGCTCCGCTTCGATCTCGTTGGCCTCCAGGTTTTCACAGACTGCGGTTAACGCGTTTTCATCCAAATCAGTCCCAAATACAGACTTTGCGCCTAATTTAAGCGCCGTGATACCCAAAATCCCGCTTCCGGTCCCCACATCTAAAACATGCATACCGGGCTTCACATATTTTTTCAGCTGCCGGATACAAAGCTGCGTCGTCTCATGCTGCCCCGTCCCGAACGCTGTTCCCGGATCGATCTGAATCAGAAGCTTGTCCGCATGCGCAGGCGGCAGCTCCTCCCAGGTGGGCTTGATTAAAATATCATCAACCGTAAACGGCTTAAAATATTGCTTCCAGTTATTGATCCAGTCCCTGTCCTCCGTCTCCGACGCCGTAATCGTCCCCGCACCGACATCCACATACCGGCGCATATCCGAAAGCCCTTCCTGCACCTGCTTAACGATCGCCTCCGCGTTTACATCGTCATCCAGATAAAAACTCACTCTCGCTGTCCCGTCGTCTGCCGGAAGCTCCGGCAGAATGTCGATGAACATCCCCTTCGTCTCACTCTCCGTAAGCGGCACATTGTCCTCGACCTCCATCCCCTGAATGCCAAGCTCGTCAAACAGACTACCAAGATAATCGACCGCCTCCGTCGTTGTCTCCAGCGTAAATTTCTTCCACTTCATACCCTGATCTTCCCTTCACCCACATCTGCCATGTCCAATCTATTCTATCCTGCAAGGAATCGTTTGTCAACCGAAACCATTCTAAAATCCGCTACATACAAAAAGACAACAACCTATCCATTCACACAATCCTAAAACTTCACCCCCCCTCCCTCCCATTTTACAATATAACTATAGACAGCACACAGCCAGCAAAAAATCCCCCATTCTGTTACTATACTTGTCCCTATAAATTACCCCCCCTACACTTGAGCCCTCATCCCTTTACTTTTATCCCTTATCCCTTCCCCCTCCCCCGCCAGAGAATACGCAGCAAAGGCCGGGCCGGGCGGCGGGGCTTTGTGGCCGGTTGGCTTTGGCGCGCCAGAAGCTCTTAGTCTATGGCGGCACAAAAGGCAGAGGCGAATTTCGGCTTACCAGCCGAAATTCGAGAAGCCCGGAGCCGACAAATTCATCCGAATTTGTCGAGCGACATGCTTCTCCTCCCCTGCCTTTTGCGCCGGCAGAGACTTAGAGCTTAAAGCGCCAAAGCCTGGCCACAAGGCCACGCCGCCCGGCCCGGCCTTTGCGAACCCCTTTCTCCCCCCCCCAGACATTTTTCCCCATCCTCCCCCTCCGTCATTGACAACAAAACGCGAATCGTATATATTTTTTATAAGACATATTCAGTTCCTGCAAATAACACAACAGAAAAATTGGAAGGATGAAAAAACAATTATGAAGAAACTGCCAATTCTGGGTTTTTATGGGTATTGGGTGATCCTCACCTATCTCAGCGTAGTCTTTGCCGCGGCCGGCATCTGCTCTGCCCTTAACGGAGACATCAAAACCGCCGTTATCTGCCTGATGGGTTCCGGTATCTGCGATATGTTCGACGGTTCTGTAGCAAGGCTTGCGGACCGGACCGAAAGAGAAAAGGCCTTTGGGATCCAGATCGACTCCCTGGCAGACATAACGGGCTTCGGAATCCTCCCTTCGGTAATCGGATATGCGCTTCTCACAAACCAGGCTGCCGTCTCCGGCCTCGGAACAATATCGGTCATCGGCGTTACCTGCCTCTATATCCTGGCCGCCCTGATCAGACTGGCATATTATAATGTTACCGAAGCCGAGCTTCAAAACAAAGCCGAAAAACGGCAGTATTACGAGGGCCTGCCCGTTACAAGCGCCGCCCTCATCATCCCGGCCGCTTATTTTATATGTGCCTGCTACCACTTCCCCATATCCAGAATTTACAGTAAGCTCCTTTTGTTCCTTTCACTTGCCTTTGTTCTCAAGCTTCAGGTGCCAAAGCTCAGGCTTCGCTATCTGGTCGGGATTTGTCTGACCGGTTTTTCCGCCGTCCTGTGTGTTTTACTGTCGAGAGGAGGCCTGCCATTTTGACCCCTTCAACGTCTTATGAAACGAAAAACGTCTGCGAAAAGGATACTTTTGCAGTGGCTTTTCTGTACCATACCCCGGCAGGCCGTCTGCTCCTCCGCCTGATAACCAAACCGGCCGTTTCCAGAAGCCTTGGTTTTCTGATGGATTGCAGGCCTTCGGTATTTTTCATCCCTGCATTTATCAAGGCCCACCGAATCCATATGCAGGAATATAAAACCGTGATTTATCCATCCTTCAACGCCTTTTTCACGAGAGAGATAAAGAAAGGCTTAAGGCCTCTGGCAGAAGGCAATTCTGCCGTGATCGCGCCCTGTGACGGCAAGCTTATGGCCTACCCGATCACCGGACGGCAGATATTTCGGATCAAGCATTCCGTCTACGACATAGACAGCCTGCTTCTCGATAAACGGCTCGCAAATGAATTTAAAAACGGCGTCTGCCTGATTTTCAGACTGACGCCGGATGACTACCACCGATACTGCTA
>JAAWAR010000018.1 GCA_022792295.1 Lachnospiraceae bacterium
CCAACATAACAAAGTAAGACACAAAATCCCCCCAGAAATTATTCAAAGAAACGTTCACATTCCCCAAACCTCTGCAACCTGCCACAACAGCATGCTTTATACCGGCGAAAACCAGACCGGAGCGCTCCCCTCATCCATGCTACTGCCAATAAAAAATATAACACGGTCCAACAAAACACCAAAAAACAGAAAAACGCCGCCAAAAAGGCAGCGTTTCCTCATACAACCTCCGCTTATTTCCCCATCAAAGGCACGTCCGTATGCCGCGCCTGGCCCGCCTTTTCCCCAATCGCATAATATCCATTCTGAAATGGATCAAAAGCAGACGTATTTAACTTTTTCGAATCCACCTTTCCTTTCTCATCAAGGACAGACTCATCTGCAAGAACGCCGACGATTTCCTCAATTACATGATGCCCATAGATCTCCATTTTGTCCTCGACAACCCTGTATTCCAAGGGCAGAGGAAATTCCTCGACGATAGGGGCGTCCGCCATTTTGTTCCCGGTTGCAATCCCAAAGAAATCCGCTGCCTTGATATGGGGAATGTCGGCAATACTGAGGAAAAGTATTTCCTCATTCGCGATGGTATCCCCGCCACCGTAAAGAAGCCCGGAGGCAGAACGGAAGCCAAGATGGGTACGCTGGGCAGCAAGTATGAGTTCTTCCATGAGTGGAAGTTTCTGTCCGAGCAGGAACAGGGCAGCGTGGCTTTGGAAACGACGCTGCGTGGCATCTGCAAAAAAGGAAAACTTCCTGGATTTGCTGGAAAATTTCATCTCCGGGTACCGTCAGCATATCTATGAGTATGTTTATATTCGTTATCCGAATATAACCTAAGGTGCGGCGATCAAAGGCAAGGCTCAGCATTTCATAGACCGGGTGATTCGCTTAAATCATAATATTCCGCCTAAAAACATAGAAGTATTAGGGGAAAATAATCCTAATCGCCTTGCATTTCGCCTAAATATGTGCTAAAATTAGGCGAACAGAAAGGAGCAAGGCGGATGCGGCAATTTGATTACAGTAAGCTTAAGAGTACAGCATGGGACAGCGAGGTGCTTTCTCTGGTAGCACAGATCCATGAATTCAAGGGTCGTCAGGAAATGTATCTGGCGCAAAAGCCTGCGGCGCTGGAACGGCTGGTGGAGATCGCCAAGGTGCAGAGTACCGAGGCTTCCAACAAGATTGAAGGAATCGTAACGACCAGCGCCCGAATCAAGCAGTTATGCGATGAGAAGACCGCACCTCGAAACCGGGATGAGGAGGAGATCAGCGGCTACCGTGATGCGCTGAATACCATTCACGAAAATTATGAGTATATTCCGTTGGCTCCGAACTATATTTTGCAGCTTCATGAGATGTTATATCACTACTCTGGCCGCGGTATCGGCGGGCGGTTCAAAAATGTCCAGAACTATATCAGCGAAACTCGGGCTGACGGCACAAGTTTTGTTCGTTTCACACCGCTACACCCCTATGAAACACCAGACGCCATTGCGGCCATCTGTGCAAGCTGCAACAAGGCGATTGATGATGGCATCATTGATCCGCTGCTTCTGATCCCTATTTTCATCAATGATTTTCTCTGCATCCATCCTTTCAATGGCGGCAACGGCAGAATGAGCCGACTGCTGACCACACTTCTTTTGTATCGTAGTGGCTATGTCGTGGGACGGTATGTGAGTTTGGAAGCTAAAATTGAGCGAAACCAGAACGCATATTATGATGTTCTACAGACTGCGTCTATTCGTTGGCATGAAGAAGATAACAATTTTGTTCCGTTTATCAAGTATCTTCTGGGGACGATCCTTTCCGCCTGCCGGGACTTTGAAGATCGGATGCAGCTGGCCGATGAGAAACTGCCAGCAGTGGAACTTGTTCGCCGGGCTACGCAGAAGAAAATCGGCAAGTTTACCAAGAGTGAGATCATGGAGTTGTGCCCATCTATTAAGAAAGCGTCTGTGGAAAACTCCCTAAAGAAGTTAGTTGATAACGGAGTAATCACCCGGCATAGTAGTGGTAAAAATGCCTTCTACACTCGAAATAGCTGAGCAAAATCATGGCAACAAAAAATCAGATAGTCTCTACTATCTGAATAAGGAGAGTTTAACAATGAAAAAAATTTTAGTGGTCATTGATATGCAAAACGATTTTATCGACGGTGCGTTAGGAACCCCGGAGGCAAAGGCCATCGTGGACCGGGTAGCAGAGGAGATCGGCAGATATCCGGTTGCGGACATCATTGCCACACGGGATACACACTCTGAACATTACCTGGAAACCCAGGAAGGCCGAAATCTTCCCGTGGTCCACTGTGTCAAGGGGACGCCAGGCTGGGAACTGCATCCGAAGATTGCCGAGGCCCTAAAAGGGGCAGCAATCCTTGACAAGCCCACCTTCGGTTCCAGAGAGCTGGCAGAAAAACTGGCTTTGCTGGCAGAGTCAGACGATTTGGAGATTACTATGGTGGGTCTGTGCACAGACATCTGTGTTGTTTCCAATGCCCTGCTATTAAAGGCATATCTGCCGGAGACGCCGATTCAGGTTATCGCATCCTGCTGCGCCGGTGTCACGCCAGAGAGCCATCAGGCGGCGTTAAAAACCATGCAGATGAGCCAGATCCAAATTCAGGAATAGCGGCAGAAAAGGAAGACTGCGATTGAGAATAGGACGGCCTGTCTGCTTTTTCCATGCAGCCCTTTGTGAAGCCGGACTTGGAAAACAGGAGCCATGTACCTTGCGGTACGGGAACAGCCGGCTTCGGCGAATCGGCGTTTCCGGTATGCCCAGATCAATCTTTTTGCTTGTCCATTTGCACGCCCCAAGGAGAGCAGTGGCTTGACGCTGTCTCTGCATGGAAGCTATGCCATAATACAGATATGTCATTCATAAGGCGTGCGGGCAATGAGCATGGAGAGAGGAATGCTTGTGCAGATGGCCGGCTTTGAGAGATTCAAAATTCGATGAGAGGATTTTTGCCGCTGCTTTGGGACTAATCCGAACCTGTCATGCATAGACTGTAAAAACAGTTGAAGCAGGAGTAATCCCATGAAGGATTATATCGAGGAGCGAGCGATTCAGATCGCCAATTATATCATTGATGAAAACGCGACCGTGCGGCAGACAGCGAGGAAGTTCGGTATTAGCAAATCAACGGTACATAAGGACGTGACAGATCGCCTTGTCCACATTAATCCCAATCTGGCGGCACAGGCGAGAGTGGTGCTTGACATCAACAAGGCAGAGCGTCACATCCGTGGGGGGCTGGCAACAAAGGAGAAGTACGAACACAGACTGCAGGCGTGCAGCCGGGAGGAGGTCTCGTGATGTAGGGAAGGCGGAGCTGTCGGATAAGACTTTGAGAGGTATCGTCAACTGGCATGATGCCTCTTTTTTTATGGAACCGTGCAGGTGAGAGCATGTGTTTGTTACAGAAACAGATTTTCCGGGGCTTGACCATGGCCGGGTTTCATGCTACAGTAGACGAAAATGGAACTATGAAAAAAGGAGCAGAGAATCATGACGTTTACCTATCCGGCGGTGTTTACGCCGCATGAGCATGATAACGGCTATCACGCTGTATTTCCGGATTTGGAGTGCTGCGAGGCGGATGGACCAGATCTGGAGGATGCGGTGGAAAATGCGCGGGATGCAGCGCTTAATTGGATTACAGTGGAACTTGATGAATATGAGGGGGATCTGCCGTTCTCCTCACATGTGGAGGATATTCCGGTTAAAGAGGGGCAGCTTGTGAAGCTGATCTCGGTTAAGGTGAAACTGCTTCCTGACAGTGATTAATGGGAACCGTGTAGGAGGGGCAAGCAGGAGGGCCAGCAAAGCCTGGCCGCTCCTGCTTGCCTTTGTTTGCGTTCCCTGCAATCCCGGGGAAGAAAAAGGGAAAGGTACCCTATTTAAAATGCTATAATAGCCATGAAAAATATTTTTTTGTCAGTCCCAGCTTTGGCGGGCTCTGTATATACTGCCCAAACCGCTGCGATTCATGATCAGGAAGCGGCATGCATTTCTTTCTTAATGACAGAAAAACGAAAAAACACATAAATGAAAGGGCTTCTCAATAGAATGGTAGTAACCAATTCGGAGGGAGCCTTTATTATTTATGTTAAAGAAACTTAAAAGGCCCGGCAGGCGGATATTTACGGCGCTTGGCATTGTCATGATGCTTGCAGCCGGCTGTATCGGCTTTACGGGCTGCAAGGCGGACGCAGAGGAAAACACGAGGCTGGAAGATCTGGAATTTACGGTGGCGGCAGAAAACGAGGTTCCGGCGCAACTTAAGGAACTGATTTCCCAGAAACGGGAGAAGGCGTTCAAGCTTACATATGCGGATGGCCAGGATATGTACATCGTCATCGGAGAGGGCCCGCAAAAGGGCGGCGGTTACAGCGTGGCGGTCAGGGAACTCTATCTGACGGAAAACACGGTCGTGATACGGACGGAGCTTATGGGGCCGGAGAAGGGGGAGACGTCGGGGAGCGATCTTTCGTACCCGGTGCTGATCGTAAAGACACAGTATCGCGAGGAGCCGGTGGTGTTTCAGTAAAATAACGCTTTACTTTTGAGGGGATTTCTGTTAAAATACGAATCATTCTTAGATGATCATGAATCAGGAGAGAAGCCATGTACCGGGAAATGCGATGCTTTGCAAAATCAAACCATGGATACAAGAATTTGCCGTTACTTTGTAAGGGCCTTTGTCTGTGTACCTGTCCGTGTTGTTTTTTGCATGGATTCCCGGGGAAGACGAAGCGCCGGTAAGTACGGATAGCAGACTGAATTGACAGAGGGCTGTCTGGACCTTCGCCTGTCTTTGAATGGGAAACCACAAGGCATGTGACGGCTTGGGGCCCTCTTTTTTTTCGTGAGACAGCTTTCTCCTTCAAAAAGAAGGAACCGAATCGGACATGCGTGGATATATTGATAGTACATCGACCGAAAGAGGAGGGGAAAAGCTATGTTATTAAAGGAAATTTGGGAGGACATTCAAGCGGCAAAGGAACGTGACCCGGCGGCCCGGAGTGCGCTTGAGGTATTGTTTCTCTACCAGGGAGTGCACGCGTTAATCTGGCATCGGATTGCACACTGGTTCTGGCTGCACAGACTTTATTTTGTGGGCCGCCTGCTCTCGCAGATTGCCCGGTTTTTCACGCTGATTGAAATCCATCCGGGAGCTGAACTTGGGAGAGGGATCCTGATTGACCACGGCTGCGGTATTGTAATCGGAGAAACGGCTGTAATTGGCGATCACTGCACGATTTACCAGGGTGTGACCCTGGGAGGAGTCGGCACAAAGAAAGGAAAACGCCATCCCACGATTGGAAACAATGTGATGATTGGCGCCGGTGCGAAAATTTTAGGCGCCTTTGAGGTCGGCGATAATTGCCAGATTGCGGCAAATGCTGTACTTTTAAAGCCGCTTGAGGAGAACAGCACGGCGGCGGGGATCCCGGCCAGACAGGTAAAGAAGGATGGGCATCCGGTGCAAAGCGGCGAAGCACCTGTGGATATGAAGCATTTCTGCCACATGGAGGAGACGATTCATGCGCTGGAGGCGAGAATCGAAACGCTGGAGCGCGAGAGGGAGGAATCCGGCAGGAAGTATTAAAAAAACAGATTTGGAATAATTACAGGAACGCCGTCATAAATTTTCGTAAAGCGAGCAGCTTTGGAAAGGTTTGGTGGCGTTTTTATGATGGAGCTGGTAAAAAAGCATATACATATGAACCGGCGCAAGGGAAATGTGACGTCCCAGATGACGCTGGACGACGATTTTAATGTGCCGGATTCTATGGATGACGTGGAGGAACTGATTTTAGACAGCGGCGAAATTCAGATAGAATCGGCAAAAAACCAGGGCGAAAAGGTGGCGGTAAAAGGAAAGCTTGTATTCCGGGTGCTTTACAGACGCCCGGGCGGACAATTAACAACTCTGGCTGGCAGCCTGCCGTTTGAGGAGAACGTGAATATGCCCGGACTTGCAGATTCGGATTATGTCCAGGCCGGAGCAGAGCTTGATGATCTTACGATCAGCATGATCCATTCGAGAAAGCTGAACGTAAAAGCGCTTATGACTTTAAAAATCCAGGCGGATGCCATCTATGACGCGGAGGCTGCGGCCGACGTGAACTTTGACGGGAATGTGGAGGTCAGAAAGAGGGACATCACGGTGGCGGCCATCGCGGTGCGCAGAAAGGATACATTCCGTGTCAAGGAGGTGCTTACGCTCTCGGCCAATAAGCCGGATATTGACACACTTTTGTGGCAGGATATACGGCTGCGGGGTGTCAGTACAAAGCCGTTGGACGGAAAGGTACATATTGACGGTGACCTCATGGTATTCGCAGTCTATACGGGGGAGGATGGGCAGATGCCGGTTCAGTGCGTCGAGGAGACGATCCCGTTTTCCGGAGATGTGGAGCTGGAGGAGGCAGTCGAGGAAATGATTCCGTTCATCACCGTGCGGTTAATCCACAAGGAGCTTGAGGTACATCCGGATTCCGACGGAGAGATGCGCGAGCTTGCCGTGGACGCAGTCATGGAGCTCGATATGCGGCTGTATGAGGAGCAGCAGGTGGAGATCTTAAGTGACCTGTATGCACTTGACCGGGAGGCGGTGCCGGATACCGGGGAGGCATGCTTTGATCAGATCATGGCCAGGAATACCCTAAAGACCAAGCTGCAGGAGAAGGTGAGCCTGCCGGGCAGACAGCGGATTCTCCAGATCTGCCACAGTGACGGGGACGTCAAGATTGACGAGGTACAGGTGAAGGAGGATGGGCTGCACATCGACGGCGTTTTAGAGGCCAGAATCCTGTATCTGACCGCAGACGATTCGTCTCCGGTGGGAGCCTCGACACAGATGCTGCCATTCCATGTGGTCGCCGAAGCGACCGGGCTTACGGAGAGCAGTGTCTGGCAGATGGAGCCAGGGCTTGAGCAGCTCTCGGCGGTCATGTTAGGCGGCGACGGCGTGGAGGTCAAGGCTGTCGTCACGATTGACATTCTCATGCTGCAGCCTGTCTGCGAACAGGTGATCCTGGACGTACGAGAGGAAGAAGTGGATGTCGAGCGGCTTAAGAAGATGCCGGGGATTGTAGGCTATATCGTACAGGAAGGCGATTCCCTGTGGACACTGGCGCGCAGGTTCCATACGAGCATCGACGCGATCATGGAGGCAAACCATCTGGCAGATGACAGAATTCATGCGGGAGATAAACTGATTCTTGTTAAAGAGGTGCGGGAGAGGGCATAAGACCGGGGAGTTTCGGCGGATATTTTAAATTTTCCAGATTTTTTTGAAATATATGCGGGAATGAGTAGTTGCATTTCGGGCAAAATACCATATAATAGAGTATAGGCCGATAACAGTTCAGACAGGGTCGCCTGCCTGAACTGTTGCATAAGCCAGGACAGCAAGGCAACAATGCATCCGGCCGGTGCTTTATCATAGATCCGGGATGTCCCCTGTCGGAGACTCCGGGACGGTAATGGGGTTCCCAGGGGCGTCGTTACCGTTACATAGACGAAGGACGGAAGAAACATGCATTATACGTATCTGCTGGAATGTGCGGATCAGACCTTCTACTGCGGCTGGACAAATGATCTTGTAAAGCGTATGACAGCCCATAATGCGGGCTGTGGGGCGAAATATACGAGATCCAGACGGCCGGTGAGACTCGTCTACTATGAGGAATTTTCGACAAAGTCGGAGGCGATGAGGCGGGAAGCGGCCATCAAGAGACTGAAACGAAAAGAAAAGGAAGCGCTGATTGAGGGACAAAAGGAGAAAGGAAGCAATGGACAAGCATAGGAAACGATGGAACCTGCACAGCTTCGGAGGGCGGCTCTTTTCATGGGTGCTCATATGGTCGGTATGTCTTGCCATGACAGCCTACGCAAAGCCGGATTGGCCCGCGGATACGGGAATTCAGGCCGAGGCCGGTATTGTCATGGATCTGGACTCCGGTGCGGTTCTTTTGGGACAGAACAGTCACGTAGAATATCCGCCGGCCAGCATCACAAAGCTTTTGACAGCGCTTATTGTGGCCGAGCATGCCGATCTCTCTGAGATGGTGACGTTTTCCGAGACGGCTATCAACAACGTCGAATCAGACAGCGGAAATAAATTCGGCTTTGTCGTGGGAGATACGTTAAGCGTGGAGGACTGCCTGTACGCACTGCTTTTGCAGTCGGTAAATCAGTCCGCGAACGCGCTTGCCGAGCATGTGGCAGGGAGTATTCCGGCGTTTGTGGATATGATGAACGAAAAGGTCGCGGAGCTGGGTCTCACAGAAAGCCATTTTGAGAATCCCTCCGGGCTTAACGGCGATACGCATTACGTTTCGGCCTATGATATGGCCAAAATCGCGCAGGCAGCGTTTGACAATGAGACAGTGCTTACGGTCAGCTCGACGGCTTCCCGGACGCTGGGGCCGATTTCGAGCTATCCGGAGGGCTTTACAATCAGCAACGAACACAGGCTGGTAATCACGCAGGATGCGGCGAGTGAGTATTATTATCCACCGGCCAAGGCCGGAAAGACAGGATACCTGCTGAGAGCCGGGAATACGCTCGTTACCTATGCGGAGCAGGATGGAAGACGGTTGGTTTCCGTCATCTTAAAGGGCAGCCGGCCGCAGTATTTTCTGGACGGCAAAACGCTGCTGGAATTTGGATTTTCGCGGTTTAAAAATGTGAATATTGCGGAAAATGAGACGCGCTACGTGACCGGAGAGGAGCAGACGGAGATCTTTGGGGTTTCCTGTGTGCCCTCGGAGCTGATGGTCGAGCCTGGGCGTGTGATTACGCTTCCAAAGGATGCGGAATTTGCCGATGCGGAGGTTTCCCTGAAAGCGTTGCCGGGCAATTATCCGATTGGCTCAGT
This sequence comes from Lachnospiraceae bacterium, assembly GCA_022792295.1. Lineage (GTDB taxonomy): Bacteria > Bacillota > Clostridia > Lachnospirales > Lachnospiraceae > CANQGL01. The sequence goes on from JAAWAR010000018.1 coordinate 8,906, forward strand.
GGCACTCCTTACATATACCTACAATGAGAGAGAGATCGGTTCAGCCTTTCTTATAAAAAAAGCCGAGTACACGGGAGAAATGCTTCATCCGGCTCCGGTTCGCAAGAAAAGCGCGGCGCAGGGCACGGAGGCAGAAGAAAGCAGTGCGCTATCCGACGGGACAAGGGAAAATGACGCAGATCCGGCAGCCTCCAGCGAGGAGACAAAGGAGGCAGTACCGGCCGGGGGAACGGGGAAGGCGTTTAATATGTGGCTTATGGGCGCAGTGGCCGCCGGAACGGCCGCCGTTTTGGGCGCGGCCGGTATTGTTTTCCTCATTTTTTACAAAAGAAAGAAAGAGGCGGAAGCGGCCGCCCTGCGCAGGGAACGCCGCAGACAGCGTCTCCTGGAGGCCGGCTCCGAGGTTGAGGCAGAATTTAACCGCCTGATGGAAGAAAAACGAAGCCGGGATGGCGGCCGTGGCCGGCATCGCTAGGTAGCCGCTACATAGCCGTACATCATTACGTAATGACAGAAGCTTCCTCCCATGACGAATAAATGAAAGATCTCATGGGAGCCGAAGCTTTTGTGTTTTGCATTAAAAACAGGAAGCTTTAGGGCATAGATGATGCCGCCGAGCGTATAGATTACGCCGCCCGCCAAGAGCCATGCAAAGGCGGCCGGGGTCAGGGCGGAGAGGATCTGCCGGAAAGCGGTGAGGCAGACCCAGCCCATTGCGATATAAAAGCAGGAGGAAAACCACTTGGGACAGGTAATCCAAAGCGCGTTTATAAGGATCCCCATAGCAGCGATTCCCCAGACCAGCGCTAAAAGACGATAGCCGGCCGGGTTGCCGAGAACAATCAGACAAACCGGCGTATAGGTCCCTGCAATCAGGACGAAAATCATCATATGGTCAAGCTTTTTTAAGAGTTTGTTGACTTTTTCGGATCTGTCGAAGGTGTGGTAGACGGTACTGGCGGCGTATAAGAGGGTCATGCTGCCGATAAAGACGGCGATCGCGGTTATATGAAGCCGTCCGGGACTTGATGCTGCCCGCATGAGGAGGGGAGCCGAGGCGAGAATCGTGAGGATCATGGCAATCAAATGGGTCAGTGCGCTGCCGGGGTCTTTTGCTTTTAGTTTCATACACTCACTCCTGTCTATTTTTAAACGATATTATATAGTTTTAAAAACTACATTTGATGTTGCTATATACTATACCACGCTGAATAAAAAAATGCAAGGGATTTTTTATAAAGGAGCATACAGTATGCTGGATATATTATATGAGGATACGGAGCTGATTGTTGCTGTGAAGCCGGCCGGTCTGGAGGCGCAGGCAGCCAGACGGTTTGCGCCGGATATGGTCAGTGCGCTTAAGAAGCATATGGTTATCAACAAAACGTCCACACCTGGCAGAGAACCGTATGTGGCGGTTATCCACCGTCTGGACAAGCCGGTTTCGGGGATTATGGTGTATGCAAAGACCAAAACAGCCGCAGCCGCATTGAGTTTGCAGCTTCAAAGACAAGAGATGAAAAAAGTGTATGAAGCTGTGGTCTGTGGAAAACCCTTGAATTATGTGGATAACTATGTGGATTACCTTTTAAAGGATGGGGATAAAAATATTTCCCGGGTTGTGCATAAGGGGACAAGCGGGGCAAAACGGGCAGAGCTTTCCTTTACGTGTATAAAGTGCTGCCAGTTGGAAGGAAGGGAGCTCAGCTTGTTGAAAATTCGCCTGAAGACGGGCCGTCATCACCAGATCCGTGTACAGCTCGCAGCACACGGCCTTCCGCTCTACGGGGATGCGAGGTATGATCCGGAAACGTTTTCGAAGGAACAGCCTGCACTTTGTGCCTGTTCGCTGGCATTTTTCCATCCCAAAACGAACCGGCAGATGGAGTTTTCAATTCGGCCCTTGGGGATGATTTTTGAAAAGATTTACCAGTATGAATAAGCAAAGCCATTCGGCGAATACTATGAGATGTACAAAAGAAGTACAAAACAGAAAACGGGTGATTCCATGGTAAAGCCGGATAAAAAACTGAAGAAAATTCTATTATTAATGGGAATTACGGGTGCGGTCTACGGGAGTTTCAAGTATCTTCTTCCACTCGTAGTTCCCTTTTTGCTCGCATATGCGACGGCACTCTGTCTGAGGCCTTCGGTCCGATTTGTGGAATATCGAATTCGGGTTCCGTTCCGAGGGAAGAAATATCGCCTGCCTGCGGCCTTCATCGGCGGGGTTGAGCTTATACTTTTGTATTTGATCTTTTTGGGACTTTTGTATTTTGGCGGGCGTCTTCTTTTTTCGCAGCTTGGCCTTTTGTCTGCCAGGCTTTTGCAGTGGCTTTCCCAGGCGGATGTAGGGCTTACAAGGCTGTGCCGGAGTGTCGAGGAAATGTTTGGACTAAAGGGTGGATACCTTGTGGAACTGGCCAGGGAGATGACAGAGAGCCTGGGTGGGGCGCTCAGACGCTCGACAATGCCGGCTCTCATGAATAATTCGATGACAGCCGTCAATTTTTTAGCTGAGGCGGTTGTTTTCTCCGTGATTTATTTCGTAGCGGTGCTTCTTTCCCTGCAGGAAATGGAAGAACTCTGCGAACGGCGCAGCCGTTCGGTCTTTCACAGAGAACTGTCTCTTGTTGGACGGCGTCTGGTAACCGTGGGGAACGCATGGCTGAAAAGCCAGCTTGTCATCATGCTCATGACGACTTTTTTGTGTATTCTGGGCCTGCTTTTGATTGGGAATCCCTATTCGGTGCTTTTAGGTGTTGGAATCGGCCTTCTGGATGCGCTTCCGATTTTCGGGACCGGGACAGTCCTGCTCCCCTGGGGGATCTTTTTGGTTGTCCAGAGACAGTGGAGGCAGGCGGCCGTGATCCTGGGACTTTATATTGTCTGCTATTTTTTAAGGCAGCTTATGGAGGCAAAGATTATGGGAAATCAGGTAGGGCTTTCAGCGCTGGAATCACTTTTGTCGATGTATGTCGGGTTTAAGCTGTTTGGAATCGTGGGTTTTCTTCTGGGGCCGATCGGTTTTTTGATTATTGAGGACCTGCTTTCCATCTATGGGGAGCAGAATGGGGAGATGTGTTAAAATTCTGTAAAATATCAGGGCAGCGCCTTGTGCCGGGACGCGGCCGTATGGTAAAATGGCACACATATTTTAGAGAGGAGGAGTTTGCGTGAAAAAAATGCGCCGGCTTTCTTTTAAGCTGCCCGCAGAGCTTCTTCGCATAGAACCGGCTGCTGCTGCAAAGAATTTGCTGATGCTGACGGCTGCGGGCATTATTAATGCAGTTGGTGTGACCATGTTTCTGGCCCCGGTGGCGCTGTATGACAGCGGTATTTCCGGAACGGCGATGTTACTCGGGCAGTTAACGCCGGAGGCTCTGTCGCTGTCACTGTTTTTGATTCTTTTAAACGTGCCCCTGTTTTTGTTCGGATTAAGGAGGCAGGGGATCCTGTTTACCCTAAGCTCCATTTATGCAGTCTCTGTGTATTCGCTGGTTTCCTACCTGATTACATATGTTCTGCCGATTGACGTGCGCTTTGCCTCTCCTTTGGCGGAGCAGGATCTGTTCCTCTGTGCGATTTTCGGCGGTATGATCTCCGGGACCGGGAGCGGCCTGGCGATTCGTTTTGGCGGCGCGATGGACGGCATGGAGGTGCTGGGAGTGATTTTTGCGAAACGCCTGGGGCTTACCATCGGCACATTCGTTATGATCTACAATGTGCTTCTTTATATATTCATCGGCTGCATCAAACACAGCTGGATTCTCCCGCTGTACTCCATCGTCACCTATGCGGCGGCGCAGAAAACCGTAGACTTTATCGTTGAGGGTCTCGATAAGGCAAAGGGAGCGATCATTGTAACGGCTCATCCCAAAGAGGTCTGCACGGCACTTTCCAGGGAATTTGGCAGTGGCATAACGACACTGGATGCGAGAGGCTTTTTCTCAAAAGAGGAGCGTACAATGATCTATTTTGTTGTAAACCGTTTCCAGATCGGCCGCATGCGCAGCCTCGTCTATGCCAACGACCGCCATGCATTTGTCTCGATCATGGAGATTTCCGACGTATTTGGAAGCAATGTAAAGCAGAGAACGTAACGATGCTAGTTCTGCAGGTCATAAATCCCGTCGATTGACGTCGTATGTGCACGGAGATCATGAAGGAAGGCCACGGCCGCGTTGGACAGGGCTTCGCCCTTTCTGGTTACAAGATAAAAGATTCGTTCTGCTGGCGGTTCGGTAAGCCGGCAGATACGGCCCTTTTTGCGGTCCTTAAAGTAGGCCGCGGAGGCAGCCGGGACGACGGCCCAGCGTTTGCCGTATATGGGGATCTGCTCAATCAGTTGCGGGAGATCCGTGTACAGAAGCGGCCTGATTTCGCTGCCAAACCATTTGTTGTGCCACTGTAAGATTTCATCCTGCGCAGAGATCAAAAGCTCCTGTTCCGGGCACAGCGTCCGGGGAGCTATGGGTCCCGATGTGTCGAGGTAATCCGGCGAGAGCAGCAGGCAGAAGGATTCGCGGAATAAGGGGACTGCCTCAATCCGGCTTTCATAACGTGAAAGGCTGTCTACAATGGCAAAATCAGCATCGCTGCCGCCTACAAAGCTGATTGCTTCATAGTGGCGAAGCGTCTCGACCCATAAAGAGACGGAAGAATTTTTACTTAAAAAACGTTCATACACGGGAGGCAGGATGTACTGGTTTGCCGTGTAGACGGCAATAATATGCAGAAGTTCGCGATGCGCAGAGGCTGCCAGGTCTTTCGTTTCCCGCAAAAGATTCCGCCAGCGCCGCGCAAGCGGCAGAAAGCGGCGTCCCGCCTCCGTAAGCTCGGTTTTTCTTTGTCCCTTGCCCCGGATAAAAAGCGGGGCGCCGATCTCCTTTTCCAGGGAATGCAGGCGTGCCGTCAGGGTAGGCTGGCTGATAAACAATGCTTCCGCTGCGGCCGTTATGGTGGCATTTTCAAATACGGCAAAGAAAGTTTCAATTTCCCATTTTGTCATGGTGTACCTCAAAATATAGATTTATATCTATATTATAATACAAAATAATCAATTTTACAACGGATTACAAGTATGTTAAAGTAAACCTGCAAGCAAAGTGCAACCGTTTACGAGACAGGGCTGCAAAGACCAAGACAGGCAGGCAAAGCCGGGCCTTTGTACCTTGGCTTTTAGAACTTCAGCCGGCTGATATCCCTTTCATATGCGGCAGTCTTTTGACAAGCCCTTTGTTTGAACGGATGCAGGAAAGAATAAGGAGGTGCTGCGATGAAATACAATTTTGATGAGACTTTGGACCACAGGCAGGATGCGTCGTATCGCTGGGAGCAGGCAGACGGAAGGACGGATATTCTCGGCATGGGAACGGCCGATCTTGACTTTGCATGCGCTCCCTGTATAAAACGTGCGTGCGCCGAGGTATTGGAGGAAAATACCTTCAATTACAGAAAGAGGACAGATACCTATTATGACGCAGTCCGAGATTTTTATAAAAGGAATTATGGGCTTGAGGTGGAAAAGGAATGGCTGTCGGATTCCCCGGGTACGTTAGGAGCGATCCGGATGGCGGTAAACGCTTTTTCAAAGGAGGGGGATTGGATCCTCATGCAGGCTCCGCATTTTGACCCGCTTAAGGTTGTAATCGAGGGCGCGAGACGTAAGCTCCTTACCAATCCGCTGCGCCTGCAAAAGGGGCGGTATGAGCTTGATCTGGAGGATTTTGAGAATAAGGTGCGGCAGTACAGGCCGTCCCTGTATCTTATGGTCAATCCGCATAATCCTACGGGAAAGGTCTTTTTAAAACAGGAGCTTGACGGCTTAGTTGACATCTGCAGGCGGTATGGGGTCAGAATCATCTCGGATGAGGTGCATTGTCTGGTAGTCTATCAAGGTGTTTCCCACATTCCGATTCTTGCTGTGTCAAAGGAAGCGCAAGAAATTTCCATTCAGGTCATGAGCATGTCCAAGGGTTTTAATGTCATGAGTCTTCCGCATGCAGTTCTGGCCATTGCGGATCCGGAGCTGCGCAAAATATGGGCGCGGGAATTTGATTCCTACTGGTACTCCTATGCTGTCAACACCTTCAGCCTTGCGTCGGTAACAGCTATTGCAAGGGGAGAGGCGGATCAATGGCTTTGTGAGCTTACGGATTATTTGGAAGAAAATCTTAACAGAATTATGAGCTTTTTCAAGGAGAAGAACCTGCCGCTAGAGCCGGTGATGCCGCAGGCCGGTTTCCTTTTATGGCTCGACTGCAGAAAGGCGTGGCAGTCAAAGGAAAGGCTGGCGGAGAAATTTTTAAATGAGGCCGGAATTTCTCTTTTGGATGGCACAGAATTCGGAGAGGAAGGGGAAGGCTTTGTCCGGATTAATTTTGCGGTGACGCACGCGGTCCTTTGGGAGGCACTTGGCCGGATCGAGAGGATGTTTTAAAGACAGAGAAATACCATATTTTATTGCCCGTGGCATATCAGTCTGCCACGGGCATTTTCTTTGCCGCCGCGCATTGTTAAAACAGGGGGTCGTATGCTATAATCCCGTCAGAGAGTATACCTGCGCATGTTTTTTTCGCTTACCATAGAAAACCGGGCGCCTTCATTTGGAGAGGCAGAATGTCCGGGGGATATCAAATCATACGCCAAAAAGGAGGAGTGCGGCATGGAGAGGGAAATAGTAGAAAAGATTACACGGCTTCGCCATGAACTGCATGCGGACCCGGAACTGTCGATGCAGGAGAGACGGACGAAGCAGAGACTGATGGAATTTATAAAAGACAATACGGCTCTTTCAGTCGTGGACTGTGGGCTGTGGTTTTATGCGTATTACCCGTGCGGGCAAGAAGACGCAGAGCGGATTGCGTTTCGTGCGGATTTCGACGCTCTGCCAATGGAGGAGGGGCTCGCCCTGCCTTATGGTTCCAAAAACAAGGGCGTGAGCCATAAATGCGGCCATGACGGGCACAGCGCGGCTCTGGCCGGGCTTGCCATGGAGATTGACAGGCGGGGAGCGAAACGGGATGTGTATTTTATCTTTCAGCACGCCGAGGAGATTGGGGCAGGAGGGGCGGCGTGCGCCGCGCTGCTCATCGAAAAAGGGATCTCGCGGGTATATGCATTCCATAATATAAGCGGGTATCCGCAAGGAAGTATTGTCCTAAAGGAAGGAGTCGCGCAGTGCACCTCAAAGGGCTTTACGGTTCGGATGACAGGGAGCCCGGCCCATGCGAGCCAGCCAAAAGACGGGAAAAACCCGGCGGCGGCTTTGGCAAGGCTGGTTCTTTTTACAGAGGCCAAAGCCTCAAAAAAGGAGTATGCCGGTTTTGTCCTGAATACGGTGGTGCAGGTAGATGTGGGGAGCCGAAACTTTGGAATTGCAGCCTCGGATGGGAGTGTGTCGATGACGATGCGGGCAGATTATGAGGCGGATCTGCGGCGGCTGGAGACGGCTATACGGGCGGAGGCCCTGCGGCTTGCCGGTGAGGAAGGGCTTACGGTTTCCTTTTCGGAGCAGGATTTTTTTCCGGAGACGGTAAACGATCCCGGAGCAGTGGCGGCCGTGCGAAAGGCGGCGGCACGGTGCGGATTTCCGGTTGTTTCCATGGAGTGTTCGTTTCGGGCGTCCGAGGATTTTGGCTATTATTTAAAGGTATGTCCGGGGGCGATTTTTTATATCGGCAATGGAGAAGCCTATCCGCCGATTCATACGAAAGAATATGATTTCAATGACGCGGTCTTAGAGACGGCGGCAGAGCTGTTTGCGGCGCTTGCCATGTCCTGCGATCTGTGCTAGAATCGGGATATAGGAGGTATGCGGCTGCCGGGATCGGAACGCATGGTGTAAGGCGGGAAGGAGCGCTTGCGGATACTGCGGCAGCGGCTCTGGGACAGATCGAAGAAAGGCGCGGTACGGCGTGTTCCAAAGGCCAAGGAGATCGCGTCAAAGAGGATTCGAAACAAGCGGCTTTGCCTCTGAGGGAAAAAGCGTGCGGATTGGCACAAAAGCATTCGCACAGGACTTGACAAACCCTTCAAAATCCAGTAGGATTTCCAAATAAAAGAAAAGATAAAGGAGAACAGAACGAGCATGGCGAAGGACAAAAAAATGGTGGAAGCGATCACCTCGATGGATGAGGATTTCGCACAATGGTATACGGATGTCGTAAAAAAGGCGGAGCTGTGTGATTATGCCAGTGTGAAAGGCTGCATGGTTATTAAGCCGGACGGCTACGCGCTCTGGGAGAATATTCAGCATGAACTGGATAAGCGTTTTAAAGCTGCGGGGGTCAGAAATGTATATATGCCGCTGTTTATCCCGGAGAGCCTTTTGGAGAAGGAGAAGGATCATGTGGAGGGCTTTGCCCCTGAGGTGGCCTGGGTGACACACGGCGGGCTGGAGCCGCTGCAGGAACGGCTCTGCGTGCGTCCGACCTCAGAAACACTGTTTTGCGACTTCTACGCGCGGGATATTCAGTCCTACCGCGACCTGCCGAAGGTATATAATCAGTGGTGTTCCGTAGTGCGCTGGGAGAAGACAACACGGCCGTTTTTGCGCTCAAGGGAATTTTTGTGGCAGGAGGGCCACACGGCGCACGCGACTGCCGAGGAAGCCGAGGAGCGTACCATTCAGATGTTAAACGTTTATGCGGATTTTTGTGAGGAGTTTTTGGCGATCCCTGTGGTACGCGGGCAGAAAACAGACAAGGAGAAGTTTGCCGGAGCAGAGTCCACCTATACGATCGAGGCACTGATGCATGACGGGAAGGCGCTGCAGTCCGGTACAAGCCATAATTTCGGAGACGGCTTCGCAAAGGCGTTTGAGATCCAGTATTCGGATAAGGACAACCAGTTAAAATATGTGCATCAGACTTCCTGGGGCTTATCGACCCGCATTATCGGTGCGATCATCATGGTCCACGGCGATAACGAGGGGCTGGTGCTGCCGCCGAGAGTGGCGCCGACGCAGGTGGTGATCGTGCCGATCCGTCAGCAGCAGGAGGGTGTCCTTGAGAAGGCCCGCGAGGTGGAAAAGCAGCTCTTTGGCTTCCGCGTCAAGGTAGACGATACGGACAAGAGCCCGGGCTGGAAATTCAGCGAATCCGAGATGCGCGGCATTCCGGTGCGCGTGGAGCTGGGACCGAAGGACATCGAGGCCGGCCAGGCGATCCTGGTCCGCCGGGATACGCATGAGAAGCTCACCGTGCGGCTGGATGAGATTGCCGAAAAGGTAGGCGCGCTTCTGGAGACGATACAGAGCGACATGCTGGCACGTGCCGCCAGCCATCGTGATGCCCATACGTATACGGCGGCAGATATGGAAGAATTAAAAGATCTTGCCGACAATAAGCCTGGCTTTATCAAGGCCATGTGGTGCGGCAGCCAGGAATGTGAGGAGAAACTGAAGGAAGAAGCCGGTGTCACCTCGCGCTGCATTCCATTTAAGCAGGAAACGCTCTCCGGGGCCTGCGTCTGCTGCAAAAAGCCGGCAGCAAAGATGGTGTACTGGGGGAAGGCATATTAAGCGCCCTTGCTCTGCGGCAGAGCTGGCGTATGGGGGCCTGTTTGCCGCGCTGATTGCTGCCGGTGCCTTCATGAAGATCACAATCCCGGTCCAGCCGGTTGAGATGCATATCACACTGCAGTTCTTTTTTGTCCTCCTGGCCGGGTTTGTCCTGGGAGCCAGGGGGGCCTTCATCAGCATATGCGCCTATCTGGCGGTCGGGCTCTGCGGCTTCCCGATCTTTGCCACAGGCGGCGGCCTGTCGTATCTGTTAAAGCCGACCTTTGGCTTTTTGGGCGGCTTTGCGGCAGCCGGCTTTTTGACCGGCGCCGTCTATGAGAGATTTGGAGGAGGAGCGGCGCTTTGGAGGTTTTTAGCTGCGGCGGTCTGGGGGCTTTTCGCGGATTATGCCTGCGGTATGCTGTATTTTTATCTGTGCAGCAATTATGTGCTCCATGTCCCGGTGGGCATTGGCGTGGTGTTTGTCAACTGTTTTCTGCTGACGGTTTTTCCGGATTTTATCCTTTGTGTTCTGGCAGCCGTCGTCGCAAGGCGGCTGCTCCCGGCTCTGCGCAGAATAGAATAAAAATAAGAAGGGGGAGGACTTCATGCGCATTGCGATGCCGGACGAGGTGGAGTGGATCATTGAAAGGATACATGCGCACGGCTTTGAGGCATTTGCGGTCGGGGGCTGCGTGCGGGATATAATTCTTGGCCGTGAGCCCGAAGACTGGGACATCACGACTTCGGCAGAGCCCGCCGAGATTAAGCGGATATTTGCAAAAACCATTGATACGGGATTACAGCACGGCACCGTGACTATCCTTAAGAATCACAAGGGTTATGAAGTCACGACCTACCGGATTGACGGAGAGTACCGGGACGGGCGGCATCCGGCCTCGGTGGAGTTTACAAGAAATCTGACGGAGGACTTAAAACGGCGGGATTTTACGATCAATGCGATGGCCTACAGCCATGAAACGGGGATCGTGGATCGATTTTGCGGGATAACGGATCTGTATGGCCGCATAATTCGCTGTGTGGGGCTGGCGCATGACCGTTTTCAGGAGGATGCGCTACGGATTCTGCGGGCTCTCCGGTTTTCTGCACAGCTTGATTTTTCGATTGAGGAGGCAACCTGGCAGGCCGCCTGTGAGCTCGCAGACAGCCTTTCCAAGGTCAGTAAAGAGCGGGTTCAGACTGAACTTACCAAGCTTCTGCTCTCGGCGCATCCGGAGAAAATTATGCTGGTGGAGAAGGCAGGGCTTGCAGAATTTGTGACCGGAGGCTTTGCGGAGGTATTTGCGCGGGCCAAAGAAAGGGCCGGCGAAGCGCCGTTTTGCGGACTGTATGGTCTGCCGCAGGAGAAATCCGTGCGGTGGGCCGGCTTTTTGCGCTATATGACGCCTGCTGAGAGTGTGAAAATTTTAAAAGGTTTGAAGCTTGACAATGAGACGATTGATCATGTGCGCGTTATGACGGGCGGGTTCTGCTCCCCTCTTGCCCCGGAAAAAACCGAAATCCGCCGTATGTTAAGCCGCATGACGCCCGGCCAGTTTGAAGGGATTCTTCACTTGAAGGCGATGGAGGGCGACGGGTCTGTGCACTGCATCCGGAAATTATGGAAGGAAATCGTGGCGGATGGGGACTGCGTGCGCATGAAGGATCTGGCGGTCTCTGGGGATGATCTGCTTGCACTTGGCATGAAACCCGGGCGGGAGCTCGGGGAGGCGCTCGGTTTTTTATTTGAGCAGGTGATTGAAAAGCCAAAGCTGAATCAGAAAGAGCTTCTTTTGGAGAAACTTGGAAAGCGGAGATAAAATGTGACAGGGAGGGCACGTAACTGTTACGAGAAAACCGGTATGCCGGTCATATTTTAGGCGGTTTGTTCATACCCTAGAAGTAGCTTAGATGGGATATGGAGGGGACGCATGTGAACGACTGGAATACGGAGGTAATCGGCCAATACGAGTTGGAAGTGGAAAATTTAAGGAAGGGCCGCGGCGCGTGGATTTTTGAGACGAACCGGGGCCTGAAACTTTTGAAAGAATATAAGGGAAGCGTAAAAAGGCTGGAGTTCGAGGAGAAGGTACTGGCCACGGTGCGCGATTTCGACAGCCTGCGGGTAGACCAGTATGTAAGAAACCGTGAGGGGGAGCTTGTATCGACCGCCGAGGACGGGAGCCGGCACGTGGTGAAGGACTGGTACGTCGATAGAGAGTGTGATTTAAAGGACATGCAGGAAATACTCTCTGCCGTGCGTCAGATCGCCATCCTCCACAGGCAGCTACGCGAGGTGGAGGAAGACCAGGAGTGGAATTTAAAGTCCATGATCTCTCCGGCGCTGCATGAAGCGATGGGCCGCCACAACAGGGAGCTAAAAAAGGCACGCACTTTTATCCGTGACAAACGTCGTAAAAATGAGTTTGAGCTTTGTGTCATCCGAAATTTTGACTGGTTTTATGAGCAGGCCCTGGAAGCAAAACGGGGCATGGAAACCCTGTTTGCAGGCGAGGGCCGGCACATCCGCGAGGGGTATTTTGTCTGCCATGGGGAGCTCAATCAGCATCATATCCTGATGGGAAAAACGTATGTGGCGTTTACAGAGTTTAATAAAATGCATCTGGGACTGCAGGTGGAAGATTTGTATTATTTTATGCGCAAAGTGATGGAGAAGCATGAATGGGACGAAAAGCTCGGTTTTTCCATGCTTGAGGCTTATGAACGGGTCCTGCCGATGTCTGCAGTCGAGAAAAAGTGTCTTTATTATTTGTTTCTATATCCGGAAAAATACTGGAAGCAGATTAATTTTTATTATAATGCGAATAAGGCGTGGATTCCCGCGAGAAATGCCGAAAAAATCAGACGGCTTGAGGCACAGCAGGAAAAAAGAGCGGCTTTTATTTCCGGAATCTGGCGGTGATAAAATACTTTATTTTTCCCTGAATTTAGTATATAATTATCATATAGATAACAGGAAATTATAAATGAGGGGAGTTTACGTACATGAAGGATTATAAAAAGATCTACCAGGAATGGCTGGATCATCCATATTTTGACGAGGCCACTAAACAGGAGCTTCGAGGCATCGCAGATGACGAAAAGGAGATAAAGGAACGTTTTTATATGGACCTGGAATTCGGGACGGCCGGGCTGCGCGGTGTCATCGGCGCCGGCATCAATCGGATGAATATCTATACGGTACGCCGCGCGACCCAGGGTCTTGCCAATTACATCATCAAACAGGGGGGAGAGGGGAAAGGCGTGGCGATTGCATTCGATTCCCGTCATATGTCCCCCGAATTTGCGATGGAGGCGGCCATGACGCTGGCAGCCAACGGTATTAAGGCATATAAATTCGAATCCCTTCGTCCGACGCCGGAGCTTTCGTTTGCAGTCCGTGAACTGGGCTGTATTGCGGGAATCAATATCACGGCCAGCCATAACCCGCCGGAATACAACGGTTACAAAGTATACTGGGAGGATGGTGCGCAGTTTACTCCGCCGCATGACAAGGGTGTCACCGCAGAGGTGCTTGCGATCGAGGATCTTTCTGCCGTGAAGACAATGACAGAGGAGGAAGCCTTAAAATCCGGAAAATACCAGGTCATCGGCCAGGAAATCGACGATCTGTATATCGCCCAAGTGAAGGCGCAGGTTGTAAATCAGGACGCAATCGACCGCATGCAGAAGGAGATCACGATCGTTTACACGCCCCTCCACGGAACCGGCAATATTCCGGCGCGCCGTGTGATGAAGGAGATCGGATTCGAAAATGTATATGTGGTTCCCGAGCAGGAACTGCCCGACGGAAATTTCCCGACTGTGAGCTATCCGAACCCAGAGGCCGAGGAGGCATTTATACTGGGACTTAAGCTTGCGAAGGAAAAGAATGCGGATCTGGTCCTGGCGACAGACCCAGATGCGGATAGGCTGGGTGTCTATGTGAAGGATTCCCAAACAGGTGAATATCACCCGCTTACCGGCAACATGTCCGGCTCGCTGCTGTGTGATTATGTTCTCAGCCAGAAAAAGAAACAGGGAGCGATCCCGGCCGATGGCCAGGTAATCAAATCCATTGTGACGACGAACCTGGTAGATGCGGTGGCTGCGGGCTACGGCTGCGAACTGGTGGAAGTACTGACCGGCTTTAAATATATCGGGCAGCAGATCTTAAAGGAGGAGCAGACCGGGAAAGGGACTTACATGTTCGGCATGGAGGAGAGCTACGGCTGCCTGATCGGTACCTATGCCCGTGACAAGGATGCGATCTCCGCCACGGCTGCGCTCTGTGAGGCGGCTGCTTATTATAAAGAAAAGGGCATGACACTCTGGGACGCGATGCTCGCGCTGTATGAAAAATACGGCTATTACAGGGATACCGTCAAATCCATCGGCTTAAAGGGAATTGAGGGCCTGCAGAAGATTCAGGACATCATGGAGAGCTTCCGGAAAAATCCGCCAAAGGAGCTTGGCGGCTATCAAACGGTCTTTGTACGTGATTACAGGGCAGATACAGTCACAGAAGTTTTGACCGGCGCGGTGAAGTCTACCGGCCTGCCTTCCTCAAATGTTCTTTATTATGACATGAATGACGGGGCATGGATCTGCATCCGCCCGTCGGGAACCGAACCAAAGATTAAATTTTACTATGGCGTGAAGGGAAATTCGTTAGAGGACTCCGAGAAAAAGTCTGAGAAGATGGGAAAGGAACTGATGGAACTGGTGGAGAAAATGCTGTAGGATTCCCTCTGTCCATAACCGACATGGCTGTCCCCTGCTGACGCAAAGAGAACTCTTTTCGTAACGGTGAAGGTATCTGAACTGTTATCCTGTACTATAATTGGAGGGAATAAAAATGGCACTGTTTGATAAACTGAAACATCTTTTTTCTGATGCCGGCAAAGAAAGCGCAGGCACAGCGGGCCCGACGGAACCAACAGCTACCATTGACAAGGCAAACACGCCTGCGGCCGACGATGAAAAGGGACAGGCAGAAAAACCAGAGCCCGAACCCGGCTCAGAGGAGTATTTGCTGTGGGCACTGAATCAAAACAGCGAAGCATTTCCGGGGGATCTTGATGCAGTGGCGCCAAGAGTATATTCGATTTTGGAAGCGGTGAAAAATCGCATTGAGCGGATTGAGTTTTACAGACAATGGCTGGAGCAGGAGGAGACAGAGGAAAAGACGGCCCCGCCGATCAATTCCATGGATGCGGAGGCAAAAGCGTTCTGCACAAGCGACAGAATGACTGGCTTTGTATATTGTCTTGGGCCCGTAGGGGATGGTGCGGAGCTTACAAAGGCGACTCTTTTAAAGGCTGTCTCTGACTGCGGAATCCAGTATGGGATTGACGAGGCAGTGCTTACCAGGATCGTAGAGGGCAGGGAGTATCACCGCATTTTTACAGTGGCAAGAGGAACGGCTCCCATTAAGGGGGAGGATGGACAAGTAATCGATCATTTTTCCAGAGAGCAGGTCATTCGTCTGCAGGAGGATGAAAAGGGCAACATTGATCACAAAAATGTGGGTGTCTTCCAAACCGTCCAGAAGGGCCAGGTAATCTGTGAATTCGTGCAGCCCAAGGAAGGCACGGATGGCCGTGATGTTATGGGAAATGAGGTTCACGCCGAGAAGGGAAGCATGCCGCCTGTGCCGCAAGGAAAGAACACGGTCCTGAATGAGGATAAAAGTGCCCTGCTTGCGGATGAAGACGGAGACATTTCTTTCTATAATGATGTGTTCCGCGTGGAGCCGCAGTTAACGATCACCGGGGATGTGGACAATACCACTGGCAATATTAACTTTGCCGGCAATGTGTTTATTAACGGCGAGGTCCTGCGGGGCTTTTCCGTGACAGCCGGAGGCACACTTACCGTAATGGGTATGGTGGAAGGAGCCGTTCTGTCCGCGGGAGAGGATATTATCCTGGCAAAGGGGATGAATGGAACCAATGGCGGAAGCCTGACTGCGAAGGGCTCCATACGCTCCCGTTTCCTTGAGCAGGCGACGATTGTCGCAGAAGGGGATGTAATTGCCAGCGCAATGATCAACTGCGACGTACGCGCAGGCGGAAACATACAGGCACTTACGGGTAAGGGAATCCTGATCGGCGGAAAGCTGCGCGCGGGGCAGAGCGTACAGGCAAAGCGGATCGGAAACCAATCGGATGCATGTACGATTATTAAGGTCGGAGTAGCCGTCCAGAAGAAGGAAAACGCGAACGAGGTTGCAAAGGATTTGGCCGAGGCGAAAAAGACGCTGGATAAAATCGTACAGAACCTTAAGTATTTGAACAGTCTGCCCAGCATACCGGAAAAGAACAGGGAATTGTATGATACGTTGACCAAACAGGAAAAGGTGTACAGAGAGCAGGTGGGAAATCTGATGGCCAAGATCGACGAACTTGAGAGCAGGGTCATTGATTACAGCAAATGCTCCGTGCGTGGAGACATGGTCTATGGGATTACAGAGATTTTCCTGGATCACTGCCGGCTCTGCATCCGTGATACGACACCCAGATGCAACGTATATTATTCAAAAGAGAAAGGGGAGCTTGTGGTAGGAAGCTTCTAATCCAGATAAAAAAGGGGCTTTAAAAAGGGAATTGGTCTAATTCCCTTTTTAAAAGCCCTTTTTTGCTGGTTCTTTATGTTTCGGCACAGGCCTGCAGAGCCTCTAAGAGCCCTGCCCGCTTAAACGGTTTGCAGATGAAGGTTTTGATTCCAAGCTCTCGTGCTTCGAGAATCGTATCGCTGTAAGCAAGGGAACTGATCATCAGGATTTTTGCATCCGGCCATTTTTTTAAAATTTCCGCGGAGGTCTCAAGGCCATCCATACCGGGAAGAATAATATCCATTGTAACAAGATCAGGGAGAATCTCCTCATACATGCTGAGAGCTTCTTCCCCGTTTTTTGCATAACCCGCAATACAAAACTCGGAGCCCTCAAGAAAAGAGCCGATCGTCTCATAGACAAAGGGAGAATCATCCACAATCATCACTTTTTTCATAACGTTCACTCCTTCTTAAATTTTTCCGGTGAAAAGCTGATTCTGACACATGTATATGCAGGCAAACCTGCTTATGTAAGTTCCTATCGAATCGCGCTGTCGTCGGTGAACGGTGCTGTATGCCAGCGGCACATGTTTGGCACGAACCGCCGCATCGCCTCCCTCCTTAGCCTTGCCGACGAAAAAATATCCTGCGCAGCATCGCCGGATATACAGGTTCAATACGCTAGAACGGAAATCCCATCGCATCGACCACAGCTTTCCCATATGCGCATTGATAAAAAAGGCGGACTGCATCATGATTTAGATTCGTATTTTGGATATACGCTCTTTTCAAGTATTCCGGGATTCCAAACCGGGCTTTCAGATTCCGCCCACGATTGAAGGCAGAGACGAAGAAGCCGCCCAGAATATTGAAGTACTCGGTCACATAAACGGCAATATCTGCCTTTGAAATTTCGTTTTGCCTTTTCATGTTTCGGGCAATTTCATAAAAGACGGGATCCTCGGCACTCATCAAAACAGTCGCCATATAATCGCCCTTTACTCGGATCAGAAAAGTTTTCCAATTCGAAAGATCCTCGGGGATAGCAGAAATAAGGTGCATTTCCAACCCTGCGATCTGGGAAGTCATCTCGCAAACCGCATGGTCTAACAGATCGGCAACCGGCATTCGATCCCCCGGCTTTTCAAACGCAGCCATATTTCAATCCCCCCTTATACCGCTTTTTTACATTCTAGCACATTCCTTCCAAAATGGCTATAAAAACATAGGGCTGTCGTTAAATTTTTCGTAATAATTTGCTGCGGATCTATGGGAAGGAAGGCAAAATGTAATTGTTTAACGCGGGCAGAAATGCTATAATGAAAATACAAAAAAGACAGCCGGTATTCGGCCGGCAGGAAAGGAGAGAACGAGTGGACCAAAAGGCATTAGTCGTACAGACAGTGGAGGAAAAGAAGGAACAGATCGTAAAGCTGAGTGACCAGGTCTTTGCGTTTGCAGAGATTGGTTTCTGCGAATTTAAGACAGCGGCTCTCTACAAAGAGGTCCTGGAGCAGGAGGGATTTTCCGTGACAATGGGGATTGCCGGGATGCCGACGGCGTTTACCGCGAGCTTCGGCGAGGGAAAGCCTGTGATCGGGCTGCTTGCGGAATACGATGCGCTGCCGGAGCTGTCGCAGGAGGGCGGCTGCACGGTGCGTAAGCCCGCAGCAGGGGACAATCCCGACGGACACGGATGCGGCCATAACCTTTTGGGGGCCGGTACGTTCGCCGCAGCGCTGGCGCTGAAGGAGTATCTTGCAAAGAATCCTGGAAAAGGGAGCGTAATTCTGTTTGGCTGCCCGAGCGAGGAGAAGGGGAACGGGAAGACGATTATGGCCCGGGAAGGAATCTTTGCGGACGTAGATGCGGCGCTCACCTGGCATCCCGACTGTGTAAACGCGGTAATTACATACTCGACACTTGCCAATATCAGCGTATTTTTCCGCTTTAAAGGCATTACCTCCCATGCCGCGGCGGCACCGGAGCAAGGGCGCTCCGCCTTGGATGCGGCCGAGCTTATGAGTGTAGGCGTCAATTATCTGAGGGAGCACATTATTCCGGAGGCGAGGATCCACTATGCATACCGCGATGTGGGGGGAATTGCGCCAAATGTCGTTCAGGGACATAGCTGCGTGCACTACTATATTCGTGCACCGAAGGCATGGCAAGTACAAGAGATCTATAAGCGTGTGATCGACGTGGCCGAGGGCGCCGCCAAAATGACCGGTACGGAAATGACGTATGAGCTCTATGGCGGACTTTCCGATTATATCCCGAATCCTACGCTTTCCGCAGTATTGCAGGAGGCGTTTGAGGAAATCGGCGCACCGGAGTTTGATGCAGAGGATTTTGCACTGGCAAAACGGTTTTTGACGGAGACATCGACCGCAGAGGAGCTGGAGGCAAAGAAGGTGCAGATCCGAAAACAGTTCGGTGCAGATAAGGAGGCCGAATTCCTGGAGCGGCCGCTGGATACGACGATCGCGCCGCTTACCTGGAACGGCGGGATCGAAGCCGGTTCCACCGATGTCGGAGACGCAAGCTACGTGACGCCGACGGCGCAGCTTACGGCGGCAACCGCCACCTTCGGGACGGCGGCCCATACCTGGCAGATGGCCGCCCATGGGAATACAGAGATTGCCCATAAGGCTATGCTGACTGCCGGAAAAGCTATGGCGCTTGCCGGAATCCGGCTCTTTGAGGAGCCCGAACTCCTTAAAAAGGCACATGCGGAATGGCTTGCAGAGACAGGCGGAACGTACGACTGCCCGATCCCGAAAGAGATCGGACCGAGGCTTACGGAATAAGGGCTGACCCTTATTCCTGGTACAGTTCGGGCCTTCGGTCACGGAACAGGCCCCAGGAGAGGCGTTCGGTTTCGAGCGCGTCCAGATCGAAGGGACAGGCGATAAAACCGTCACTCTCGCGATCCATGGTTTTTAAAAGCGCACCACTTCCGTCCGTGATGAACGAGGAGCCATAAAAGGTAAGGGCCGAAGATTGGTTTCCGTTGGCCTCGCAGGGGAGTACACATTCGGTTCCGGTTCGGTTTGCCGCGATGACGGGCATCAGATTGGCAGCCGAATGCCCCTGCATGACACGCTGCCAGTGCGGCATGCTGTCAACCGAGAGGATCGGTTCACTGCCGATTGCCGTCGGATAAAACAGGAGCTCGGCCCCCCTTACGGCCATGAGACGGGCTGATTCCGGGAACCACTGATCCCAGCAGATGCCGACGCCGATTGTCGCATAGCGAGTTTTAAACGCCCGAAAGCCTGTATCTCCGGGGGTAAAGTAAAATTTTTCCTGGTAATAATGATCGTCCGGGATGTGTGTCTTGCGGTAGATTCCGAGGCACTGCCCGTCTGCGTCAAGGACCGCCACCGTATTGAACAGGCGGTTCTTGTCTTTTTCGTAGAAGCTGACGGGAAGCACGACAGAGAGCTCCCTTGCCACGGCCGCAAAATGGCGGACGGCATCGTTTTCCTCTAAAGGCTTTGCGTATTCATAATAGGCGTACTGCCGTTCCTGGCAAAAATACGGCCGTTCAAAGAGCTCCGGGAGCAAAATAATCTGTGCGCCTGTGGCCGCCGCATTCCGGACGAGTTTGTCGGCGCGTGCGAGATTCTCCTTGACAGACGCCGTACAGTGCATCTGGACGGCCGCGACGGTTACGCTTCGCATTCTCCGTTCTCCTTTCTTTTTTCCAAACTATGGGGTGTGAAGGCCGGGATCTGCTGAGTGATACAGTGAATATTCCCGCCGCCCAAAAGAATCTCCCTTGCCGGGATCGGACAGACATTCCGTTCCGGGAACAGACGTGTTAAGAGCGTCACGGCAATAGGGTCATTCTCATCTCCAAACTGCGGGACGATCACGCCGCCGTTGGAGATATAAAAGTTCACATAGCTGGCCGCCAGGCGTTCGCCGGCCTCACGGACATCCTCTCCGGGTTCAAACACATATCCCTTTAAATCCTCCTCCTGAATGCAGACCGGCTTTGCCGGAATCGGCAGCTTATGGATGAGAAAGCGCCTCCCGCGTGCATCCCTTGCCTCCGAGAGGACCGCATAGCAGGCCATGGAGAGCGCATACTGCGGGTCCTCCTTATCCTCCGTCCAGGCCAGGACGACTTCTGCGGGGCGTACGAAAGCGCAGATATTGTCTACATGCTCGTTGGTCTCGTCTTTGTAAATCCCGCGGGGGAGCCAGATGATTGTTTCTGCGCCGAGCCAGGACATTAGACATTCCTCGATCTGTGCCTTTGAAAGCGACGGATTGCGGCCGGCGCTTAAAAGGCAGGCCTCCGTGACGAGAACCGTCCCTTGCCCGTCGGAATGGATAGAGCCGCCTTCCAGGACGAATGGATGTGCATCATAACAGCTGCAGCCCAGCCATTCGCAGAAGCGTCTGGCGACCAGGTCGTCCTTTTCCCAATGTGCGTACAAGCCGTCAATGGCGCCGCCCCAGGCGTTGAAGGCCCAGTCGATCCCGCGGATTTCTCCCGTTTGGCTGCGGACAAAGGTCGGTGCCACATCCCTGGCCCAGGCGTCATCCGAATCGATTTCGATAACCTGAATCTGGCAGGCCGTACCGTTTTTTCCCGGACCGGCGAGGAGTGTCCGTGCGTTATTTGCCACATCGGGGGCGGCCAGCATATAGACGGGTTCGCTTTCTGCGATTGCCCGCGCCACCGCCGCAAACGCTTCTCTGGCTTTTACAGCCCCATAATTCCAGCTCCCGGGGCGTTTGGGCCAGATCATGATACAGCCGCTGTGGGCTTCAAATTCTCCCGGCATGCAAAAGCCGTCCGCAGCCGGCTGGCCGGTCAGTCGTTTAACCGTCACTTTACGTATCTCCTTCCGTCGAATTGGAAACGGTTCGGCTTTTCCCGTACCGTTAGGCCAGCCGCCCCTTAAAATCTGCGTATCCAAACGTCCGGATGATCTTTAAGCGGCCGTTACGGGTGAAAACCGCAATGGCCGGCAGTGCCATTCCGTTGAAGGTGTTGTTTTTGACCATGGAGTAGATGGCCATATCCTCAAAGCAGAGCCGGTCGCCGGGTTTTGGTCTGTGGTCAAAGGAATAATCCCCGATGACATCGCCTGCCAGGCAGGTGCGCGAGGCAAGCCTGTACGTATACGGCTTTTCACCGGGAAGCCCTGCGCCGTGAAGCGGGGGACGATAGGGCATTTCCAGTACATCCGGCATATGGCAGGCGGCTGACGCATCGAGAATCAGCGTGTCGATTCCGTTTGTCACAATATCCATGATTTCCGTTACCAGATAGCCGGCATTTAAAGCGACTGCCTCGCCCGGTTCGAGATAAACCGTGACGCCATAGCGGTTTTGCATCCGCCGGATACAGCGAAAAAGCCGGGCAAGGTCATAATCCGGCCGTGTGATATGGTGGCCGCCGCCCATGTTGAGCCACTGGATGTTCGGCAGGCTTAAGATGTCGCCGAACCGTTCCTCGAGTGCGTCGAGCGTCACTTCGAGTGCGTCGGAATCCTGTTCACAGAGTGTATGAAAATGCAGCCCGGAAAGAAGCGGCGCGAGCTCCGCCCGGAAAGCGGAGCGTGTGACGCCCAGCCGGCTTCCCGCAGCGCAGGGGTCATAGATTGCACATTCCCCCTGCGTTGAGCATTCGGGATTGATGCGGATCCCCACATGGACGTGCCGTTCCCTGCAGAGCGGATAAAATTTTTCAAGCTGCGAGAAGGAGTTGAAAACGATGTGGCTGCAGAGCCTTGTAAGCGCATCCAGCTCATCTGCCCGGTATGCGGGGGAAAAAACGTGATTCTCCTTCCCCATTTCCTCATGACTAAGCTGTGCCTCAAACAGGCCGCTGGCCGTGGCGCCGTCCAGGTATTCTCCGATTAACGGATACTCGTAAAAGCAGGAGAATGCCTTCTGCGCGAGCAGGATCCGGCAGCCGGTCTCCTCGCGGACCCGTTTTAATAGCCTGAGATTTTTTAAAAGCCTCGCCTCATCAATCACGTAGCAGGGCGTAGGAAGTGTATGAAGGTCCATGGCTTATTCGACCGTCTGCGGATTTTCATCGACCACCCAGGGGAGCCCCCATTGGTTCAGGGCTTCCATATACGGGTCAGGATCAAATTCTTCTACATTGAAAACGCCGGCGCCGTTCCAGGTTTTTGTGAGCACCATCATGGCGCCGATCATGGCCGGGACACCGGTCGTGTAGGAAATGGCCTGGGAGCCGACCTCTCGGTAGCACGCCTGATGGTCACAGACATTATAGATATAAACGGTTTTCTCCCGGCCATCCTTTATGCCTGTAAAGATGCAGCCGATATTTGTCTTGCCGACGGTCCGCGGTCCAAGGGAGGCAGGATCCGGCAAAAGCGCCTTCAAAAACTGGATCGGCACGATCTTTTTTCCGTCAAATTCGACGGGAGAGGTGGACAGCATGCCGACGTTTTCCAGGCATTTCATATGAGTCAGATAGCTTTGGCCAAAGGTCATGAAGAAGCGAATCCGCTTTACGCCCGGGATATTTTTGGCAAGCGACTCGATTTCTTCATGATGCAGAAGATACATGTCCTTTACGCCTACCTGCGGGAAGTCGTAGACACGCTTGATCTCCATGGGCTTCGTCTCCACCCAACGGCCGTTTTCCCAGTAGGAGCCGTTGGCGGACACCTCGCGCAGGTTGATCTCGGGATTGAAGTTGGTCGCAAAAGGATAGCCATGGTCGCCGCCGTTGCAGTCTAAAATGTCGATCGTGTGGATCTCGTCAAAATAGTGTTTGAGAGCATAGGCAGAAAACACGCTGGTCACGCCCGGGTCAAAGCCTGTGCCTAAAAGCGCTATGAGCCCGGCCTTTTGAAATTTTTCCCGGTAGGCCCACTGCCAGGACTAGTCAAAGTAGGCCGTAAAACCCGATTCTTTACAGCGCTTTTCATAGATGGCGCGCCATGCGGGATCATCCGTATCCTCGGGTTCATAGTTGGCCGTGTCGATATAGTGGACGCCGGCCCTTATGCACGCGTCCATGATCGTCAGGTCCTGATAGGGGAGAGCCACGTTTAGGACTGCGTCTGGCTTGTACCCGTTTATAAGCGATACGAGCTCGTCCACGCTGTCAGCATTGACCTGCGCCGTCGAGATGTGAGTGTCGGTCGTACCGGCAAGCTTTTCTTTTAAGGCGTCACATTTGGATAATGTCCGGCTTGCAATCAGAAGATCAGAAAAGACCTCGCTGTTTTGACAACATTTGTGGATCGCCACGGAGGCGACGCCCCCGCAGCCGATGATCATGAGTCTGCTCATTTTATTTGTTCCTCCTCCTCTAAAAGGTCCTCCACATATTTCGGGAGCATGAAGGCGCCCGTGTGGAGGTGGGTCGTATAGTACCAGGTTTCGATATGAAGTGCATTCCAGGCATCCGGACGGAAATCCTTCAGCGGATGGTATTTTTTTGAGGCAAAGCCGAACAGCCAGTAGCCTGACGGACAGGTTGGAATATGGGCCTGATAGACGCGGCTTATGGGAAAGGAGCGGAATGCCTTGCGGTGCATGCTGCGGCAGGCCAGCTCGTCTTCGTCGTAAAAGGGGCTGCCGTGCTGGTAGACCATGATGCCGTCTGCCTTAAGTGTACTATAACAGCTCCCATAAAATTCTTTTGTAAACAGCCCTTCGGTGTGGCCGAAGGGATCTGTGGAATCGTTGATGATGAGATCGTACTGCTCCTTTTTGTTCCGAAGAAACCGCAGGCCGTCGTCATAATGAACCCTTACGCGCGTATCGTCAAGCGCGCAGGCCACTTCCGGGAAAAAACGGCGGCACACATCCACAAACATCTCATCGGTCTCGACCACGTCGATATGCTCTATAGACGGATACTGTAAAAGCTCCTTTGCGACTCCTCCGTCGCCTCCGCCGATGATTAATACGTCTTTTACCCGGGGATGAACCGCCATTGGCACATGTGTTACCATCTCGTCATAGATAAATTCGTCCTTTTCCGAGAATACAATTTCCCCATCTAAGGAAACGAAGCGCCCAAATTCTTCGGAATCGAATACGTCGATCCGCTGGTATTCGCTTTCCCCGGAAAAAAGCTGTTTTTCGATGCGTACATTGAGTTTTACGTTGGCCGTGTGCAGTTCCGCAAACCAGAATTCCATAAGCTGTCTCCCTTGTTAATCTGCCAGGACCATCAGATGCTCGATGGCCGGGTCCTCCGTTCCCTGCATGGAGCAGCCCTTTTCCTTGGCATAAAGAATATATTGGACAATATCGTCGGTAATCCGTTCCCCGGGCGCAAGAATCGGGATGCCGGGCGGATAGCACATGACAAACTCCGCACAAACTCTGCCGGCCGATTTACGCACCGGGAGAGAGAGCTTTTCGGAGTAAAATGCCTTCTGCGGCGACATGACGACCTGCGGATTGACGTACTCGCCCGAAAGAAGTCCGGTCCCGTCCTTTTTGTAGAGCCGTTCGATGTCGGCTAACGCACCCACAAGCCGTTCGATGTCCTGGATGCGGTCCCCGATGGAAATGTAGGCTAAAATATTGCTGATGTCGCCAAACTCGATCTGAATGTCGTACTCGTCGCGCAGCAGGTCATAGACCTCGATTCCGGCGAGTCCCATTCCGCGTGTGTAGACGGAAAGCTTGGTCACATCATAGTCAAAGACGCTTTCTTCGTCTATCAGCTCTTTCCCGTAGGCGTAGTAGCCGCCGATGGAATTGATTTCCCGCCTGGCATACTCAGCCATATCCATGACCTTGGCAAAGGATTCTTTGCCGCGCAGGGCAAGGTTCCGTCTGGAAATATCGAGGCTTGAGAGCAGAAGATAGGATGCGCTTGTGGTCTGTGTCAGATTGATGATCTGGCGTACGTAGTCGGAATTGACGCCCTTATTTAAAAGGAGCATTGAGCTCTGCGTGAGGCTGCCGCCGGATTTGTGCATGGAGACGGCAGACAGATCGGCGCCCGCGGCAATCGCGGAAACAGGAAGCCCGTTTCCAAAGTAAAGATGCGTGCCGTGCGCCTCATCGGCGAGCACTTTCATCCCGCTTTCATGAGCCAGAGCGACGATCGCTCTCATGTCGGAACAGATGCCGTAATAGGTCGGATTGTTGATGAACACGGCCACAGCATCAGGGTTCTCCCGGATCGCATGCTGTAAGCGTTTTATCTCCATCCCGAGCGGGATGCCGAGGGTCTGATTGACCCGGGGATTTACATAGACCGGGACTGCCCCGCACAGCACCAGCGCGTTGATCACGCTTTTATGGACATTGCGCGGCAGGATGATTTTATCTCCGGCCTGGCAGACCGAAAGGATCATGCTCTGGACCGCAGACGTGGTGCCGCCTACCATGAGATACGCTCCGGCCGCGCCGAAAGCGTCTGCGGCAAGCTCCTCGGCTTCCCGGATGACCGAGACAGGATGACACAGGTTGTCGAGCGGTTTCATGGAATTTACATCGAGCGAGACACACTTTTCTCCTAAAAGCTGTACAAGCTCGGGGTTGCCCCGGCCGCGCTTATGTCCCGGGACATCAAAGGGAACGACCCGTTTCCTTTTAAACGCTTCCAGCGCCTCATAGATCGGCGCTCTCTTTTGTTTCTCTCTGTCCATTTTCGCAGCATCTTCCTTTCGCGGTTCTTTTTTCGTGCAGCACACAAAAAAAGCAGATGACATCATCATCTGCCCGGCGATTCCTGTTTTATGAGTGCGGAGCAAAACACCTCCGGCGCCCTTATTAAAACCGTTATCGTTTTCAAGTCTGCAATCACAAATATATTGTCCCTGCGTTTATTGACCGTTTCACAAGATGATGTGTTTTCACACTGATTATAAAGTAATCAACTTATAAAATTTGAGCTTTTAACTCAATCAATAATGCGGTTTCCCGCGCCGGCACTTGACCCGCCTGTCCGTGTGGGCATTCCTTCCAGTGCTCCCGGCAGAGGAAGTGGTCATATATACATTTGCATGAAAACGATAGGTTCCTCTATAACAATTTTTCACACTATTCTAATCATACAGGGTTTTATAAGGGATGTCAAGTAAAAAATGCAGGCCGCCATGCAGTGCGTGTAGGATTACAATACATGTGTTACA
>JAAWAR010000019.1 GCA_022792295.1 Lachnospiraceae bacterium
GCAACAGGAGCTCCAGGAGCCGCCGGCCCGATGGGAGCGACCGGCCCAGCGGGAGCAACAGGCCCAGCGGGGGCAACCGGTCCAACGGGAGCAACGGGAGCTCCAGGAGCCGCCGGCCCAGCGGGAGTTACTGGCCCCACCGGCCCAGCTGGTCCAGCCGGCCTCTCTGCTCCAGCGCCTGTGCTGCATGCGTTGATGTCAGTTAGTGATGCAGCGCAGGCTCCGGGAAGGAATGGGCTCATTTACTTTACAAATTCTTTGCTTATCAAGGGCACGGATATTGTGCATCCTATGAATATCGGTAAGTTTTCCCTGGTGGCAAACGGAACTTATGAGATTTCGTATCATACGATTGGCACTAATTCGGCCACTGCTAATCCGCCGGTTCTAGTCGGTGTGCATCTTACCGCTAATTTTGATGTAATTCCTGGAACAACTTCCTTAGCGACTGTCAGTGGGGCAGATCATAAGGTGGATCTTTCCGGAACCACATTTATAACAGTAACTGACGCACCAGTTGAGATCGCATTGGTGACGGAGACTATGTATGGACAGTTTTCTAACTCATCCATAACTATCCGCAAGCTGGATTAAGGATAACGAAACAGAAGAATTGATGAATGAATCGATTTACGAAAGGCCGACCGAAAGCTTTACAGGTCGGCCAAATCGGTTCGATTCTGAAGCTTGA
This sequence comes from Lachnospiraceae bacterium, assembly GCA_022792295.1. Lineage (GTDB taxonomy): Bacteria > Bacillota > Clostridia > Lachnospirales > Lachnospiraceae > CANQGL01. The sequence continues at coordinate 692 of JAAWAR010000019.1, forward strand.
ATACATCTACTATGAGAATGTGGTATATTTGTTGCTGTTCACAGGTAGTATCTCGCGAGAAAAGTGATATTGATTTGGCAGCGGATTTGGTGGATCAGCTGTGAAAAATTCCATAATCAGGATCATCAAAAAGCCGCTGCTGCTGATACGGCAGGGATTTTTTTGTTGTAGGCCAAGGGCCTGTTTTCAAAGTTCCGTTTTTCGTGTTCCGAAAAACGGAACTTTGAAAACAAAAAAACCACCTGCTATGCGGGTGGTGGGAGAAGCTTTAGCTTACAGTAAAAAACCTCCTGTGTTACAATCATGCTGGTTCGCCAACCGTATTAAGAACAAAGGAGGTTAAGGTATTTGAAAAAATCTTCCTCTCAATACTTGCACAAAAAAGAGAGATCGGAAAACTACGCTTATTTTGATTTCCTTCAGCAATAGCACAACTCTATTATATGGAAATGTGAATGGACTGTCAAAAATGCAGTGAAACTAAAGACTGCTAAACGATACAATTATATTTCGTTCCCATACCTTTGTTCACGGAGGGTATTCTCCCCTGAAATGTAAAGTAATATAGGGGCGGTGTAAAAATGTACCAATGCGAAAACGCCTGGATTATCGCGCCCGAGGCAAAAAAAGCAAGCTCATCATGGGGAGCGCCTGGGAGGAATTGAAGCCGGGCCGGCCACATGTCCCGTTTCCCAGACCGGACTTAAAGGTCCGCCTTTTTTCGGCCTCCTAAAAAAAATTGATTATTTTGCACAAAACGCTATCATTTTTTTTGGTTTTGTGATAAAATTTCACCAACAGTATATTTATTTCAGGGGGAAATATTATGGCTAAAGAAATGATTGCAATGCTTCTTGCCGGCGGCCAGGGCTCCCGCCTTTATGCTTTGACACAAAAGCTGGCAAAACCAGCGGTTCCTTTTGGCGGAAAGTACCGGATTATTGATTTTCCGCTGTCGAACTGCGTAAACTCCGGTATTGATACGGTCGGAATCCTGACGCAGTATCAGCCGATGGTGTTGAATGAATACATAGGGAACGGCCAGCCCTGGGATCTGGATCGGCTTTACGGCGGTGTCCATGTTCTTCCACCCTATCAGCAGGCCTCCGGTTCCGACTGGTATAAAGGGACGGCAAATGCGATTTACCAGAACATTCCGTTCATCGAGCGCTATAATCCGCAGTATGTGATCATTCTCTCCGGTGACCAGATCTGTAAGCAGGATTACAGTGATTTCCTGCGTTTCCATAAAGAAAAGAACGCAGAATTCAGCGTGGCTGTCATGGAGGTGCCGTGGGAGGAGGCCTCCCGCTTCGGACTCATGGTAGCGGATGAAAATGATAAGATCACGGAGTTCCAGGAGAAGCCGAAGAACCCAAAATCCAATCTGGCGTCCATGGGCATTTATATTTTCAACTGGGATATATTAAGGAAATATCTGGTCGAGGATGAGGCGGACCCGAATTCTGAAAATGATTTTGGGAACAACATTATTCCGAATCTGCTCCGGGATGGCCGGAACATGTACGCCTACCATTTTGACGGCTACTGGAAGGATGTCGGGACCATCTCCTCACTTTGGGAGGCCAATATGGAGGTTTTGGACCCGGAGAACAGCGGGATCAACATTTTCGATGAAAACTGGAAAATCTACAGCCGCAACAGCGGCATGACGGGCCATAAGCTCGGTGCGGATGCGGTTGTGGAAAATTCGATGATTACCGACGGCTGCCGGATTCACGGGAGCATTAAGCACTCGATTCTATTTGCCGGCGTGAAAGTTGAGGCCGGTGCAAAGGTGGAGGATGCGGTCGTTATGGGCGGAACGGTCATCAAGGCAGGCGCAGTCGTGGAGCACTGTATCATTGCGGAAAACGTGGTGATCGGAGAGAACGCCGTGGTGGGCGCGATGCCAAACGAGGGCGAAAAGGGCGTTGCAACGGTCGGTTCGGGCGTTGTAATCGGTGCGGGTGCAAAGATCGGACCGGATGCCATGATCAATAAAAATGTAGAAGGCGGTGAAGAAAGATGGTAAATTCCAACGCAGATGCACTGGGCATCATTTTCCCGAACAGCTATGACAGTCTTGTACCGGAGCTGGTCAGCGAGCGCCTGATGGCGTCGATTCCGTTTGGAGGCCGCTACCGTATGGTGGACTTTATCCTATCCAGTATGGTAAACTGCGGGATTGACAATGTTTCGATCATCGTCCGGAAAAATTACCATTCCCTGATGGATCATTTAGGTTCGGGCCGTGAGTGGGACCTGACAAGAAAAAACGGAGGCCTGAATATAGTCCCGCCGTTTGCCGAGAAGAATATCAAGATCTACAACGGCCGTGTGGAGGCGCTTGCGAGTGTTCTCTCATTCCTTCAGGATCAGAAGGAGAAATATGTAGTGATGGCCGATGCAAATATCGCTGCCAATTTTGATTTCCGCGCGCTGATTGATGCGCATGTTGCGAGCAAGGCAGACGTCACGATTGCCTATACGGAGGATATGCTTCCGGAAACTGAGAAGGAGGAGGATTTAAGCAGGGACTTCTTTTACACCTTAAAACTCAACGGGACGCGTGTGGAGAAAATTTATGTAAACTTAAAAGAGGATGGGCCTCAGAATTTCTCGACGAATATTTACGTCATCGACCGTGAGCTTTTGATCAATCAGATTCATACGGCGTTTGTCCGCGGCTTGGTATATTTTGAGCGTGACATCCTGGCTCCACGTCTGGATCGGCTGAATGTACAGGCATTTAAGTACGAAGGGTATGCGGCGCGAATCACGAACATGCGCAGCTACTTTGAGGAAAATATGAAGCTTTTGGATGACAAAAACCTGGATGCCCTGTTTGAGGGAAATCCAATCTATACAAAGATCCGTGACGACAATCCGACGCGCTACATAAACGGCTCCAAAGGGACGAACATCCTGGTGGCGGACGGTTGCGTGATCGAGGGTGAAGTGGAAAACAGCATCCTGTTCAGGGGAGTCAAAATCAAAAAGGGTGCAAGGGTCAAAAACTGTATCCTGATGCAGGATACAGAGATCGGTGAGAATGCCCATGTGGAGTATGTAATTACGGATAAGAATGCGACGATCTCTGCCGGAAAGGAAATCAAGGGAACCGACACGTTCCAGGTCTTTGTGGCGAAGTATCAGACGGTTTGAGATATGAAATTTAGAGAGTGTGCCCGCGTATCGGACGAGAGCGCGTGAGACGGGGCGCCGCAGCCGGGAGAATGTTTCGGCTGCGGCGCCTTGATGCACAAAAAATGCCGGCCAGGAGGAAGCTTACATGGAAGAAAACGCAGTACGGACCGTCCTTATATACGGAATTCCCGCTTATGGACATCTTTATGCGAGCCTTGTTCTGGCAGGGAGGCTTTCGAGGCAGGGCATGCGGGTTGTATATTATTCGACGGAGGCGTTTCGGGAGGAGATCGAGGCAGGCGGCTGTGTCTTTCGGGCCTATCCGTTTCGGCAAAATGAGCTTGATCTGCGGGATGGGGCAAGGCTTTTGCGCCTGTATCGTGTGACTCTGGAGTATACGGATTCTATGCTTTGCGGACTTGTAACGGAGGCGGCCGCCATGCATCCGCAGGCGGTGGTTTTCGATTCGCTCGCCTTGTGGGGACGGGCCGTGAGTGAGCTTTTAGGTGTCCCTGGATATGCATTTTATCATATCGCGGCGATAGGCCGGCTGTTTGATGCGGGCTTTTTTGCCTATATGAGGAGCTTTTCGGCCGGGCTTCTTAAGGACACGAAAGAACTTCGGCCGGCTCTGCAGGCGCGTAGCCGGCTTAAAAAACAGTATGGACTTAGCTCCCTCGGTCTGCTGCCTGTTTTGATGAACCAGGGAACACGAAATTTTGCGGCGTATTCCAGGCAATTTCAGCCGGGAGGCCGCCTGTTCGGAAAAAAATGGCTGTTTTTGGGACCGTTGGCGGTGCACAGGAGATGCCTGATAAAAGCAGAGCGGATACTGCCTTCTGCCCCGCTCATCTATGTCTCGCTGGGAACTATTTTCAATCGGAATGCCGGCCTGCTGCATGCACTCGTCAAAGCGTTTGACTCAGACCGAATGCCGGTGGTACTGGTGTGGGATATGGCGCAAGCCGGGCGTGCAAAACTGCCGCCCAATTTTATCGTGCGGCGGTTTGTGGATCAAAAAACCGTTTTAAAGCGTGCGGCCCTGTTTATTACGGCCGGGGGGCTAAACAGCATTCACGAGGCACTGTATTACGGCGTGCCATGCCTGTTCTGCCCGCAGCAGGGAGAGCAGGCCCTAAACGCGCGGCGGTTCGAACGGCTGGGATTTGGAAAGCTCCTTCACAATCCGGGGCGGCTGCGTGAGGAAGCAAACGAGGTGCTTTCGCTTCCTTCGCGATGGGATGAGAGCTTAAGGAAAAGGCTGATAAGGACATATGACTACAGGGCAGAGCGGCTTTTGATCAAGACGCCAAGAGAGGGGGTAAGGGAAAGAAATGGAAGGAAGAAAAGAGACCGTTTTAGTGACGGGCGCCACAGGCTTTTTGGGCGAATATCTGGTAAAGCGCCTGATGCGCGAATACCGGGTTCTGGCGCTGGGGCGCAACCGGGAGCGGGGATGTCTTCTTGCGTCGCTTGGAGCCGTATTCTGCGAGGGTGATTTTACGGATGCAAAATGCTGTGCCGCATATGTAAAAGAGGCCGATTATGTGATCCATGCAGGGGCCCTCTCGTCGGTGTGGGGTTCGTGGGAGGATTTTTATCGGACGAATGTGCTGGGAACGAAAACGATTTTGAGACTTTGTAGGAAATACGGTGTCAAACGCCTGGTCTATGTCTCCTCGCCGAGCGTGTATTCCGGCAAAAAGGATCGATTTGAAATAAAAGAGGAGCAGGCGCCTAAGAAAAATACGCTGAACCACTATATCCGCTCGAAGCTTTTGGCCGAGCAGCTTCTGCTCTGTCAAAAGGCCGTGCCGGTCGTGATTTTACGGCCACGGGGCTTAATCGGCGTCGGGGACACAAGCCTGGTGCCGAGGCTTATGCGGGCCAACCGGACGGTTGGGATTCCGCTGTTTCGAGACGGGAAAAACCTGGTAGACATGACCAGTGTAGAAAACGCGGCGCTGGCATGCCGCCTGGCGATGACTGCAAAAGGCGCAGAGGGCGGGATATTTAATATCACAAACGGCGAACCGGCAGAGTTTAAGGATTTGCTGGAACGCTTCCTTGCGGCAGCCGGAGAGACACCTAACTACCGACGTCTTCCGTTTCATGTGCTTTATTGTGCGGCGGCCGTTTTGGAGAAGGGGTATCGGATCTTTAGACCGAAGTGTGAGCCGCCGCTTACGCGGTATACGGTCTGCACGCTGGCTTTTTCGCAGACAATGGATATCAGCCGCGCGAAAGAAATTTTGGGCTACAGGCCAGAGAAAACACTTGGAGAATCCATCCGGGAATATGGCGAATGGTACAGGAAGGCTTCCGGACCGCCCGGATTGGTGACGGATGTTTTTGTCTTTCACTGCGGTTTTTGCACCAACAATCTGGCACGTTTGTTTCACGGGCGGCCTTCAAAGAGGCGCAGGTTTCCGGCAGCCGCTGTATTGATTTTGCACAAGCGCCTGGGCTGTCTTTTATATGATGCAGGCTATTCCGAGCGGATTCTGCACGGAGGGTTCCTTCTTAAGCTGTACTGCCTCCTGAATCCGGTCTCTGTGACGAGAGAGCAGACGATTGTCAGGCAGCTCGAGAGGAGGGGGATTTCGGCAGAGAGCGTGAAGCATGTAATCCTGTCCCATGCGCATCCGGATCATGTCGGCGGCTTGTTTGGCTTGTCCGGCTATACGCTGACCGCCCTTCCCCAGACGCTTGCGGCCGTTAAAAAGGCGTCAATTTTTAAGCTTTCTTTTGGGGAGCTTTTGCCGCCCAAGGGCAGTATCCTGGCAGAACGGGAGCCGAAAAACCGCCTGCGGGATCATTTCCTGTGCCGGTATTTTGAGGAGGTATATGACCTGTTCGATGACGGAAGCGTGATCGGAGTATGCCTTCCCGGCCATTGTGATGGGCAGCTCGGGCTGTGGCTGCCTGACTGCTCTCTGTTTTTGGCGGCGGATGCCTGCTGGGGCGCGGATTTGCTGGGGGATACTCCGAAAATGCGGCTTGCGGCACGCCTCATCCAGAAGAATTATACAGACTATCGGGAGACGGCAGAGCGCCTTAGCCGGCTAAAACGCGATTACCCAAAGATTCAGCTTGTGTTTTCGCATGATGTGGGGAAGGAGCGGTCATATGGCGAAGGCCTTTGATATCCTGAAATACTATCTGTACTATAAATACCGGCTTCGGGAGAGAAGCCGGGAGGCGCTTGAGAAACGGCAGGAAAGGCGGCTTAAGCGGCATCTCGCGTATGTGGCGGGGCATTCGCCTGTATACCGGGGACTTAAGAGATTGGAGGATTATCCGAAAATTGATAAATCCTTCATGACAAAGCATTTCAGTGAACTGAATACAGCCGGGATCAGCCGAAAGGAGGCGGAGCAGTTTGCCGTGCAGGCGGAGCGGAATCGGGAATTTTCTCCGAAGCTTCGCGGTGTTACGGTGGGATTAAGCTCAGGCACATCGGGACAGAGAGGCATTTTTTTGGTTTCGGAGAAGGAGACGGCAAGATGGGCCGGGTATGTGCTGGCAAAATTTTTGCCGGGCAGCATTTTGGGCCGGCATTCCATCGCCTTTTTCATGCGGGCAGACAGCAATCTCTATCAGGCGGTCAATACAGGCCGGATTCGTCTGTGTTTTTTTGACATTTCCAAGGATATGGGCGTGCATATGGAAAAACTCCAAGCACTCTGCCCAAAGATTCTTGTGGGACAGCCGTCTGTGCTGCTTATGCTGGCAGGGGAAAAGAAGGCGGGGCGGCTTACGCTTTTGCCGAACATGGTGATCTCCATCGCGGAAGTGCTTGAAAAGGAGGATGAGAGCCGGCTTAAAGAGGCGTTCGGCCTGCCTGTTATCCATCAGGTATATCAGTGCACGGAAGGATTTTTAGCCTCCACCTGCCGCTTCGGTACGCTGCATATAAATGAAGACATTGTACAGATTGAGAGAGAATATCTCGATGAAAAGCGGTTTGTGCCGGTGGTGACGGATTTCGAGAGGAGGCTGCAGCCGATTATCCGCTATCGTTTAAACGATATTCTGGTAGAGAAAACGGGCGGCTGCGCCTGCAAAAGCCCGCACCTGGCCCTGGAAAAGATTGAAGGGAGAGAAGATGACGTCTTTTGCTTCCCGGGCCCGACAGGGGAGGAACGGACTGTTTTTCCGGATTTCATCAGGCGCTGCCTGCTGTTTGCGGAAGGAGAGGTGCCGATCTGGAAGGCAGAGCCCGGCGATTACCGCATCGTGCAGAGGGAGGATAGGACGCTTACAGTATACGCGGATCTGACAAAAGCCGGGGAGAAGCGGGTGGAGGAGGAGCTTTTGCGGCTTTCCGCAGAGCTTGGCTTTGTGCTGCCGCCTGTGGATTTCATGCCGTATAGCAGAGAGCCGGGAAGGAAGCTGAAACGGGTGGAGCGAATCCGCAGGAAAGGAATTTAATAACAGTGAAGGAAACGGAACCGTAACAAAACGGAAGTATGAGGGAGAAAAAATGAGGGATCGAAGGGTAAAAATAGCCGGCATGGGCCGTGCATTGGCCGGAGAAAGGCTGGAATTTGACGGGCAGACACGCTACCGTCTGCAAGCAGGTGAGACACTTCTTGATTTAGAGGAAAGAGCGGCTAGGGAAGCGCTCGAAACGGCCGGCATGGCGATTGAGGACATAGACTGCATGGTTTGCGCGGCGGCAACACCGTTACAGGCGATCCCCTGCAATGCGGCACTTCTACACGAGCGCATTGCAAAGGGACTGGAGATTCCGGCCATGGACATCAATACGACCTGCACGAGCTTTATCACGGCGCTTGACGTGATGTCGTGTATGATCGAGGCGGGGCGGTATGAACGTGTGCTGATCGTTTCCGGCGATACGGCCTCGGCGGCTTTAAATCCGAACCAGAAGGAGAGCTTTGAGCTGTTTTCCGACGCCTCAGCCGCCTGCGTGCTTGTAAAGGCCGGGGAGGAGGAGGGGGCTGCAATCCTTTACAGCCGCCAAAGAACCTGGTCGGAGGGCGCGCATGATACGGAGATTCGGGGTGGCTGCGGGCTTCTTACGGCGTTTTGCATGAACGAGGAAAACCGGGAGGACTACTATTTTGATATGAAGGGAAAAAAGATTTTGAAGCTGTGTGCAAAGAATCTTCCGCCATTTATCCATGCGTGTATGGAGGAGGCCGGAATTGACCGGTCTGAAGTCCGGCTTGTGATTCCGCATCAGGCAAGCCGGGCGTTGAGCGTGATCATGCCACGCCTTGGCTTCCCGAAGGGAACTTACTTTGACCGCGTGGAGCGTTATGGGAATATGGTCTCGGCGTCGGTTCCGTATGCTTTAAGTGAGGCAATCGACGAGGGCCTCATCCGACGGGGCGAGCCGGCAATTCTAATCGGGACAGCGGCGGGGCTTACGAGTAATTTTTTGCTGCTTCGGTATTGATGGGAGAGCGGTTTTGACGCGGCTGGAAGAATTTCGTGCCGGAAAAGAACGGTAAATCTGTAAAACATCTTAGCTGAATGGCATGTACAAGCTGGAAGGAATTGGAAAACCAGGGACAAAAGGCGAAAAAGGTATAGAATCTCCCTCGTCTGGACAAAGTAATAGTACAAATGACCAGATAGGAGGGAAGCTTGCATGGGGAAAAAGCAGGCTGGCAGGGCAAGTGTCCTGTTTGAAGCCCCGCCCTTTGTGCTGTCCGCCGCCTCGGTGGTGGGAAAAAAGGAAGGGGACGGGCCGCTAGGCACGTATTTCGACAAGATTGAGATGGATTCCATGCTTGGAAAGAAGAACTGGGAGGAAGCCGAGAGTGAATTGCAGACCAGAGCCTCCAAGCTTGCGATTGAAAAGAGCGGGCTTTCACAGGAGGAGATCCGCTATTATTTTGGCGGAGACCTTTTGGGGCAGCTGATTGCCACCTCGTTTGGGAGCATGGGCCTGCAGTTCCCGATGTTCGGGATCTATGGGGCGTGTTCGACGATGGGAGAGGCCATGGGGCTTGGAGCCATGGCAGTCGATGGCGGATTTGCCGATAACATCATCGCCTGTGCGTCAAGCCATTTCGCATCGGCGGAAAAACAGTTCCGGTTTCCATTGGAATATGGGAACCAGCGCCCCTATTCGGCTACCTGGACGGTCACAGGCTGCGGGGCTGTTGTAATTGGAGCAAAGCCGTCCGAAAAAACGCTTGCCAGAATCACGGGTATTACAACCGGGAAAATCGTAGACATGGATTTTAAGGATTCCATGAATATGGGGGCGGCGATGGCGATGGCAGCGTTAGATACGATCCTGCAGAATTTCCGTGATCTGGGTGTGGACGAGACGTATTACGACCGGATTATCACGGGCGATCTGGGCCAGGTGGGAAAGAGGCTTCTGGTGGATTATCTGTCTAAAGCCGGGCATGACATTGAAAGCCGCTATCTGGACTGCGGTATCCTGATTTTTGACGAGGAGGCGCAGGATACGCATGCGGGCGGAAGTGGCTGTGGCTGTTCGGCTTCTGTGGTCTGCGGCTATATCCTGCCGAAGCTGCAGGAAGGCGCGTGGAAGCGCGTTTTATTCCTTCCGACGGGGGCGCTGCTCTCGACGGTGAGCTTTAACGAAGGGCAGAGCGTCCCCGGGATCGCCCACGCTGTGATTTTGGAACATGTGGAATAGAAAGGCGGGAGTATAGATGGAATATATCAGAGCATTTCTCGTAGGCGGGATTTTGTGCATGCTGGTACAGGTTTTGCTGGACAGGACAAAGCTGATGCCGGGCCGCGTTATGGTGCTTTTGGTGGTCAGCGGTTCGTTTTTAGGCTTTTTGGGACTTTATGAACCCTTTGCCGAATGGGCCGGAGCCGGGGCAACAGTCCCGCTTTTGGGCTTTGGGAACACGTTATGGAAAGGAATTTCAAAAGCCATGTCCGAGGACGGTGCACTGGGGATCTTTAAAGGAGGCTTTACGGCCAGTGCGGTCGGTATCTCGGGTGCGCTGATCTTCGGGTATCTGGGATCGCTTCTTTTTAAACCAAAGATGAAAAGCTGAGAAAGACAAGGAGGGGCCGCTGCAAAATACAGTTGCAGCGGCTATTTTTGTGAGTCCGTGGAAAGGGGGGGGGGATAGCACCGCATTTTCGTCGCGCAGCTTTAACGGGGGATAAGCGGGGCGGCACATGAGCCGATGAAAGATGACGGAGGCGGGCTTAAAATGTGGCAAGTATGTATCATGTATTTACGGTTTTGCCAGAATATGCTATTCTTATAAAAAGCTGTAGCAGCAGAGGTGCCAAAGGAAAAGAGAGCCTTGCAGGATGCGTTTTGCCATCGCGGCCGTGCTGCTGTCTGCGCGGGCTGCCTGCATGGCTGATTGGAGGCAGACATCTCGTGCCGGGCTGTCCCTTTACGAATGTTTGAATGAGCACGTTCGGCTGTTTTTAATCTGGCAAGGAGGAAAAAAGCGTAACAATGGATCTGCATCAGAACTACCGCCCCGAGACCGCTGCTCCTTCTGCCCAAAATTACGGAGAATTCGAACCATGCAAAGAGCTCAGGCCATATATCCGGTGTTTTTGGGAGGCAGCAGATGACCCCCGGCTTGTCACACCGGATACCTGTGCGGATATTCTGTTTCTGATTGACCATGCAGCGGGGCAGGTAGAGAGCTGGTTTTGCGGGGTCAATGACCGGCCGTTTTTTTCACAGCCGGAGAAAAGAAGGCAGCAGGTCTCTTTGTTTGCCATTCGATTTTACGCATGGAGTGCTGTCTTTTTTGCCGATGACTCCCTGCGCGGGACAAGAAACGGCTTTTTTAATGCCAGGCAGCACTTCTTTACACTTTGCAGGAAGCTGCCGCCAAAGCTTTTGCAGGCAGCTTCCATGGCGGAACGGATACGTGCGGCTGAGGAATGCCTCATTGCTGTGCTCTGCCCGGGACAGGGGAGCCCCATTGTCCAAAACGCGGTTCTCACCCTTCTAAAAAGCCGCGGGGCGTTCTCGATTGACAGTCTGGCAGGGGCTGTTTTTGTAAGCCGCCGCCAGCTTGAACGCCTGTTTAGGGAGCAGCTCGGGCTATCACCGAAGCGCTTGGCATCGTTAGTTCGTTATCAGTACCTTTGGAATGAAATCCTGTCCGCGCGGGACTTTTGTGTGCAGGATGCTGTCAACCGTTACGGTTATGCGGATCAGGCCCATCTGCTGCATGATTTCAAACGGTTCCATTCGTTGAGTGTAGTACAGGCGAGACAGCACGCCGTTTCAAATGTCGCATTTTTACAAGAAAACAGTCCTTCTTTTTGTTATAATAAAAAGAAAAAGCAGGAAAGAGAGGACATAGGGCAATGAAGCTGGAGGGATTTGGGATTTTTGTGGAGGATATGGCGGTCATGGTGCGCTTTTATCGCGACGTACTCGGGTTTGCGATCAAAGAGAGTGAGAACACCGCCAATGTGTATCTGGAAAAGGATGGGACACTGTTTCTTATGTTCGGCAGAAAAGATTTCGAGGCGATGGCGGGGAAAAGCTTCGGATATGCCAAGGGAGTAAACGGACATTATGAGATTGCGCTCGGCGTTGAGAACTTCGCGGCGGTGGACGAAGCGTATCGTGAAGTGACAAAAAAGGGTGCGAAACCAATCATGGAGCCCACAACAGAGCCCTGGGGACAGCGCACCTGCTACATCGCGGACCCGGAGGGAAACCTGGTGGAAATTGGATCGTTTGTAGAGTAGTATAATGAGAACGGAAGCCTTTTCATGCTCCTATATTTGTGGAGAGGGCTTCCGTTTTTATTTTGAGGCAGGCGAAGGGGAAAAGCCTGGCGGGACGGTTATTGCGGGTGATTTTTTATCATCAGCTGCCATCCGACAAAGAGCTCCCATTCTATCACATTTGCAGCGTTGATGGCAGGAGATAGCCTCCTGCTGCACAGACTATATCCGGAACAGGGGTCTTAACGAGGATTTCCGTATCTGCCCGCGGGAGACTGTTTTGGGACTGTGCCAAGCATGGGCTGTTCTGGCCGGAAGCGTTTTGCCAAGTGTAATTTTTCTATATGGACAAAAAACTCAAAACGCGTCCTGCTGACGGCAAACTTTCGTGCTCTCTGCGAAAAAATACTGCCCGGCTCCTGGCGGTTTGGATAGGCAGAACGGGGCCGGGTGCCTATTGCTTTCCGTGATTCGGTATAGTATAATCTTCGCTAGGACAGACAGATAAATCAAAAACGGACAAGAAGGTATGAGTATGAAAAAGAGAATGCTGTTATTGCTGGCGGTTATGGCACTGCTTCTTACAGCGGGCTGCGGAAAGGAGGAGGATTCCGCGCAGCTTCCGGCGTCTGTGGAAATTGCGGAAGACGAATCGGAGGAAGGAGAAGCCAGAGAAGGCCTTTCCGGAGATTCGGCTGCAAAAACCCTCTCCGGAGAGGCCGCATCCGAACAGAGCCTTTCCGAGAGAATCGCCGTGGAGATTTCCTATGCCGAGGAGCAAGAGAAAGAAGTGGAGAAGAAGCAGGAGGAAGCCGTCACGCAGCCGGAGATGAATGAAACCGCCAAAGAGATGTACCGGCTCTGGGACGATGCCCTGAACGGTGTGTGGAGATTGCTGGAAGCGAACCTAAACGAAGCGGACATGGAAGTTTTGCGGAAAGAGGAAAGAGAGTGGATTGCCTCCAAGGACGCAAAAGTGCAGGCAGCCGGGCTGGAGAATGGAGGCGGAAGCATGCAGCCGCTGGTGGAAGCAATGAAAGCGGCAGAACTGACGAAAGAAAGGGTATATGAACTGGCAGAGTACGCAGAGGAAAAGTGAACGGCACATGATGGATCGTGTGAAACGGGAGATCAGCCAGAAGAATTTCGAATCATCGGGCAGATGAAAAATTAGGACAGGGCGTCATTGAAACAAATGAACAGGGGATGGCCGGCAGAAACGCGGCCATCCCCTGTTTTATATTGTATTATTCATACCCGGGCCCCCTGGGCGCCCAGCGGTCATAGGCTGTGGTCTCAGGAGGGGCTGTGGTCTCGGGAGGAGTCTCCTCCGGAATCATAGGCGGCGGTATGATCACGGCGGCTTCCGTGTGGATCGGGCATGGACCCGGTCTGCGGTAGCGGGAATCGTCGGTTGCGCCGCCCTCCCCTTCGGGAATCGTCATGAAAGCGCGCGGGATGCGGGCCTCCGCGGGACAGAATTCGGTCGGCGTCCCGCCTGACTCGGCACATACGGTCATCAACACATGATGATCGCATATCTCGGCCGGAACGGTGCCCTTAGCAAAATATTCGGTGTAAACGGCGTTTCCACGGGCGTCATGCGCACATATGCCCGGACTCGGGGCCATACCGGATTTGCGGCATACGGCAGCGGTCTGGACGGAATCCGGGACTTCAAAGCCCGTATCAGCCAGGCCTTCATGGACACGGGTCATAATTTTTCTCCAGATCGCCTTATGATAGGAAGTTGAGCTGCCGATGGCTGTGATTTTCTGGTTGTCATCGCAGCCGGACCAGATCCCGGCTGTATAGTAAGGCGTAAAGCCCACAAACCAGATGTCGTTGTTGTTTGAGGTAGTACCGGATTTTCCGGCGTTGGACATACCGGGAATATTGGCAGCCGGGCTTGTGGAATTTAGATTGACGCCCGAGCTTGCAAACATGCGGCTGCCCTCCATGGACTGTGCCAGCGCGTCCGTTAAAAGGAAGGCGGTCGAATCCTTCAAAACACGTCTGGTCTCAGGCTCGTTCTCCAAAAGTACCTTGCCGTTGTGATCCAGAATTTTCGTAAAGAATACCGGTTTTGTGTAGATTCCCTCGTTGGCGATCGTTGCGTAGGCGGCAGTGAGCTCCAGATTGGTGACGCCCAGAGTGAGGCCGCCTAAAGCCGTAGCCGGGTTATAGTCGGATTCCGTCAAAGTCGTGATTCCGAAATTCTTCGCATACTCCACACCAAGCTGCGGCGTTACAGTCTCCATCAGGCAGCGGACTGCGACAATATTCATTGAGTAGACAATGCCGTCGCGAATCGTACTGTAGCCCATATAGCCCTTGCTGCCATACCAGTTCCGGAAGGTCTTTGTCCCAACGGTAAACGGTGCGTCATAGTAAACGGTGCTCAGGGTTGCGCCGCATGCGTCTAATGCCGGTGCAAAGGCGGTGATGACTTTAAACGTGGAACCGGGCTGGCGCGGTGCATTGGTAGCGCGGTTTAAAGAACGGCTGACCTCCTTTTCCCCCCGGCCGCCGCTTATGGCTTTTACATAGCCGGTTGTCTGATCCATGAGGACAAAAGAGATCTGCGGCTGTAAAATGTAGTAAACCGACTCGCCGATAACGGTATCTCCTTCGCTTATCACGGCAGCTTTATAAAGTTCAATGGCTTCTGCGGCCTCCTCTTTGGTGTTGAACAAGCCGTTAAAGGAGGAACGGCCGCGCTCGTTTTTCAAATAGGAAACCAGCATTTCATCAGAATGGTGAGTCAGAGTGCCGTCGGGATGTTCGACGGATAAACGGTAGTCGAGAGAATAGTAGACTACATTATAATTGGCCGGGTTATTGATTTCCTCATCCACAATGGCCTGTAAATCCGGATCCTGAGTCGTATGGATCTCCAGCCCGCCGGAATAGAGGAGATTGTAAGCCTGCGTCTCCGAGTAGCCAAGCTGTTCCTGAAAAGCCTCGACGACCTGATCGATCAGCTCGTCGGTAAAATAGGAATACGGTGCCTGGCTCTCCTCATTGCTGATGATGTCCATGTTTTTGATGCGGGAATAGACGTCGTCTGCCAGCGCCTCCTCCTGCTCGTCCTTGCCGATCAGTCCCTGCTCGTACATGTACTGCAGAATGACGCGGCGCTTTTCTTCATTGTTTTTGCGCCCCGCCTCGGTCAGGGGATTGTACTTGGCCGGCCGCTGGGTGATGCCCGCGATGACAGCGGACTCAGAGAGTGTGAGTTCGGATACGTCCTTTCCGAAGTAACGATGAGCGGCCGATTTCACGCCCAAAGTATTGTTGCCAAGGTTTATGGTGTTCAGATAGTTTTTGAGAATGATTTTTTTATCCATAATCTGCTCAAGCTGTATGGCCAGGTATTGTTCCTGGATTTTCCGCTCAAGCTTTTCTCCAAAGGTGTCCTCATTTCCCCCGGCAAAGATGTTGTTTTTGATGAGCTGCTGGGTGAGAGTGCTGCCTCCGCCGGACGGATCGTTTGTGAGGATGCCGATTGCAGCGCGCAGGACCGAACGGAAATCCACGCCCTTATGGGACCAGAAGCGGGAGTCCTCGATCGCGACAAACGCATTAATCAGGCACTCAGGCAGCTCCTCATACGTAGCTTCAAGCCGGTTGGAACCGGACTGTACAAGCGTCTCTGTCAGATTTCCTTTACTGTCATATACCATAGTGGCGAAGCCGCTGGGCTCAATGCTCGCAACGTCGATCTCGGGCGCCGAATCAATGACCCCTTTAAATACGCCGTAGCCCAGGCTGACACCGACGACCGCACAGAACGCGAAACACACCAGGATTGCTTTCACAAAGAGAAGAAGCAGCTTGGAGGTGATCTTTTCCGCCTTGGAATTCGTCTGGCGCAGCTTTCTGGCTATGCTGTTTTTACCATAATTCATTCAGGAAGCCTCCTTTATATTTCCTGATTATAACAGATTTCCTAATAATAATAAATACCTATTGTGGAAAAGATTGGTTTGTATTATGATATTTTTGACATAGAAGTGGGGAAATATGAAGAAATAGTTACGTTTTTTATACAAATATAAAAAAAGTTCATGAGATGGGGGAGAGTGCAGTGGCGGACAGGTATAAAATTTTATATCAGGGCGGAGAGGGAGAAATTGTGGTAAAAAAATCCCGTTTTATTGCGACGACAAGGCCTGTAAGTTCGGAGGAGGAGGCCGCGGCATTTGTGGCCGATATGAGAAAAAAATACTGGGATGCGTCCCATAACTGTCTGGCGTTTACGATCGGAAGAAATCATGAGCTGACCCGTTCAAGTGACGATGGGGAGCCGGCACAGACTGCGGGCCGCCCCATGCTGAATGTGCTGCTTGGCGAGGAGGTACATGATGTCTGCGTGGTCGTGACGCGTTACTTTGGGGGCACGCTTTTGGGAACGGGAGGGCTCATCCGCGCCTACTCGGATGCAGTGAAGGAAGGGCTTTTAAACAGCGTTATCGTCGAAAAGCAGTCGGGCTTTGAACTGCGTGTGCGGACGGATTATACGGGGCTTGGAAAAATTCAGTACATCGTCCGGCAGCAGGGGATTACGACGCTGGACACAGTTTATACAGAGAAGGTGGAATTAAAACTTTTGGTTCCGGCCGGAGAGTATGCGGCGGTGGAAAAGAAGCTCGTAGAAGGGACGAACGGGACGGCGGTGCTGGAAAAGGGGGAGGCGGTCTGGTTCGGAGAAGCGGCAGGGGAGGTGCTTTTGGGGATTTGAAGGCGGTTTGGAGGGGAAAATACGGAGCGTGCCGTGCGTAACGGTGTGGGGTGTCAAACGTTATTAAAAGATTCCTTCGAAGTTGAGATGACGCTATACAAACGGCCTCAAAACAGGTATAATTAAGAAAATAATAAAGATGCAGCTTGCGAAAAATGAGGAGGGAAACGATGGAAGTGAAACATATTTTAAAACTGCTAGAGAGTGAGAAGGCTGAAAAATTCCTGATTGAAATGTATGGGAAAGCAGGGGTTATTAAGAACCGGGCACGGTATGTCCATGTGGCGGAGGAGTTTGCGAAGAAGTTTGGAGAAAAACAGGTCAGCCTGTTCAGCTCGGCAGGCCGGACGGAGATCAGCGGGAATCACACGGACCACAATCAGGGAAAGGTACTTGCAGGCAGCATTGACTTGGACTGCGTTGCAGTAGCGGCGGCCAACGGGACCGATGAGATCCATATCATCAGCGAAACCTACGACCAGGAATTTACGATCCAGATCCATGATCTGGCTCCGAGCGCAAAAAAGGCCGGAACGGTTGACTTGACAAAAGGGATGCTAAAGGGCTTTCTGGAGATGGGGAAAAAGATCGGCGGCTTTGATGCGTATATTACGAGTAATGTCATAAGTGCGGCCGGCGTCAGTTCCTCTGCCGCCTATGAGATGTTAATCTGTTCGATGATCAATACATTTTTTAATGATGGCGAGCTCGATGTGGTAAGCTATGCCCACATTGGTAAGTATGCGGAAAACCATTACTGGGATAAGGCGTCAGGGCTTCTTGACCAGATGGCCTGTGCAGTCGGCGGCATGATCACGATTGATTTTAAGGATCCGAAAAAGCCGGTCGTCGAGCGGATCGACTATGATTTCGGCGCGCAGGACCACAGTCTGATCATTGTCCAGACCGGTAAAGGCCATGCGGATCTGAGCGAGGAGTATTCCTCTATCCCGAAGGAGATGGGGAAGGTAGCCGCCGTGTTCCAAAAGACAGTCCTCGCTGAGCTCAGCGAGGAGGAGGTCCTGGCAAACGTCAGCCGGGTCATCAAAGAGGCGGGGGACCGTGCCTTCCTCCGTGCGCTTCATTTCTTTGAGGAGAACAGGCGCGTTGAGGCTGAGGTGGCGGCACTGCGGGAGAACCGGTTCGAAGATTTTTTAAAGCTTGTTACCGAGTCAGGGAACTCCTCGTGGAAGTGGCTTCAGAACTGTTATGTCGGGGGTGAGACGGAGCAGGGCATCACGGCGGCGTTGGCGCTCACGGAGCTCTTTGTCAGGAAAAAGGGCTGCGGCGCCTGCCGGGTACACGGCGGCGGCTTTGCAGGCGTGATCATGGCGATCCTGCCGAATGCGGTCGTGGATGAGTACATCACATACATCGAGAAAGCAGTAGGAGAAGGCAGTGCTTATCGAATGAGCATCCGGCCTTATGGCGCGGTGTGTGTGGACAGGTATATAGAATAAGGATTGCGGGAGGGGCGAAAGCTCCTCCCGCAGTTGTTTTGGGAACATGCAGCAGATGGGGAAAACAGCCGAGGAACGCTTTTAGACCACGTTGTGCACATCGGGGAGCAACGGATTCATGAGGGCAAAGCGGCTTTTGAGCTGACCGGCCCGGACTGTTCGGAAACTTTTACATACCTTTTTATGCCTCTTACTGCGGCAGCTCCTGCATCCAAAGTGTCGGCTGGTAATAGGAGTAGAGCTCTCCTGCCAGCATACTGGCACAGAGGTTGGGACTGTCTTTTCGGAACACGGCGAAAAATTTCCTCGGACGGTAATGAGGAGAGAGCCCGCGGGTCACAATCCCCGGGTATGTGCCCAGATCCATAAATTCCGGAACGAAACCCACACCTCGGTTAGCTAAGACTAATAACAGCTTTGTATCACAGGAATTTACAAAATCGGCGCGGGAGGGGGTAAAACGTCCTTTGTAAAGATCAGACAGGACGCCGAGAGAACTCCGGTTCATGGTAATGATATTCTGTGTGTTTAAATCGGCGATCGGTACGGGGTCCAGAGCGGCTAACGGGTTTTTCCGGTTCAGGATCAAGGCCCAGGGATGGTCATGAAGCAGGAGGTATTCCAGATTATCCCCGGTCAAAAGCTCAAAGAACTGGTCACTGGAGACAATCAGATCGAGGTGTCTGCGGTTAAATTCCTCGACAAGCTCGCGGTATTTATATTGGAAAAAATGAATCTGGGTGATGGGGTGTTTTTTAACGAATTCCTGTATGACAGGGGAGAGGAGATGCTGTTCGTAAGAGCCAATTCCGACACGGACCACATCGACGACGCCCTTGGCGATATTTTGCACTCTGCAGATTGCATTATCGTAGTCTTCCAAAACCGGCCGGATCTGCAAAAGCAGCTCTTGCCCGGTCGGGGTAAGAAAAACCGTGTGGCGGTTGCGGCTAAAAAGCTGTACGCCCAGTTCGACCTCCAGGCTGCTGATGCGCCGGCTTAAGGCGGCTTGCGTGATGTGGGC
Source organism: Lachnospiraceae bacterium (assembly GCA_022792295.1). Classification (GTDB taxonomy): domain Bacteria; phylum Bacillota; class Clostridia; order Lachnospirales; family Lachnospiraceae; genus CANQGL01. Next base: position 19,752 of record JAAWAR010000019.1, read on the forward strand.
TTTTTTTGACGCCCGCGTAAAGCTTAGTTCTTCTGCGAGAATGAGAAAACAGTTCAGATTTTCGATGGTCATGCGATTCCTCCTTTTCTCTTGTTGTACATAAAACGAATAACAGATTTTATTTGAATGAGAATAAACTTCGGATAAAAATTACAGAAATAAAAGGAAATAGGAGAGTTTATAAAAATTGATATGATATTTTTTTATAATAGCATAAAAAAACGTCACTAATATTCTACAAGAACTGTGCTATAATTGCAACTATAAAAAATATCAAAGGAGGAATTCTTCCATGGAAAATCATATCCGCAAGATGAGCGGGAAGAAATATCTTTCCCGTCTTGCCGAAAATCCGACCGTTATCATCCCGACCGGGGCCTGCGAGGTGTATGGCCCGCAGCTTCCGATGGGAACTGACCTGCTAGTGGTGCAGAAAATTGCAGAAATCCTGGCAGAGAAGACGGGAGCGCTCATTGCCCCGACCGTTGAGGCCGGAGAATCCAGCGCCCTGGAAGCATTTTCCTGCACATTCCCGATGCCGCGGCTGATTCTGGAAGAATATCTGGAGTTCCTGGTCGGCAAACTGATTCAGGATGGAGCAAAAAATTTCATCTTCCTGACCGGCCATGCAGGGAATGTGGATACGGTAAGCTATATCATTAAAAAACATTTAAAGGATGGGATCAAGGCGTTCCAGATCGACTGGTGGAGGTTCACGCAGGCCAACTGCAAAGAGATCTTTGACTTTAAGGGGGCCATGGCACATGGACATGCCAGCGAGTGCGGCACCAGCGTAATCCTGTATCTGTACCCGGAGCTGGTGGACCACGATGAGATTACCTGTGTGGACGCGAAACCGAACGCATATCCGGATGTACTTCAATATGAGCATTTTACGGAGAAGACTCCCAACGGAAGCATCGGAGATTCAAGAACGGCAACATCAGAAAAAGGAAAGGCGATCGTGGATGTATGTGTGGAGCGAATCCTGTCCTACTATAAAAATGCATTTTAAAGAAGCATTCAGAAGGAGAAAATATGAAAAGAAAAAAAGATTTCGCATTTCCCCTCCGGACGCTGGTCGGTATCGTTTTTTTTGTGATTATCGCGGTGACTTGTCTTCAGGTAATCAGCCGCTATGTTTTTAACCGTTCGCTCGTCTGGAGCGAGGAGCTGGTCCGCTTTCTCGTCGTGTGGATGTGCATGGTCGGCTCGGCGGTTTCCAACTTTGACGATGACCATATGACGATCAATATTATTATGGAAAAATTTCCGCGGCCGTTGCAGTTTGCGCTTTATACGCTCCGTCAGATCATGATTTTTGTGTTCTGTATCGTGTGCGCGTACGCCAGCTTTCCGCTTCTTAAGGCGGCGGGAAAAAATCAGCTTGGAGCACTTCCGATTCCGGGCTACATGTGGCGTCTGGCGGGTACGGTCGGTCTCGGTGTGATGGCCGTTATGACGGCCGTACGCTGGTTTTATGACCTTGACCGTTTCCGCAGAGGTGAATTTTGCTTAAAGGATGCCGATACGGAGGTCGCAGAGGAGAACGAGGGAGCGGCAATAACCGGAGGCAAGGCTTTGCGGGAGGAGGCGGATAAGAGATGATTGTCGGTATTTTCTTTCTTGTACTGGTCGTTATGATGCTGTTTGGGGTACCGGTTGCCTATTCTCTGGGAATCGCTTCCGCGGGCTACATGCTGGCGACAGGCACATCCTTAGCAATGATCGTGCAGCGTATGGTGAACGGCGCAAACAGCTTTACCATGCTCGCGATTCCGTTTTTCTTTATGGCAGGCGAGCTGATGAATATCAGCGGCGTTACCGAGAAGATCATCGAGCTTGCGAAGGCCCTGGTCGGCCACATGAAAGGCGGCCTGGCCCAGGTCAATATAGTAGCAAGCGTATTTTTTGCCGGCGTTTCAGGCTCTGCGACGGCGGATACGGCAGCACTTGGGTCGTCATTGATTCCGGCAATGGTGAGAGAGGGGTATGATCTGGATTTTTCCGCAGCGATCACGGTGGCCTCCTCCTGTGTGGGACCGATCATTCCGCCCAGTATTACATTGGTGCTCTATGGGATTTTAACCGGGACCGATGTGGGCCGGCTTTTGATCGCCGGCGTCGTGCCGGGGTTAATTGTCGCCGGAAGCCAGATGGTTTATACGCATTTTCACGCAGTCAAAATGAACTATCCGAGCTATCCGAAAGCGACCCCAAAGCAGATGGGCCGCGCTGTGACAAAGGGCTTTGGTGCGCTTATGATGCCGATTATCATCATCGGCGGGACCATGACCGGTATCTTTACGCCGACAGAGAGTGCGGCAATCGCCGTCCTTTACGGAATCGTAATCGGCTTTTTTGTATACCGGAATATTAAACTGTCTGCGTTTTTTGAATCCCTCAAGAAGGTAGGCGTCAACAGTATGAATAATATGCTGATCCTGGCCGCGGCGAGCTGTTTTTCCTGGGTGCTTACCATGTCGAAAGCGCCGGACATGCTGGTAAACGTAATGCTTGGCATCAGCAGCAATAAAACCGTGCTTACCCTGCTGATTCTTTTCCTGCTGATCCTGATCGGCTTTTTCATGCAGGCATCACAGGCATTGGTTGTGCTGGCGCCGATTCTTCTTCCGGTCGCACGGGCCATCGGCATTGATCCGGTCCATTTCGGGCTGATTATGGTGGTCACGTTGACCTTTGGAGGTTGTACACCGCCGGTCGGCAGCATGCTGTTTGTTGTAAACAGCATCACAAAGATGGGATTCGCCCGCCTGACGAGGGCGATGATGCCGCTATATTTACCGCTTATTATTTCGATCCTGCTGATCACCTTTGTACCGCAGCTCAGCCTGTTCCTTCCGAATCTGGTAATGCGGTAGAGACTCAAAAACATATGCTTATGAGCCGCCCAAACGGGTCTGCCCTATGGACGGCGAATATAAATGGAAAAGGAGAGAAAAAAATGAAAACGAAACGAATTCTCGCGGCCGCACTTGCAGCCGCAACGGTATTTGCTATGACCGGATGCGGCAAAAATTCTGCCGGGACTGCTACGACGGCGGCAGCCGGGGAGAGCACAGCAGCGGGCGGGGAGGCCACATCCGCCGCGGCAAAAAAGAAAGGGAGCATTACGATCAAGTATTCAACCTGGGCCAATGAGGGCGAGGCGGCTTACGAGGGTATGAAGAAGTTTAAGGAGTTGGTTGAGGCGGGATCGGATGGAGAGATCGCTGTGGAGCTGTATCCCTCCAACCAGGCGGGCTCTACAAACGAGCAGGTGGAGCAGGTTTCCATGAACCAGCTTCAGATGATGTCCAGCGGTGACCCGGGTATTTTAGAACTTGAGTATCTCTGCCTTCCGTACCTGTTCGATACACTGGATCAGTATACGGAGTTTATGGAAAGTGATCTGGGAAAGACGTATATCCAAAAAAGCATTGATGAGCGCAAGTGCCGGATTTTGGACACGCTGCCGAGAAGCCCGCGCGTCATCACCAGCAATATTGAGATCAACAGCCTGGCCGATATGAAAAACATGAAGATCCGCGTTCCGGAGCGTGACTACTATGTCAAGACCTTCGAGGCGTTTGGGACAAACCCGACTCCGATGGATATGGGAGAGGTCTATTCTGCCATGCAGACCGGCGTTGTAGAGGGACAGGAAAACCCGATTGAGACGGCCGTATCGTACGGCTTCCAGAATGTAAACAAGTATTTAGTACTGACGAACCATATTGTAAAACCAGCGTTCGTCATGATTAACGACGATTTCTTTAATGGTCTTTCTGAGGAACAAAAACAGCTTATCGTTGATTCCTGCAAGGAAGCCCGCGAGTTTGCGGCTGCATACATGGAGACTGCCATGGCAAAAGACCGCGAGACTTGCGTGGAGGCGGGGATGACCGTCTGTGAGCCGGATCTGGAGGAGTTTGTGAACGCGACGCAGGGCGTCCGCGACGAGCTCGGCGTCAAGGTCTGGGGCGAGGACGGTTATGCGGCCATTAAAGCGATTGCCGGAAAATAAAAGGATAAAATAAACCGCCGCTGTGGGCTTAGCCAAAAGGCTAAAGCTTAAGCGGCGGTTTGCCATTATGGCTGCTATGAGAAAAACAGAACAAGAGATGGGCCTGATTTTAGGACACGATAAAAGCGTGAAAAAACAGCTCAGCAAGGTAGACTTTGCATGTTTTTAGGACGTGAAAGGTCCGGAGGCAAAAAAATTGTTTGTGTTGAACCGTATTTTTTGCATGATCTGTCTTTATGTCGAAAAAAGTCGAAATTTGAAAGTTATCCATTTATTTCCAGAAAATTCGTGCTAAAATCATAGATTGAAAGGAGGTTTTCAATTTATGAACTTGGACGACTTTGAAGCGTACCTGAAAGAGACGGATTTGTCGGACAATACGGTTACGTCCTACAAGGCCGCGGTCAAACAATTTTATCAGCAGTACGATGCGGTCACAAGGCGCAAATTGAAGGAACATCGTATGTGGCTGATTGAGTCCTATAAGCCGAAGACCGTAAACTTGAGAATCCGTGCACTTAACTGCTACCTAGAAAGCATTGGAAAACCGGAATGGAAGCTGCAGTTCGTTAAAATTCAGCAGAAGGCATTTCTGGAAAATGTAATCAGCGAAGCCGATTACGAGTATTTCAAGACCTGTCTAAAGGATGGCGGGGAAAAAGAATGGTATTTTACGGTACGTTTCATGGCGGCGACAGGGGTTCGTGTCAGTGAATTGATCCAGATCAAAGTGGAGCATGTAAAGATTGGGTATCTGGATTTGTACTCTAAGGGAGGAAAGCTCAGGCGGATCTATATCCCGAGAGCGCTGCGTGAGGAAGCGTTTGAATGGATCGAGGAGAGGCAGGTAAGCAGCGGCTTCCTGTTTCTCAATAAACACGGGAGGCGTATCACAACCCGGGGAATCTCCGGACAGCTCAAAGTATTGGCGGAGCGTTACCAGATTGACCCCTCTGTCGTGTATCCGCATTCGTTCCGCCATCGTTTTGCCAAAAGCTTTTTGGAACGTTTCCAGGACATTGCCCTGTTGGCAGATCTGATGGGACATGAGAGCATCGAAACCACACGGATTTATCTGCGCCGCACGAGTACGGAGCAGCAGGCCATCGTAGATCAGATTGTAGACTGGTAAAAAATTCGAAACAAAATTTTAATAATTTCGTCAGAAAAATATTCGCATCTTTTTGGGAAATAATTTGACAGGAAGCGCCAGAGTTTGATACAATAAAAAACGATAAAGTTTCCTATAAAAACAGAGTTTACACGCTCCGGACAGCCGGGGGATGGAGAATATATGTCAGACGAAGAAAAAGTAACAGAGAAAAAGTCAAAACCAAAGCCAAAGAAAAACATCGAGCGGCTGAAAAAAATTAAAAAGAAACGCGAACAGGGCGTTTCGATGCGCGCTATGGCCGCTGCCGGAGCGGCAGTTGCCGTTGTCACGGTGGTGGCTGTGGCCGGAGGGATGATCAAGAATCTGCAGGATAACAGAGAAGAAACCATGCGGGTGGAGACCGTGGCGGCGTCCCTTGAGACGACGGCTCCCCCTGAGACGATAACCCAGGCCGAGGTAAAGTCCATTGTCCTTGAGACGACACTCTCCGACGAGGAGATTGCCTCCATGGAATATGAGGCAAAGGTCCAGGGGATCCTAGACGGATATGCGAACCTGGGGATTGCCGCAGTGTCAGGGTATTTAAATATCCGAAAGACGCCGGAGAGCTTCGGCGAGGTCGTTGGAAAGCTGCCAAGCGGCGGAGCCTGCGAGGTCGTGGATACACAGACAGACGGCTGGTATAAGATCTCATCGGGCGGCGTGACCGGCTATGTGAGTTCACAGTACATATATACCGGAGAGCAGGCAAGAGAGAACGCTGCAGCCAACATCACGGAGCGTGCCGTGATCCAGGCGGAAAAACTGAACGTGCGCGCGAGTGCGAGCCCGGATGCCGAAGTGGTTGGGCAGGCATTAAAAAACGAACGCTATACGGTGAAGGGGCAGCAGGACGGCTGGCTCCAGATCGACAGCGGTTTCATCTCCTCGGAATACGCCGAGGTACGTCTGGCGCTCAACGAGGCGAGAAAACAGGATATGCGGACGACTGTATTAAGCCTCTATGACAACCTGGGCGTCTCCAATGTGACCAATTATTTAAACGTCCGCGACAAACCGGACGAAAAGGATGGAAAGATCATCGCAAAGCTGCCGAGCAATGCCGGCTGTGACATTTTAGACAGCTCCGAGGAGGGTTGGCTAAAGATTCGCTCCGGAAAGATCACGGGCTACGTCAAATCAGAGTTTATCCTGACCGGTCAGCAGGCTCAGGACAAGGCCATGGAGGTCGCGGAGCTGATGGCCTTTACGAATACAGACGGTGTCAACGTCCGCACGGAGCCAAATACGGATTCCAGCATCTGGACGCAGCTTGCAATGAACGAGAATTATCATGTCTCCAACCAGCAGGACGGCTGGGTGGGGATCGAGCTTGATGATACGGTTGCCTATATTTCGAGCGATCTCGTCGAGGTCAAATACGGTTTAAATGAGGCGGTCAAGTATACGCCGGTCGTTGTGGCCGACAGTACCGCTTCCAAGGGGACCAAAACGTCCAAACCTAAAACCACTACGACGTCCAAGCCCAACAGCTCGTCAGGCAAGGTCAATGACGGCGCGGCCGGCTCCAATGCCGGGGGCGTATCTTCAAGACGTGCGGAAATTGCCAACTATGCGGTACAGTTTGTCGGCAACCCCTATGTATATGGCGGCACGAGCCTGACAAACGGCGCGGACTGTTCA
>JAAWAR010000142.1 GCA_022792295.1 Lachnospiraceae bacterium
ATCTTACGTAAAAAGGCTTGAATTATGAGGAAAGACGTGCTATTCTAGTAGACGAACGCGAGTGAAACATTTTAGGCCAAAATGTTGCATTCGCGAGGTAGCGATTGGTCAGGAAGGGGACTTCCTTATATTTGTGACCGTCTTCTTCCGATAAGTACGATTATCGGAAGTATCTCGTTTTTTATAAAATTTCACACTCCTTGGAAGGGAGATGAAGTATGGCTTGCTTAGATCAGTCAAAACTCCTGTCGGTTATTGTTCCGATGTATAATGTAGAGCGTTATATCGAACAATGTCTGGAATCGCTTTCTTGTAGCGATTGGATTGGGGATTTAGAAGTACTGATTATTAACGATGGTTCATCGGATTGTTCCAGCAGGCTTGCAGAAAAATTTGAATCTCAATACCCACAAATTTTCCGTATTATTGATAAAGAAAACGGCGGACATGGATCTGCAATTAACCGTGGGATTGAGGAAGCAGTTGGTAAATATTTTAAGGTGGTAGATGGGGATGACTGGGTGGATAAAAAAAAGTTTGCCCAGTTACTTTCTTATTTAAAAGAGATTGATACAGATTTAGTTATAACAGGCTATTATTGGGTAGATGAGCATACAGGAAAAAAGACAATAGAAAGGCGCTACAATTTTTTTGCCGTTGATTATGGGAGAACGTATCAGTTTGATACATTGCCGAAAGAATTTGCTCTTAAAATGCATGCAGTTACTTTCAGGACCTCCATCTTAAAACAAATGCCCGCGCGAATGGACGAGCATTGCTTTTATGTGGATGTAGAGTATATATTGTTTCCGCTTCCTTATATAAAAACGGTCATATTTTATGATATGTTTGTTTACCAATACCGGGTAGGCATGCGCACACAAAGTGTTTCTGCCGAAAAGATGCGCAGCCAATGCGGCCAGCATGGGCATGTATTGTGCCGCCTTTTGAGGTTTTATGAGAATTGTCTCCCCGAATTATCCCAATATAAGGCAGATTTTCTTGCTGGTTCGATTGCACGAATGGCAGTTAGCCAGTACAAAATATTTCTCAGTTTTCCGGCATCGTCTGTATACTATCAAAAAATACGAACTTTAGAAAAACACTTACAGCAAAAATACCGTCCAATCTATAGGCATATCCGGCATCCGGCGATTCTCTTGCTTCGGATGACAAATTATTTTTTTTATCCGGTAGTATCCTATGCCGTGAGGCGGCGGTTTAAATAAAAGTGGAGGAAAAACATGACAAATTTAGAAAAGTACAATCAGGCGTTTATAACGGCACTCGGCGTTGAGGAAAATATGCTTGCCGCCTTAGAATATCAGTCTGTCCCGCAGTGGGACAGCGTAGGGCATATGCAGCTCATTGCAGCGCTTGAAGATGAATTTGATATTATGTTTGATACGGACGACATTATTGATTTCAGCTCCTATGAGAGAGGAAAAGAATTTATGAAAAAATACGAAGTGGACTTGTAGGAAACGTTGGGACACTTTGAGGGAGGATGCGTATGCTTTTTTATAAAGAAATAGAAAAATATGGAGACGCTTCCGCGCTCATTACCGAAAAAGGTACTGTTATATCGTATCAGGAACTAGTTGCAAGGGCCGATCAAATTGGCAAGGCGGCCGGACAGCGCTGCCTTGTCTTTTCAATATGCAAAAATGTGGAAGAATCTGTCATTGGGTATGTTGGTTTTCTCAGAAATGATATTGTCCCTGTTTTGCTGAGCCCGGATATCCATGCAGAGCTTTTGGCTGATCTCTTGAACAGCTATCATCCCTCTTATGTCTGGGCGCCGGCCGGGCAGGCGGGAATTGCCGGAACAGTTATATATCGGGATGGGAATTACGAATTATATCGTACGGGCATGGTAGTTGATTACAGCCTGGATTCTGAACTGGCTCTTTTGCTGACGACCTCTGGAAGCACGGGAAGTCCCAAGCTGGTACGTCAGTCTTGGAATAATATTCAAAGCAACACAGAGTCCATTGTAGAATATCTGGGAATTGCGCAGACAGACCGCGCCATTACGACTCTGCCAATGAATTATACCTACGGCCTTTCTATCATCAACAGCCATTTGTGCCAGGGGGCGACTATTATTCTGACAGAGGCCACCTTGTTGGATAAAACTTTCTGGGCACTTCTGAAATCACAGAAGGCAACTACCTTCGGCGGCGTGCCTTACACGTATGAAATGCTGAAGAAACTGCGATTTGAAAGAATGGACGTGCCAAGCCTGCGGTACATCACACAAGCCGGGGGCAAGCTTGTAAAGGAGATGGCTGAAGAATTTAACCAAATCTGTCTCAAAAAGGACATGCAGTTAATCATCATGTATGGACAGACGGAGGCGACCGCGCGTATGGCCTACCTTCCCTGGAAGGATGCGCAGAGGAAAGCCGGGAGCATAGGAATTGCAATTCCGGGAGGCGAACTTTCCCTGATTGATACGGAAGGCAATGGAATAGATGAACCGGAAGTTGTCGGGGAAATGCTCTACCGCGGAGCAAACGTAACCCTGGGGTATGCCGAAAGCAGGCATGATTTGAATAAGCCGGATGAAAATAAGGGCGTTCTGCATACCGGTGATATGGCAAAGCGTGACAAAGACGGCTTTTATTATGTAGTAGGAAGAAAGAAACGATTTTTAAAGCTTTTTGGTAATCGTGTCAATTTGGATGAGCTGGAAAACCTTCTGAAAAAAGAGGGGATTGAAAATGCCTGCACAGGACAAGATGATCATCTGAAAATTTATATTACACATATGGAACAGGAAAAGGAAACCATTGACTATTTGGTCAGTCATACGGCAATCAGCCGCGGAGGATTTGAGGTGCGGCATATTGCCGAAATTCCTCGGAACGAATCCGGGAAAATTCTGTATTCGGCATTAGAAGGAAAGTAGAAATGGCAAAAATTGAGCGAACACAGTATGGAACACGGACACTGGTAGATATTGCTGCCAAAAAAGTTGAGGATTGGGATACATCCGGAGCAACAAATATTCGTGTCAGTCTGCCGTCTGATATGGAAACAATGCTTTTGATGCAGAAAAAAGGATTCCAGTTTGCAGACCGGATGCTGCAGGTGACAATTTCCTTATCAAAAGAATGTGTGGATTACAAAAAGCTGATACGAATACAGCCGATGTGTATTTCAGACCGCAAAGAGGAAGTCACAAAAATTGCACAGTCCAGCTTTGTTCGGGATCGAAGGTTCCATGTAGCTGTGGCATACAATCAGGAAATTGCAAATCCCATTATTGCAGACTGGGTAGAAAAACTGGAAGACTTTTACGTATGTACGTATCAAGAAAGACTCATCGGGTTTCTGGCGCTTAAAGAGTCAGAAGACGGAAAGGCTGCCCGTATTCATCTTGCAGCGGTAGATGAGCGGTATCGAATGACCGGTGCTGCTTTATCCCTGTATGCACATGCGGTTCTTGAGGGAAAACGTCTTGGATATAGGCAGATTGAAGGAACCATATCCTGCTCAAACGTTTCGGTGTTGAATCTTTATTCTTTCCTTGGCGGCACGTTTTCAAATCCGACGGACATTTACTTGAAAGAGGTATCAAAATGAACAAGCGGCTGGAAGAATTATACAAGGAGGCGCCATACAGCCTGAAGAAAGCGGAAAAACAGGCATTGTACCAATGCGTCCTGAGTGAGCTGACGCTGCACCACTATACACATTGCAAGGAATATAAAAAAGTGTTGGATGCAATGGGCTACGATCCCCAAAAAGAGGCTCCCTTAGAAATGCAGCCGATGCTTCCTGTCCGATTGTTTAAAGAATATGATCTGTTAAGTGTTCCCAGAGAAGAAGTGGCGAAAACGATGACATCTTCCGGAACTTCTGGTCAAAAGGTATCTCGAGTATTTTTGGATAAAGCCAACACAAGGGCACAGACAAAGGCTTTGACAGAGATTATCTCCTCTTTTATAGGCAAAAAACGGCTGCCTCTGCTGATTTTGGATACGAAGCTGGCCTTGAAAGACCGAAGCATGTTTTCTGCCCGTGGTGCGGGAATTGTCGGCTTCAGCACCTTTGGCCGAGAAATCATGTATGCGCTCGATGAGAATATGCAGTTGGACCTTTCTGGTATTCGGCAGTTTTTAGAGAAGCATAATGGGGAACAGATTTTGATGTTCGGATACACCTATATGATTTGGCAGTATGTCGTCTGTGCACTCCGAGAGACTAAGACATCGCTGGCGATTGAACACGGCAGCTTATTTCACATTGGCGGCTGGAAAAAGCTGAAGGACCAGATGGTCGATGCTTTAACCTATAATAAAGCAATACAGGAAGTGCTCGGCAACGTGAGCGTACACAATTATTATGGGATGGCCGAGCAACTGGGTTCGGTATTCGTAGAATGTGAGTACGGGCATATGCATTGCTCCAATTTCTCCGATGTGTTGATCCGCAGACCAGAGGATTTTTCCTGTGCGGGCAAAGGGGAACGGGGATTCATTGAATTGGTGTCACTTCTCCCCACCAGCTATCCCGGACATATCCTGCTTACAGAGGATGAAGGAGAGATCATGGGGGAGGATGACTGCCCCTGCGGAAGAAACGGAAAATATTTTAAGATACACGGCAGAATCAAAGGGGCAGAAATACGGGGGTGCAGCGATACGTATGAGCGGCATTAAATATTTGATAGGAAATGAGACGATTTGTGATTCCCCTCTGGAACCGTATGCGGACATAGTATGCCGGTTTGCCGCAGATCTGTCCGATACTCTTATGAAGGAGGCTTCTGCAAAAGCATATCCGGATGTAATGGCATTTGCTTTCTGGTGCAGAAAAGGAAATATACAAGCGCTGAAAAGGCGATTTGGTTCGGAGGAAAAGCGTTTAGGCAGAGGGCTGGCCTTTCACATTGCACCGTCCAATGTACCGGTTAATTTCGCTTTTACGTATCTGTTTTCTCTCCTGGCGGGAAACGCCACCATCGTAAGAGTTCCATCCCGGTCTTTTCCTCAGACAGAGATACTATGCCATGGATTTAAGCAAGTGTTGGAAAACTATCCGGAAATCAAAAAAAGAACGGCTTTCATCCAGTATCCCGCTGAAAACGCGATTACTGAACAATTCTGTGCAAAGGCCGACGTACGGGTCATATGGGGCGGAGACGAAACCATACGCGAAATCCGCAAATGCCCGGTGAAGCCGCGCTGTATTGATGTGGTGTTTGCCGACCGCTATTCTCTCTGTATTCTCGACGGCGCCTCTGTTTTAAAGGCATCGGAGGCAGAAATCTGCAGTCTGGCGGAAAAATTTTATAATGACACGTATTTAATGGATCAGAATGCATGCTCGTCACCACAGCTTATATGTTGGAGGAATGAAAGAGAAGAAGCGAAGGAACGTTTCTGGCATGCTGTGGCCGCTTATGCGAAATCTCGCTATTCGCTTCAGGCCGCTTCTGCGATGGATAAATACACACAACTGTGCTGTGATTCGATCGGCTTGGAATACTTGGGTGTGATCAGACGCGTCGAAAATCTTTTGTACTGCGTGGAATTGAAGAAATTACCTACCGATATTACCGCCTTGAGGGGAAAATGCGGGTATTTTTATGAATATACGCCAAATACCTTAACAGAACTTGCAGATAGCATGACAGAAAAGATCCAAACGGTAACGTATTATGGAGCGGATGCAGATGAAATCCAGGAATTCGTTATCAGCAGTCATATAAAAGGGATTGACCGAATCGTACCCGTGGGAAAAGCGTTAGATATTGGCGTAATTTGGGATGGATATGATTTGGTGCGGACAATGTCCCGGATTGTAGACAGGAGCAAATGAAGAATGGAGATTGGAAATGGGCAAAGGGACTGAGGCAAAGCTGCAGGCAATGGCAAAAAAAATTCGTGAAACGATTATTGAAATGACCTATCATGCCGGCACAGCGGGGGCCCACGTTGGGGGAGCTCTTTCCTGCGCGGATTTACTGGCCGTACTATATGGGGATGTAATGAAGATCGACGCCCAGAATCCCTTTCTGGAAAATCGAGATCGGTTTATTCTAAGCAAAGGGCACAGTTCAGTGGGGCACTACGCGGCACTTTATGCGGCCGGCTTTTTAAGCGCCGAAGACATCCAATCCTTTGAGAGCAATGGAGGGGCATTTCCGGCACATTCCGTCAAAAACGTGGAACATGGCATCGAATTGTCAAGCGGGAGCTTGGGATTAGGATTGTCATTTGGTATCGGAGAGGCATTGGCGGCGAGAAAAAAAGGTCTGGATTATAAGGTATATGTCCTTTTGGGAAATGGAGAATGCAACGAAGGCTCTGTGTGGGAAGCGGTGATGCTGGCAGCACAGTTAAAGCTGGAAAACCTGTACATGATAATCGACGATAACGGACAGCAGCTGGATGGAATATCTGAATCTATCCTCCGGATACCGAATTTGTACGAGACATTACAAAGTATGGGATTTGAGACGAATTCTGTCGATGGACATTCGATCGGAAATCTGCTGCATGCATTTACAAGTTCGGGAAAACAAAACAAGCCGGTTGCAATTATTATGAACACGATAAAAGGGAAGGGCGTGTCATTTATGGAGAATAATCCGATGTGGCATCATGCCCGCCTACAGACGGAAGAATATGAACGGGCAATGGAGGAGATTGGGAGAGATGATTAATCAGGCAGCCGCTATGCAATGGTCCAGAGTCGGTTCCAGAAAGACATTTGGCGCCGTTTTAACAGATTTGGCAAAATCCCATCCAGAGCTTATGGTATTGGCGGCAGATGTTGCTTCGTCTTCTGGTTTGGTCGAATTTTCTGAAACATATCCGACGCAATTTTTGAACGTCGGGATTGCGGAACAAAACATGATTGGCGTGGCTGCTGGTCTCGCAAACGAAGGGTATAAAGTATTTGCTGTTTCTTTCGCTCCGTTTGCCTCTATGAGATGCTATGAAATGATCCGAACCTATCTTGGATACATGAACCTTGATGTTACGGTTGTCGGTATAGCAAGCGGATTCAGCATGGGCGTATGCGGCAATACCCACTTTGGCCTGGAAGAATTTTCACTTATGAGATCCATTCCCAATATGAAGATTTTGTCGCCGGCCGATTGTTCTGAAACAGCTAAATTGACGGAAGAATTGCTTTCCTGCCGGGGCCCTGCATATTTACGGCTTACCGGAATCGAAGGGAATCCTGTCGTCTATAAAGAAGACTATGAATTGACCATCGGAAAGGCAATTCTGCATAGAAGCGGCAAAGATCTTGCGTTCCTGGCAACGGGCACAATGGTATATGAGGCGATCCGGGCAGCAAAGGTGCTGGAAAAGGAAGGAATTTCATCTGCAGTTTATGATGTTCATACAATTAAGCCATTAGATAAAGAATTGATCTACTCATTGAACCGGCAGCGTATCCCCATCGTAACGGTAGAGGAGCACATACTTTCCGGCGGCCTGGGGTCTGCCGTGGCGGATACTCTTATAGCCTGCCAAAATCCGGTAAGGCTTCTAAAACTGGGAATTCCTGAAGAATTTCTCAAGGCAGGGGATTATCGCTATATGCTGAATCAATGTGGCTTGAACGCAAAAGCAATCGCCACTGCAGTCAGGGAGGCGGATTTAGTATGTTAAAAGGAAAAAATGCCATCATTACAGGCGCAAGAACCGGAATCGGACGGGCCACTGTGGAAAAGCTGGCATCGGAAGGTGTAAATATCTGGGCGTGTGCGCATAGAGAAAATGAAGCCTTTAAAAGCGATATGGAGCAGCTATCGCGGATGTACGGTGTGTGGATTAAGCCTGTTTACTTTGATTTAGAGGATGAGGCAGCCGTGAAGGCAGCCGTAAAAAACGTACTGCAAGAGAAGAAACAGGTGGATATTCTGGTAAATAACGCAGGCGTTTTTCCGCCGTTATCTCTTTTTACAATGACTTCTATTGCTAGAATGAGAAGCGTTTTTGAAGTAAATTTCTTTTCACAAGCTTTGATCAGCCAGCTCGTTTCAAAAATTATGATGCGGTATCAGACGGGCGTAATTGTAAATCTAGTATCTGTTGCCGGCCTTGACGGCGACGTCGGGGTGACAGCGTACGGTGCAAGCAAAGCGGCGCTGGCTTTAAGCACAAAGGTATGGGCAAAGGAGTTCGCGCCGTATGGAATCCGTGTGAATGCGGTTGCGCCGGGACTCATTGATACACATTTGAATGACCATTTAGAAGAAGGTGCAAAAGAGGCACTTATCAGTAAAAGTGGATTAGGCCGTCTGGGCCGGGCCGACGAGGTGGCGGAGGCAATCGCGTATCTGGTCTCAGACAAAGCGTCTTTTATCAGCGGACAAATTATTCGGGTTGACGGTGGCATGTAGGAACAAACTGTTTTGGAGTTGGGAATGCGGCATAAAAAATATTTTCCGGACGTCATAATCATTTATGAGAGAAAGGCCAGGGAATACCTGGGATGTTGTCTGTTAAAAGCTGAATTGGAAAAAAGAGGATATTCTGCCTGGATATGTCACCATTCCTATCGGCATATGTGGCTGTGCCGAATCATTGCCAAACCTAAAGTTGTTATTTCTCTGTGTGCTTTGACAACAGAATTAATGCCAGGCTGGACCGTGATGGATCAGCATTCCTGCTTCCTGCGGGGAAGTGCAGATTATTATATTAATCTACAGGCCGAACAGTTGTTTCGCAACGGGGAGGACACATATAATATCGTCTTTGATGCCGCTTATAAGGAAAAAATATATTATGTGTGCTGGGGAGAATGGCGTGCCCGGCAATTACGGTCGCATGGGATTGATGAGGAGCATATAGTCATTACGGGTGCCTTGCAGAGAGATCTCTGTCAGCCGCGTTTTTCTGGATTATACGCCAATAAACAAGAGCTTGCTAAACGCCACCAAATTGATTTGGAAAAGGAATGGATTTTATTTATTTCCAGCTTTCCTTATGTAACATATACGAAAGAAGAACTGCACTGGGGCGCAAAGGTAATGAATGCGTGCAGAGAGCAGGTAACGGTCGATACAGTATATGAATTACGTGAAGCAGCGATATTGACCTACCAGACTATATTGTCATGGATTGATCAATACCTAGGAGAAAATAACCATCAGGTAATGATATACAGGCCGCATCCAGGAGAAAAGATGACTCCGATGATAGAAAATCTCCTGAAAAAATATCCGGATACGTTTAAGGTTATTTTTGAAGACGGAATCCAGCAATGGATATGTGTATGCGATTATGTAGATACCTGGGTCAGTACGGCAATGGCGGAGACGGTTTTCTTAAAGAAACATTGCAATATTATTCAACCGTTTCCGGCTCCTCCTGGCTTTCAGCCTGTTTTTATGGACAAATTTCCCAAGATACTTTCGTATGAACAATTTGCTGATGCACATAGGAAAAAGAACCTTAGTGATAGGATGCCAGAAGGGGACATCCTATCGCAGTATTATAGTAATAAAATGGCCTATGTGTCAATATGCGACTTAGTGGAAAATTTATATCAAAAAAAGAGCCCTCGTTTTTATGGAAGTAAGGCTAAAATAATAAAATATATTTTCAGCAGACAATATTTGTTAAGTCTGTACGCAGTATTTGTATTAACATTTCATATTAAATTGAGTAAAATCATTCCTTTTGAAAAGCTAAAGCTAACTTTATTTGAATCAAGACTCAGTAAACATGGAGATATATACATTGAATGTACGATTACTCCGTCAGATAAGCATCAAATGAGAAAGATTAAAAAAATAGTAAATCGGTAAGATACGAAAGGGAAGGAAATTTGCTAGCGCTATGCTTAAAAAAATCATGCCGGAAATTTTGATTGTATATGAACATAAGGCAAGAGAATATCAATGCCTCACCTTGTTAAAGACTGAGTTAAACAAACGGGGATATACAGTACGGATATGCCATTACAATTTTGGAGGCAGATGGTTCTATCATTTTTTCGCTAATCCCCGCTTGGTTATTGGACCAGGAGCACACTATCATGAAGTACTCTTGGGATCAGGAATGAATTTTGTTGATTGGATGACAGACTCTATACGGGGAAGATCGCCCTTTTTTTTGAATTTACAGATGGAACAAGTCTTTAGAGACGGAAAAGCCTCTGCCTGGAATGTAATGCATACTAGCGACTATCTGGATAGGGTTTATTATGCATGCTGGGGCAGTCGGAGATATGAACAGTTGGAAAAACTGGGAATACCAGAAAATAAACGATGTATATCCGGCGCAATTCAAATGGACTTTTTGGGGGAGCATCTTGCGGGCTTTTATAAAAGCAAGGAGGAGATAGCAAAACAGTATAATATAAGCGAAGAAAAGAAATGGCTGTTGTTTATATCCGGTTTTTTATGGGCAAGCAAAACCTCTAATGTAATGATATATGAGGCCTCACAGCAGAGAAAAGCCGGAATCGAAATTACAAACGAGGAGATGCTGAAAGATTGGAGAGCTTCCATTGACAGCCAGAAAATTGTGTTGCAATGGATTGACACTTATTTGGATGAAGAAGACGATATATTTATATATCGTCCGCATCCAGGAGAAAAAATTACAGACTGTGTCAAACGTGTTCAAAAAAAACATCCGGACAAATTTAAGGTTATAGAATATGAGTCTGTACAACAGTGGATTAAAGTGTGTGATGTAATAAACTTATGGACCAGCACGGCTATTGTAGAAGTCTATGCAGCCAAAAAAATTTGCAATATTGTGCAACCTATATTATTGAGTAACCGTATGCTTCCAATCCTTTTTGACCATGCCAGCCACATAATAGATACGTATGATGAATTTTCCTTAGCCCAACACAGCTACATTGAAAAAAAGAATTCTTTTCCAATCAATGAGGCAATAATTAAGGATTATTATTTTTTAGACACAAAACCAGCATACAAAAAGACCTGTGATTTTATTGAAGATATTTTAAAAAGACCTGTTGCATGCACGTCGAAAAGCAAATTTACATGGAGAATTATTTTAAATAAAACGTATTTACAATGGAGATATGCAGGATTTTATTTAATGACCCATATAAAGCTGAGTGCTGTTTTCCCATTTAAAAGACGTGGGCTAAAAAATACAGAAATGTCTTTTGAAAATAGTCACTTGAAATCAGACATAAAGTTCAGCAGGGAAGAAAAACAAATTTTGCGTAAAATAAAACGGCTTGTCAAAAATATATAGATTATTTTATTACAGGAGGAGTCTAAACATGTTAAATGATAAAACTATTTTAGTCACAGGTGGTACTGGTTCTTTTGGTAAGATGTTTATTAAGTGCATTTTGAAACAATACACACCCAAAAAGGTAATCATCTATTCCAGAGATGAATTCAAGCAGTGGCAGCTCGCGGAAGATATGAAAGAATATTCGCAAACACTGCGTTTCTTTATTGGCGATGTGCGTGACAAGGAGCGCCTTATGCGTGCGCTTAGCGGCGTTGACTATGTGATCCATGCGGCGGCGATGAAGCAGGTGCCGGCCTGTGAGTATAATCCCATCGAGGCGATCCGTACAAATATCAACGGAGCTGTCAACGTAATTAATGCAGCGATCGACTGCGGTGTAAAAAAGGTTGTTGCACTTTCGACAGATAAATCTGTGAATCCGGTCAACCTCTATGGGGCGACCAAGATGGTGTCGGACAAGCTTTTTATCACTGCGAATTCTTATAGCGGAAAAGAGGGAACCATTTTTGCAGTTGTCCGATATGGAAACGTAGCAGGCAGCAGGGGTTCGGTGATTCCTTTTTTTAGAGAAAAAATTGCAAACGGAGAGCATGCGCTGCCCATTACAGATTACAGAATGACAAGATTCTGGATCGATCTGCAGCAGGGCGTTGACCTGGTCTTAAAGGCACTGGAAGAAGCGAAAGGCGGGGAAACATTTATTTCTAAAATTCCTTCTTTTAAAATTACAGATTTGGCTGAGGCCATGCTCCCAGGATGTGAGATGCCGGAAGTTGGAATCCGCGAGGGAGAAAAGCTGCATGAAGTGATGATAACAAGAGAAGATGCACAAAATACACTGGAATTTGAAAATCACTTTATCATCTATCCTCAGATTCATTGGGAAGATCAGAATAAATATGAAGTAAAAGGCGGAAAGAAATTGCCAGAGGGCTTTGAATACAGCTCTGGTACAAATAACTGGTGGCTTGGAATAGACGATTTAAAAAAGCGTCTTCAGGCACAGTAAGGAGATGCTATGTTCGGAAAAGTTTTGGCTGTGATCACAGCCAGAGGGGGAAGCAAACGGATTCCCAGAAAAAATATGAAAGAATTCTGTGGGAAACCTATCCTTGCATACTCCATGGATGCGGCGAAGGAAGCAAAGTGTTTTGATGAAATCATGGTATCTACAGACGACGATGAAATTGCCCGTTATGCAGCCGGCTCAGGGGTAAGTGTGCCGTTTTTAAGAAGCTCCGAGACGGCGGATGATTTTGCAACGACGATCGACGTACTGCAGGAGGTTATACACAATTATGAACAGATAGGCAGGGAATTCGAATATCTGGTTTGCCTGTACCCGACGGCGCCTTTTGTAACTGCCGAGCGTTTAAGGGATGCCGTTGCACGTCTTCAAAAGGGAGATGTAGATGCGGTGGTTCCTATTGTACCGTATTCATTCCCGCCGCAAAGGAGCTTTATTCTGGAGGACAACTTCGTAAAGTATCAATGGCCGGAGCATATGTTGACGAGATCGCAGGATTTACCGGCCGTTTATCATGATGCGGGGCAGTTTTACTGCATCAATATTGAACGTTTTAAAATAGAAAAGAAATTAATTATGGCCAGGACAGCTCCTCTTATTCTAAACGAATTGGAGGTGCAGGACATCGACACCGTTGAGGATTGGCTGCTTGCTGAAATGAAATATAAAATACGATCCGAGCAGGCCGCATCCGGCAAAGAGAGCCAAAGGAGGTAAAAGATGTATATCCCATATGGAAGGCAGGCAATTGACGAGAACGATATTCAGGCAGTGGTAAATGTACTCAAATCGGATTTTTTGACGACAGGTCCTGCCATAGAACAGTTCGAACGAGAGGTGGCAGACTATGTAGGGGCTCGCTACGCAGTAGCAGTCTCTAATGGAACGGCAGCACTGCATGCTGCCTGTTTTGCGGCAGATATAAAAGAGGGGGATGAAGTAATCACAAGTCCCATTACATTTGCCGCCTCAGCGAATTGCGCGCTATATTGTGGGGCCAGGCCTGTTTTTGCGGACATCAAAAAAGACACTTATAATATAGATCCGCAAGATATTGAAAAAAAGATAACGAGCAGAACCAAAGCGATTGTAGCCGTCCATTTTACCGGACAGCCCTGTGAAATGGAGGCAATCCATAAAATTGCAGAGAAACATCATCTGACTGTTATCGAAGACGCAGCCCATGCGCTGGGGGCAGAATATAAAAAACAAAGGATAGGCGGGCTGTCTGATTTAACGACTTTCAGCTTTCATCCGGTAAAACATATCACAACCGGTGAGGGAGGAATGATCCTTACCAACAATGAAGAACTTTATAAAAAGCTGATTCTGTTCCGCAGTCATGGCATAACCAGAAATCCGCAGATGATGACCCGGTCGGAAGGTGGCTGGTATTATCAGCAGCTATGCCTGGGATATAACTATCGAATCACGGATTTTCAATGTGCGCTGGGAAGCAGCCAGTTTAAAAAGATAGACTCCTTTGTAAACCGGAGAAAGGAATTAGCGGCACGCTATGACGAGGCATTTCGGGACTGCAAAAATATCATCACACCGTATCAGCATGAGGACTGCAACAATAGCTGGCATTTGTATGTAATACAAGTACAGAATGTGGAAAGAAAAAAAGTCTATGATTTCCTTCAGACGGCGGGGATCGGTGTAAATGTGCACTATATTCCGGTATATCAACATCCATATTATCAGGAAAACGGGTATCAGGATGTATGCTGCAGAAATGCCGAAGAACTGTATGCACATATGATTAGTATCCCTATGTATGCATCTCTGAAAAACGAGGAGCAGGACTACGTCATCCGTAAGGTGAAGGAAGCCGTTGGAGAAGGCTACAGAGACTAAAAAGAGAAAAGGAAGCGGATACAAATGGCAGATTTGACTTTAGAAGAAATTGTCGATTCACTTGCACTAAAACCGGGTATGCGTCTGATGGTGTCTTCAGACATCACCAGGCTATGGGCCGAATACCGGAGAAAATTTCGGGATTTTTCGCCGAACAGGCTTATAGCGCTTCTTCAGGAAAAAATCACCCATACGGGAACTCTGCTCTTTCCAACGTATAGCTGGGATTTTTGTCATGGGGAAGGCTTTGACTATTTTAAAACAATTCCCAGAACGGGCGGGCTTGGCCGGACTGCTTTAACCATGTCTGATTTCCGCAGAACGCAGCATCCAATGTATTCCTTTGCGGTTTGGGGAAAAGAAGCAGAAGAATTATGTGCAATGACCAATAAAAGCTCTTTTGGAGGAGATTCTCCGTTTGAATATTTGAATGAGAGAAACGTTGAACATCTAATGATTGATCTGCCTTTTACAAAAGGATATACGTTCGTGCATTATATCGAGGAAAAAGTTCAGGTCCCTTATCGGTACATGAAAAATTTTACGGATGCTTATACCGATGCAGAGGGGCTGACCTCAAGGCGCACGTATTCCATGTATGTCAGAGATTTGGATATGGACTTGATATATACGGATGCAATAGAACCATTTTTAAGCCCGTTTGTGAAACAGAAGGCAGAGCATTATGGCGTTGAATTTAAGATGATACGGTATGCTGACACATATTCTGTTATCAAAGATGACATTTTATATAATCGCAGCAGAAATCTTGCGACCTACAAAGGACAATAAGGAAGAATTTAGTCATGGCAGAAAATATCGGATGTTCGATCTATCAGCTGGCAGCCTCCCTTTTTCCTATCTGCAGAAGCATTACGGGGGATGGCGTGCGAAAAACCCTGCAGATTCTCAGTAAAGTACATCCTATTACAATAAGGGAAGTTCCAAGCGGAACACAGGTATTTGACTGGGAAATTCCGGATGAGTGGAACATTAGAGACGCTTATATCGAAACTTTATCCGGTGAAAAGGTCGTCTCCTTTTCCGACTCCAATTTACATGTCGTTGGGTATTCGGAGCCTGTGGATAAAATTGTCTCCAGAGAGGATCTATTAAAGATCCTATATACAGAGCCAAGTCAGCCAACTGCGATTCCATACGTGACTTCTTACTATAAAAGGCGGTATGGCTTCTGCATGAGTGAAATTCAAAAAAACTCTTTGAATGAAGACCGTTATCATATTGTCATTGATAGCGAACACAAAAAAGGGAGCTTAACGTACGGGGAAATCATAATACCCGGAGAAAGCGAGAAAGAAATTTTTCTATCTACATACATTTGTCATCCGTCGATGGCCAACAATGAGCTGTCAGGCCCGTGCGTCTCAATTTACCTGGCGAAAGAAATTGCTGCCATGAAAAGAAGACGGTATACATATCGGATCGTTTTCATACCGGAGACGATCGGCTCACTGACCTATTTAAGCCAAAACTATGAGAGTCTGAAAAAAAAGGTGGTAGCTGGCTTTAATATCACATGTGTGGGAGATGACAGGACCTATTCCTATATTCCTTCCAGATATGGGAATACCCTCGCAGATAAGGCAGCACAAAATATTCTGCAATTTCATTATCCGGAATATAAAAAATATACGTATTTGCAGAGAGGATCGGATGAGCGTCAATATTGTGCTCCAGGAATCGACTTGCCGGTATGCGTTATCTGCCGCTCAAAATTCGGAGAATATCCAGAATACCATACCTCTCTGGACAATATGGAGCTTATTACAGAAAGCGGGCTGCAGGGATCGTTCGAGGTTTTCTGCAAAATTATACGGGCACTTGAACATAATCAACGTTACAGGGTTACATGTCTGGGCGAACCGCAATTAGGGAAACGAGGGCTGTATCCAACCATCAGTAAAAAAGGTTCCTATGATCAAGTTAAAGCAATGGTTGACTTTATTGCATACGCCGACGGAAAAAATGATTTGCTTGATATAAGCAATCTTATCCATGTACCGGTGGATGTTTTAATCGAGATTGCGGAAAAACTCGCTGCAAATCATTTATTGTCCGCGGGAAGCGAGGAACACATTTAGCATGCCAATTACAGAGAAAAAAATAACGGATCAAAATGGCTTGAAATGGAACGTGCAGGAGTATGGGAGGGGATTCAGTATATCTCCGGCTGAGCCGGTCCCTCCTTTGGACGTCTTAGAAATTCCGGAACAATTAGAAGGAAAGCCGGTTCTCAAAATTCAGAACAAAGCATTTTTTCGCCATACCTTTTTACGAGAAATACGCATACCCGATTCGGTAACGGAGCTTGGGGAAAAAGCGTTTGGCTCCTGCACGAATTTGGAAACGGTAATTTTATCGGAGAACATAACAAAAATTCCCGAATGGTGCTTCGCTTATTGTGAAAGCTTAAAGCATATAGCCGGGCTTGCGCACATCATACATTTCAGCGCTTACTGCTTTTACAGAGGCTACGCAGGAAGTGAGCTGTATCTGCCCCAGGAAATATGCCTGTTGGGCAGTTACGCTTTTTCTGAATGCAGGCAGCTAGAAAAACTAACGCTCGGAAAAATAGGTGCCAGCGGGATTATGTCATTTTCGAGAAATCCCCGTTTAAAGGAGGTCCGGATAGACAAAGAAAATACTATCATTCCGGAATATATGTTTTATAAATGTGACGGCCTTGAAAAGATAGATCTGCCAAATTCCATTACAGAAATCAAACGATATGCGTTTGCTTTCTGTTCTTCCCTCCAAAATTTTAAGCTGCCTGCCTCTCTGGCGACTTTGGGGGAGAATATTTTATATGGGAATGATATGAGCCAGGTCATACTGCCGGAAAAATTTGAGAATTCGGATTTGGGATTTTTAAGCGCGCATCTTCTTGTGAGGCCGACGATTTCTGTCCATATCAAGTATCGTGATATACATTGGAAAGACAGTACGTTAAAAATTTATTATGGGGAAAAAATCAAAGAACTCCCACTACATACAACAAACTGCCGGTATATGGTTGGCTGGTATCAGAATATGGGCTGGGAAAAATATCCACAAGAATTTTGGAACTTTTTAGAACAGGAATTGGGGGAGTGGTTCAAAACCGCAAGCCAGGACGCCAGAGGAAGCTTCGACTTTAGTAAACCCATTTTTCATGATATTACTTTAAATGCAAAGTGGGAGGTGTTTGATGAAACGTGGAAAAAATTTAGTGATTGATTTCTGGCGATTGATATTTTCCCTCATTATAATGTTATATCATACAGTTTACTTTAAGGAATATTACGGATATTTCCCTATCTTTAGAAACGGCTATATCGGAGTGGAATTCTTTTGCATTGTATCGGGCTTTTTAATGGTGAAATCTTCTTATAAAATTGATTTGCATTCTGCCCTTACTGGTAAAGAAACAATACGTTTTCTATTAAGAAAAATCAGATCAATTCTATCCTATTGGTTTTTTGTAAGTCTTTTATGTTTGGGAATTCGCCTTCTTGAAGTAAAGAATATTTATATGGCTATTGAACAAATCGCTTTTTCAATCTGGAATTTTTTATTTCTACAAAAAAGTGGTTTGGCTCCGTTTGCGTTAATTAATGTTGGCTGGTATGTTTCTTCTATGTTAATGTGTATGTTAATATTATATCCTCTGTGTATTAGAAACCGAGATATATTTATAAATATTCTATGCCCCGCTGTCTCTATTTGCATATATTCTTTTTTCTCACTGCGATATAAGCACATTGCAATAGGCACAGACTGGTATGGCTGCATAAACAGCGGAACATTACGCGTATGTGGCGGCCTGTGTTTAGGGGGGGGGGGGTATATGCATTGAGCCAATATCTGGCTGAATTGACGCTTTCACATATGCAGCGAGTACTCCTTACAAGTATTGAATGGATTTGTATGACAGGCATAATATTTTTAATCTGGTTTGCTCAAAATTCTTATTGGGACTTTATCATAATACTTTTATTGGCAATCTCATTGACTATAATATTTAGTCAAAAAAGCTACACAAGCAATTTTATAACATGTAAATATGGGGAATTAAGCGTCGCGATTTATTTAAGTCAAGCCCCGGTGCTGGCTTTTTTTACAAAATACAATTTAGAAATATCATTTATGTCCATGTTAGGAATCTACTTGTTTCTCACAATCGGATTGTCCGTTTTGCTCTTATGCCTAGTAAAGGTATATAGACGGATCAAAACATCAATGACAGAAGACTGGCCCACAAAATAGGAGGTTTCGTGATGAAGAAGACAAGAAACTGGACGCTTGATTTTTGGAAGCTGGTATTCTGCTTTGTCGTTTTGCTGTATCATTCCGTGTATTTTAAGGGAGAAAGCAGTTTCTCCCTTTTTCGAGGCGGTTACATAGGGGTTGAATTTTTTGGGATTGTCTCGGGATATTTGCTGGCGGTGTCTGCACAAAAAAAATCTGCCTGTCAATATCAGAAGACGGGAGCGGAGACATTTCAGTTTATTTGGCGGAAAATAATCAGTTTTGCACCTTATTGGCTGTTTATCAGTTTCATGAATTTCTGTCTGAAAGTAAGCGATATAAAAACGATCGGAGCTTTTTTCAAGCTCTTAGTGAACTCTGTCTGGGGACTGGCCTTTTTAGGAATGTCCGGAATCGGCAAGGAATCTATGTTAATAGGTGTGGGCTGGTATATTTCTTCTATGCTCCTTGCGTCCTTTGTTCTGTATCCTCTTTGCTTATACAATGCCAAAGTTTACACAGAAATTGTTTGCCCGTTGTTTTCTCTGCTTATTTTTGGCTTCTTTTCTCAAAGATATGGAACTTTATCCCGGGTATCACAGTGGTATGGTGTGCTGTATTCAGGTACGCTGAGGATGCTTGCAAGCATGACACTGGGAGGAGTTGTGTTTGCCCTGTCTGAAAAAATGAAAAGAATGCCGTTTACAAACTTTGAGAGACGTTTGTTTTCCATAATCGAAAATACAGGTTTCATTCTTATTTTATGGATCATTAGTTTTAAATGGGAAAGCACTTACGACTTTTTAATCGTTTTAATATATGCTGTCTGTATCACTTTGATATGCAGCCAAGTCGGTTCCGCCAATCCTTTCTTTAATGAAAAATGGCTGAAAAATGCGGGAAATATGAGCCTGGTTCTGTACCTGACTCAAAGTACAACGACCAATATCCTGTTGGAATGGGATCCGGGAATCGGATATTGGAAAACAACATGTCTGTATGTTTTTATGACAATTATCCTGTCAGAGATGATCCTGTTATCTGTCAATAAAATGAGGAAGACACTATGCAGCTGAATACAAGAAATGAGCGAATCGATGCATTACGATTTGTGTTTTGCATTATGATTATAGTATATCAGTCTAATAAATTTTGGGGGCAATCCGTATATTTTGCAAAAGGCTGGTATATTGGATTTGAATTTTTCTTCCTCTTATCTGGATATTTTTTAATGTGTTCGATAGAAAGCGTCAATAAACGGGGAGTTGAGCTGAATATTTGGCTCATCCTCAAAGATATGGCAAAGAATATCTATGGATGTTTTTTCCTGTCCAGTCTGGCGGGAATGGCAGGAACCATTATAGCCAAATGCGCAGCAGGCTGTCATCTTCCCCGGATGATACAGGATATAGTAAACTCTGCCGGAAATTTTTTTCTGTTGGAAATGACCGGCATTATATTAGGGGGGGGGTATAAAGCTGGCCGGCTCCTGGGTCTTATCTGCCCTGATGCTTTCAACAGCCGTTATTTTAATTTTTTATAAATTCACCAGACAACTGTTCCAGTATGTTTTAGCGCCTTGTATTTGTATCGTATTTTTAGGATTCTTTAATCAGCGTTATGGCATGCTTCATAAAACGCATGACTGGCTGCTTTTTACATATTCAGGCGTAGTGAGGGCGGTCGGTGAAATGCTGTTAGGCTGTGTTTGCTATGCTCTCAGCCAAAAAATAGCCTCTCTCAGCATGAATCGTACGAAGCAGTTCATTTTCCGGATCGTGGAAAGCAGTTGCTTCATTGGTGTTATATTCGCCTCCTGGTTTATTGCATTTTCTAGTTTGGATTTTGTTTATCTGATTTTATTGGCCTTGGGTATAACCATATGTTTTGGTATAGAACACAAAAACCAACGGCTTGAAAAAATATTGGCGGTTTTCGGAAGGGAATTGAGTCTTTCTCTTTATTTAAATCACTTGTGGATTCTTTCTATCATAAAAGATATACGGATATCCAGAAATACAAAAGTTATGCTTTGGATTTTGTTGACATTTTTAATTTCGATTTTTGTGCGGAAAAACAGCGGAAAACTGAGCATACTAATACATAGATATTTTTCTTATAGAAAGAAAATTTTGACACAATCAGGAAAGAAGGGATAGGAAAAGATGCATCTGTTTATTCGCAGATTGAAAAGTTTTTGGTATTATAAGGATTTATTAAAGCAGCTTGTTGCCCGGGATGTGAAATTAAAATACAGAAGAAGCTTCTTGGGATATGTCTGGAGTGTCTTAAATCCGCTTCTTATTATGGCGGTTATGTCCGTTGTCTTTTCTACCATGTTTAAAAAAAACATAGAAAATTTTCCTGTCTACCTCTTTACGGGCCAGCTGCTGTTTAATTTTATGAATACCTCCACACATCAGGCAATCAGTTCTATAACAGGAAGCGGTGCGCTTCTGAAGAAAGCCTATGTTCCAAAATATATTTTCACAGTGGCTAAAATTACCAGCGGATTGGTAGACTTCTTTTTTTCGCTGGGTGCCTTGCTGCTTGTAATGCTGGTAACGCGGGCTCCATTTAGCTGGCACAATTTACTTTTTATTGTTGTTGCATTTCAGCTGTATTTATTCTGCCTGGGGCTCGGTTTATTTCTTGCGCAGGCCAATGTTTTTTTTCGGGATATCCAATATATCTATAATGCGGTCACGACTGCATGGATGTATCTGACGCCGATTTTCTATCCGATTGAATCAATCAATGAAAGACTTTTGTGGTTTATAAAACACTTTAATCCGATGTATTTTTATGTCGGGCAGTTTCGCGACCTGGTCTACTATAACACGCTGCCAGGGCCTAAAATAACGTTTGCCGGCTGGGCAACCGCATTCTTAATGCTGGGAATCGGAACGTGGAGTTTTTTGCGGAGCCAGGATCGATTTATCTTATATATATAAGGCCGGAGGGACTTTATGAATACGCGGGTTATGATCGATGTCAATCATGTGACAATACGTTTTAATAAAAGTACCGAAAAAATTGATAATCTAAAAGAATATGCGATTAAGTTAATAAAACGCGAATTGATGTTCCAGGAATTCCTGGCTGTAAGGGATGTATCTTTTCAAGTAAAAAAAGGAGAGGCCTGGGGACTGATTGGGAAAAATGGTTCCGGAAAATCTACACTTTTAAAGGCGGTAAGCGGTATTATGAAACCGTATTTGGGCAGTATTGCGGTGAATGGAAGCGTTGCTCCATTAATCGAATTAGGCGCCGGTTTTGATGGGAATATGACTGCCCGTGAAAATATCTATTTAAACGGCTGTGTCCTAGGCCATACAGAAAAATATATGGCGGAGCATTTTGAGGAAATTGTCGATTTTGCAGAAATCGGAGATTTCTTAGATTCTCCGATCAAAAATTTTTCGTCCGGTATGACCGCACGCCTGGGATTCGCAATTGCGACAATGGTCCGTCCGGAAATTTTGATCGTAGATGAAATTTTGGCTGTCGGGGATTTTAAATTCAGAGAAAAATGCCAGGAACGAATGAACAGCATGCTGAGCGGCGGGACCACCTTATTATTTGTTTCTCACAATATAGAGGAAGTAAAAAAACTGTGTGATCATGCCATATGGCTTGAAAAAGGACAGGCTGTCAAGATAGGAAATGCCGAAGACGTATGCAACGAATATTTAGCGAGAGGATAGAAAGCAATGAAGTTTAATATGGAAACATTAAGGCATGAAAGGCGGGCCTATGTGATTGCCGAAATGTCCGCTAATCATGCAGGCAGTATGGAACGTGCCAAGGAGATTATTTGGGCGGCCCGCGAAGCCGGCGCAGATTGTATCAAAATTCAAACGTACACAGCAGATACCTTAACAATCAACTGCAATAATCCATATTTTCAAATCGGAAGCGGTACATGGGAGGGCGAAAATCTGTACCACCTTTATGAAAAAGCCTATACACCCTGGGAGTGGCAG
Organism: Lachnospiraceae bacterium; assembly: GCA_022792295.1. GTDB lineage: Bacteria > Bacillota > Clostridia > Lachnospirales > Lachnospiraceae > CANQGL01. The sequence continues at coordinate 22,344 of JAAWAR010000142.1, forward strand.
GCTGAATTAAAAAGGGAGGCCGAAAAAGCAGGGATTGATTTCCTTTCCACACCGTTCGATCGTACATCCGTGGATTTTCTTGAAACGATAGGAATCGGATTTTATAAAATCGCTTCGTTTGAATTGGTAGATATTCCATTAATTGAATATGTCGCGTCGAAAGGGAAACCGGTTCTTTTGTCTACCGGGATGGGAACCCTGGAGGAAATTGAAGATGCGGTTTCTGCTATACGAGGCCAGGGAAATGATCAGATTATATTGCTGCGATGTGCCAGTGCATATCCTGCCGTTTCAGATGAGATGAATTTGCTGACGCTGCAGGATATGCGCAGCCGTTTTTCGACGGTTGTCGGTTTATCGGATCATTCACTGGGAGCGATTGCAGCGGTGACAGCGGTCGCATTAGGAGCCAACGTGATCGAAAAACATTTTTGCTTAAGCCGCTCGATTGAAAATCCAGATGCTTCCTTTTCCATGGAACCAGGAGAATTTGCACAAATGGTACAGGATATACGCACGACAGAACGGGCAATCGGTGAAACCAAATACGGTCCGACCAGCCAGGAAAAAGGGAGTCTCATATTCCGCAGATCCATTTTTACGGTAAAACCGATAAAAAAAGGTGAACGATTCACAGAAGAAAATATTCGGGTTATACGACCGGGATTTGGATTAAAACCAAAGGAGCTCAAAGCAGTAATTGGAAAGCATGCAAAAATAGATTTGGATTATGGCACACCTTTATCATGGGAGGCTGTAGATGAAGGATAAGGAGAAAAAAGAAGCCCTTTTTTTACGAAATGCCGTTTGGGAAGACTGTGCATTTCTGCTTCAATTAGCAAATGACGAAACATGCAGAAGGAATTCCTTTAATCCGGATACAATCAGCATGGAAACGCATGCAAAGTGGCTGGAAAAAACGTTATGTTCGCAGACAGTTAAGCTGTATATTTTAATGGATCAAACAGAAGCAATCGGACAAGGGCGATTAGAACGGCTGGAAAATGGCTGTAGGATCAGCTACAGCATCATTCCGGAACGCCGTGGAGGCGGCTATGGAAAGGAATTAATCCGCCTGTTAAGTCATGCAATGCTGCGGGATTTTCCAGACTGCGGCGTCTGCTATGGGGAAGTATTAAAAACGAATGTGGCATCTCAAAAATCATTTGAAGATTTGGGCTATTCGGTTATTTACGAAATGGAAACATATATGGTATACGAAGGAAATCCTGTTCTTCATGTAAATACAGGTGCGGATGCCATAGCCAAAATAGGGGGGGGGGGGTACTCCTCCTGAGCAATAACAGAAATTCCATGGGACTGGAACGATGGCTGAGAGAGCAGGGGGAATATGTCTACTATTACAGCGGGCCGTTGACAAAGGAACAAGTCCTCTGGCTATCGCCAAAGCTTGTAATCAGTTACAACTACAGCTATATAATTCCGGAGGAAATCATACGCTGTATTGACGGTCAAATTTTGAATCTTCATATTTCTTATCTGCCATGGAACCGGGGGTCTGACCCCAATTTTTGGAGTTTTGTAGACGATACGCCAAAGGGAGTTACCATCCACCAGCTTTCGGTGCAATTAGACCAGGGAGAGGTCCTATTGCAGCAAGCGTTTTCTTTCGATGAAAAAGTTGAGACATTTAGAACCACATATGAGAAATTAAATGATGGAATCGTAAAGCTGTTTCAAGAAAATTTTACGGCCATATTAAAGCGGGAAATAAAATCGCGCCCGCAGCAGGGAACAGGAACCTATCACACGCGTAGAGATCGAAAGATTTTTTTAGACGGTCAGGAATTGGACTGGGAAGAAACTATTTTTGATTTCAAAAAAAGAATGAATTTACAGTAGGATGGAGACGTATGCAATATATTCGTGTAGATGCAAATGAACGGATCGGAACGGGGCATGTTATGAGATGCCTTTCAATCGCAAAGGAGCTGCGTAATCGCCAGGAGGAGACCGTTTTCTTGATCGCAGATTCGGATTCTTCCGAGTTGATTTCCGAGCACGGATTTCCATTCATATGCTTATCTTCCGTATGGAATGATCTGGAGTATGAAATGGACGTGCTGATTCAGGTCATTGTCGAACAGAATATATCCCGGCTGTTGATTGACTCTTATTTTGTAACCAAGCCTTATTTAGAAATAATTGGAAGGTATACAAAAATCATTTATCTGGATGATTTGAATCGTTTTATCTATCCGGTCGATTTTTTAGTTAACTATAATTTTTACGCTGAGAATCTGGATTATTCTTTTAGATACCGGGAAGCCGGGTTAGAAACGAAATTTGTTTTAGGAAGCCAATACGTGCCATTGAGGAAGGAGTTTTCTTCTGTAACAAGGACAATCAACCAAAAGGTTTCAAACATATTAATCAGCACAGGGGGAACCGATCCGTATAATGTTGCGGGAGAGCTTCTTTTGGCTTTAACCAGACAAGTATGGTTTGAAAATTATGATTATTATGTTATTATCGGAAAATACAATAAAAATCAAGACACCTTGAAGCTTCAATGGGGAGATAAGAGAAACGTTCATTTGATTTGTAATTGCACCAATCTTGCGGATTATATGAAGACCTGCGATATAGCGATAACGGCAGGCGGTGTTACCACATATGAGCTATGTGCATGTGGAATCCCGTCTATTATGTATACACTGGCAGATAATCAGCTTGATATTGCGAAAACTGTTTCGGATCGGAATCTGATTCCCTGGACGGGAGATGTTAGGACAGATAGGGATAGCTGTATGGAAGCTATCCTGCGGTATATAGAATTATTTTCACACAATTATAGCCTGAGAGAAAAAATTTGCAAAGATATGCAAAGGGCCGTTGACGGTAATGGCGTAGAAAGGCTTGCAGCAATTCTGTTAACCGTTTAAAACATGTAAAAGGAGTATTTTCATGAAGCTTCGATTCGTACTCCAGGCTATGCGCATAAAAAACTGGATAAAAAATAGTTTGATTTTTATACCGATCATTTTTTCAGGAGTGCTTTTTGAAGATGATAACCTGTTTATCGTTTTGGGGGCCTTCTTAAGCTTTTCCCTTATTGCTTCTTCCATTTACATAATTAACGATGTCAGAGATGCTGAGAATGACCGGAAACATGCCCCCAAATGCAGCCGCCCTATTGCTGCGGGGAACCTTGCTGCCGGAAAAGCATTGCTTATAAGCGGCATTATAGCAGGAGGCGGCTATAGTTTGGCTTTTTGGATTGGAAAAACAACAGGATTTGTTTTTTGGCCGCTCTTTGAGCTTACCGCATACTTTCTTCTAAACTTAGGCTATAGTATGGGATTAAAAAATTTTCCGCTTATAGACGTCTTTCTGCTGGCATTGGGATTTATGCTTCGTGTTTTCTACGGCGGAAGCATCTTGGGAATCGGCGTTTCCAACTGGGTCTATCTGACAATTTTTTCCGGAGCTCTGTATCTAAGTCTTGGAAAACGCAAAAATGAACTGCTTTATTATGGAGATGCCGCCAGAGAATCCCTGAAAAATTATACGCTGGAATTTTTGGACAAGGGGATGCAGATATTTTTGACTCTATGCCTGGTCTTTTATTCTTTGGCATGTGCCTCCTACGATACCGCTGCTGCTAAAATGGGTGTGAACCTGATCTGGACGGTACCTCTGGTTACCCTAATCTGTTTAAAATATTACCTGGATATAAGCCGTATGACAGAGGGAGACCCTGTTGGGATTATCTTTAAGGATAAATATCTGCTCTTGTTAATTACAGCATATGGATTATCCATGATTATACTATTAAATTAGACATAGGGAGGAAGATATGAACTATAAATTGCTGTGTTCAAAAGGCCGTGTGATTCTTAACATTCTGCAAAAAAAACCGATTTTAACCATTTTTGATGTGACAAAGCTGTGCAATCAGAGATGTCCGATGTGCAACATCTGGAAGAATACCTCCGTGGATATGAATCTGCGGGAGATTGAAGAACGGGCAAAGGAGCTGCATCACTTTGGCATCGGGTATGTCTTTCTGCAGGGTGGTGAACCTTTGATCCGGAAAGATATTTTACAAATTGTGGATATTTTTCTAAAATATGGAATTCGGCCGACTATTATTACAAACGGTATTTTGCTGACACCGCAGTTAGCTAAAGAAATTGCCAAACGGGAATGTAATCTGGCAATCAGCATAGATTCCCTGGAAAAAGAGAAATATACGGTTTTAAGAGGGGTCAATACTCTGGAGCGGGTTATAAATAATATTGAGGCGCTGGATTTTCTGCAGGGGAAGCACAGAGGAAACTGGTCTATTACAACGACTGTTACCAAAATGACTACTTTGGCCGATGTGAAACGTTTAAGAAAATTTGCTTATCGGCATGGATTTATGTATGCAATCCGCCCATATATTCATGTAAACGGGACGGCAGGAAAGAAAGATGAGCGGCTAGTCTATGCGTATAAAGACGTATTGGAAATCTTTTATTACATGTTGGCCAGATCCAAGAAAGAAAATTTCCTGGCGTATTTGATTTATCAGGAACATATCAGCTACATACAAGGGCGGCCGATGCCTGAATGTGACGCATTGAATTATTCGTTCCTGATGAAAGAAAATGGAAGGCTTGCTCCTTGCATAGAGTTTTCGAATATAGAGGTCACTTTAAAAGAATTCCGCCGGCAGAAGAAGCAGCACAAAGCATGTCTCGATCGATGCAATGCCTCCACGCCCTGCTTTTATAATGATGCGAGGGAGATTGGATTTTTGGTGCGGAAAAAGTGGACAATCCTGCGCCATGTACCCGCACTTGTACGGCAAATGAAACGGTACGGGAATTTTTTTTAAGGAGATCGTATGGAAACGGTTTTTGTTACAGGTGCGACAGGGTTTATAGGGACTTACTTGCTGCGGGAAATGATAAAGTGTGGGGAATTCGCTCAAATTTGTGCCCTATATCGCAGTGAAATCCCGTTCAAGGATGAAAAAATTTGTTGGATACGAGGAGATATGGAACATCTCCCAAATTTTTCTGCATCAGATGGAATTACAAAGGTTATTCATTGTGCTGCATTAATGGACGGAGTCGTCTCTCCCAAAGTATTGTATCAAACAAATGTAAAATGGACCGAACAAATTTTATCTTTATGCAGAAGCAGCGGCGCCAAAGAACTGATTCTTTTCAGCAGTGTGAATGTTCATCTGAAACACGACGGGGCATACGCAAAAAGTAAAAAAAGGATGGAAGAACTGGCAAAGCAAAGCGCAATTCCTGTCAAAATCATAAGGCCGGCACTGGTATTTGGAAACGGAAAAAACGGTATAACAAAATTAATCAAATACATCCGGCGATTTCCGGTTATCCCGGTATTCGGCAACGGCCGGGCAAAAGAGCAGCCAATTTACGTAGAGGATCTGGCTAAACTTTCGGTTAAATATATTTTAGATAAAAAGGCCGGACCGGTTATAGATTTGTACGGAAGTGAAGCAATGGAATATAACCATATGCTTCAAAAAATTGCAGCAGCACAAAAAAAGAGGATTTGGATCCTACATCTCCCGTTCGGGCTGTTTTATTCGCTTGTTTTTCTGCTGGAGCGCATAAATTTAAAATTACCTGTTTCGGCAGAGCAGCTTGCACATATCCATGAAGACTTGACGGGCGCAATGGAGCCGATCTATAAGCGCTATGATGTTTCACCCAAGGATTTTGCAGGGTATCTCCGTATGCTCAGTTAATAGGAATACATTTTGGCAGCTGGCCGGTACGTTTTATCTGGCCATTGCGTCTGTGTCTTTTTCTTTGCAGGAGAAAAATGCATATCGGGAATTGCCCTCGCATGTATAGGAGACATTTATGAATATTCCTACTGCTTTTCCGCTTAAACGAAACTGTTTATATGTATTATATATAGCGGAAATCCTTATTTTACTTTTAAACATTCCTGCATTTTGGAGACGGTCAAGTGAAAATATCGCACCGCGTTTAAGTCAATGGGAGTCGGAGTACATCGCATATGACGACGGCTGGTATGTGGATGAAACTATCGTAGACACGTCCAAGGCAATCAATCTTATTCGTGGACCCTATATTCCGTTATCGAAAGGGACCTACTCAATCCATGTAGAATATGAAAGCGATCAGGAACAAAGTTTTTTGGCATATACGGGTTCGGACGGAGAAGACGCTTATATTAAAGGCAACACAGCGAGACTCAGCAAAAATCAAACTTCCGTGGCCTACAAAATCACGGCTGCAGAGGCGGTTAACGACTTTGAGGTCATTGTACGATACAATGGAGCCGGATTTCTCAAAGTCAAAAATATTTCTATATATAAAAATTTAGCCGGAGAAAAAAGACGCTTTGCAGGGCTCTTTCTTTTTTTCCTTTTTCTGAATCTGTATCTTCATTTAAAAGAAACCATAAAACGAAATAAAAATCTGCTCTTGACATTGGCGGGAATCACTTTGCTGGCCTCTCTCCCTTTGCTTATTAAGGGAATCAGCCGTGGACATGATCTGCCTTTCCACTTTATGAGAATTGAAGGACTCGCAGAGGAACTGCGGCTTGGTTCGTTTCCGGTTCGGCTTTCTTCGCTATGGATGGACGGATATGGCTACCCCATCTCTATTTACTACGGGGACCTGCTGCTGTACATTCCTGCGCTGTTCCGTCTGGCAGATTTTTCTATTGTAAGTGCATACAAAATTTATGTACTCCTGATTAATGGCTGCACGGTTCTTCTTTCCTATATTTGCTTTAACAAAATTTTTAAGGACAGAAATATTGCCGTGCTGACATGCCTTGCATATGTAACGGCAAGCTACCGTATGGTAAATATTTATATAAGGGGGGCCGTAGGGGAATACAGTGCGATGATGTTCCTCCCGCTCGTTGCACTTGCAGTTTACCAGATTTATACAGCGGACAGTTCTGACTGGAACTGCTATAAGGAAAGTATAGTACCGCTGACATTGGGGATGAGCGGCTTGATTGGGACACACATACTCTCTGTGGAAATGGTTACGGCTGTCCTGTTTTTGCTGTGCATGATCCTTTGGAAAAAAACTTTTCGAAAAAATATGCTGCGGGTATATATTTGGTCAATAATACAGACAATTTTGCTGAATTTATATTTTATTGTACCTTTTTTAGATTATTATCGAAATGTCCAAGTCAATATCAACCAGACGGTATCGGAAACAATCATGAAAATTCAATATGAAGGAGGATACATAGGGGATTATTTTGCCTTTTTTAAAAACATTTTCGGAACCGCCCATATGGAAAATTCAGGCGAACGTCTGCTGCTGAGCCCTGGCTGGCTGATCTTTGTCTGCTTTCTATCCGGTGTTTTATGGAGTAACAAAAAGGCAAGCAGGGAAATAAAGGTATTAACAAGCTTTTCTGTTTTAATGTTGTACATGGCCTCTGATTTATTTCCATGGGATTATTTGGCGGCAAATTATAAATTGGGAAATTTATTAGCGCAGGTACTTTTTCCATGGCGTTATATTGGTCTTGCAATTATTTTTCTAACCGTATTATTGGGAAGTGTTTTGAAACGGATCATCGGCGACTACTCTAAATACAGGGGGCAAATTTACGCAGCTGTCGGCATTTTGAGCGTATATATGTCCTGCCTTTTTGTCAGCAGCTATAGTGATGGAATGAACCTAGGGCGGTTATGGCCAACACTCTATTATAATGACCGGGCAGAAATGACAACTTCTCCGGTTATAGACGGTGCATACCTAAAGGTCGGAACCGATTTAAATATCTTAAAAAACGAAATTTTGCAGGAAAATATGGAAACCGTGACGCTGCTTTCACGCAAAGGGACCCGCATGGAATTGTATTGTAAAGGATCAGGAACCGTCGAAGTTCCTATGTTCAATTACAAGGGATACCAGGTTAAGGATGAATTTGGCAGAGAATATGAATGCACAGACGGGAATAACAATATGCTCCGGTTTTCACTTCCGGATCAATTTAAAGGAATTGTTACAATAGATTTTGTAGAACCATGGTATTGGAGACTTGGAGAAGCAATTTCTTTGATAAGCCTGATCGCCATTATCGTACAGCGCCGCAAGTGTAGACGGTCTCAAATTAAAATTCTTTCTTAAACGCTTTTGCCTCGCGGTATCCGCAGTAGACAAGGGGCCATACGGTTTCTGCAAGCCCTCAAGCGCCGCCCGCCGCCAAAAGGGCGGTGCTTGAGGCGTATGGTTTCTTGTCCGCTGCTTCGGCTACCTCTGCGGCGCCTTTTTTGCTGCCTCTGACAGCCGATACAAGTACATCTGTCCGTTGCACCATTCCGGCGTCTGCAAAAGCTTTTCACAGTCCGCAGAAGCCGTAATCCTGCTGCCAATTTCTCTGAGCCTTTCTATAATTTCCCCTGTCTTTGGCGTAGCCAGAGCAAATGTTTTGCTCTGATACTGCCCACAGATCCATAAAAGCAGGCTGGCGAATGCCTGCCCCTCCCACAGCTCAGGTTCGGCACCGGTGTTTCTCAGTATTTCGGTATATGTATTAAGATTTTCAAGAATTGTTTCGAGGGGCAGAGCGGAGCTTAACAGTTCCCTTCGATCAAGAACAGCGGGTGTTTTAAGGCCGGAGGGAAGCTTAGGCGTCTCCTCCCACGCACTAAGCCATTCGACAGCGCGGTCAAGGCGCTTTTTGTAAAGTTCCGGGACAGCGGGCGGCAGGAGGCCGCTGCGAATTGTATCTGCATAAAACACCTCCATTTGTTTATTTACACGTCGGGCTGCCTCTGCTGTGACTTCTATGTCTTCCATTGATTCGCCAAAGCCTTCTGTTTCCCAGAGAAATTTCTTACCGCACAGCCAATTACGAAGCGCTTTAAGCTCGTGGAAGTCCTCCGGCGTTTTCTCCGGTGCCGGCTCATGAAACAGGACGGGAAGCAGCATATCAAAATCAAAATGTATCTGTGTGATCAGATGCTCCTCCAAATTTGCGCAGCATATTTGGTACGTCTTTTGCGCTTCCTTGGAGCCGGCCTGTAAAAGGCCTTCCATGAGGCGGCGGAGCCTTCGGAGTACAGAGACATATTCGCCGAAGCGGGCCTGGCCATCCGGGTAGTACTGCGACACATATGTATTGGCAAGCTGGAGGATGGCATGTGTGCGTTCGGTGGAGGCCTCGGATGACGGGCTCTCCAGCCAGTCCAGCATTGCACACGGATATGCAAAGTCTGTCTGCACCCGTGTGCAGCAGGATAAGTATTGTCCGATATGTGCGTCATTGAAGCTTTCCTTCATCTCATGCAGGCAGCGAAGCTGTGTACTCATATCCGTTTGGGGATCGGCGTGATACAGGCCGAAAATTAACAGATCCAGGAAGGCCAGTTTCGTGTCCTCCACGTTTCGCTTGTCCAACGCCGGGAGAAGCAGGGGCAGGATCACCTCCTCCGGAAAGCGGAAACGATACGAATAAACACTGGTGCATTGCTCAAGCTTTGTATATTCCTCCGGAAAAAAGCACTCGATCAAGGCGAGCGAGGCAAGCGTTTTAGCCCAGTCAAGTCCGGTGAAATCACTGGCTGCAGCATTCGGCTGAAAAAACCAGCAGTTTTGTGCCAGATAGATTCTTTTTTCGAGAAATTCAAATAAGAAACGCTTTACACGGCGGGGATTTTGTACAGCATGTTTGAGGCCCCAAAGCCCCTCCTGCAGAGCCGTGAGCCGGCCTTGATCGGCGAGCTTTGTTTGAGTGCGCAGGGCGCTTTGCAGAGCATACTCCAACGTCTGTTCGACCTCTGCCTCCCACCGGGGCAAATCTGCCTTTAAAGCCCGTACCTGCTCTTGCAGGGGCTTATTCAGCCTGGTGAGTTCATCTTCCGAAAAGAATCCGGGAAGATACTGAGCCGCAATTTCAGAGAAACCCACTCCGTCCAGGACGATCCGCCGATTGATATATTTTTCCATATAGGCCTTTGTCAGCCGCTCCGTCTGAAGTGTTTCATAATCCGCCAGGAAAAATACACGGCAATAGCGAAGGGACAAACACTGGCGCATCACATCAAAGAAAAGCTCCCGTTCTGCCGCCTGGCTGCGGTCAATGTCGTCAATAATGATATAGATTCGTTTCCTGCATTGCTCACAAAACTGTGCAATCTGTGCATTGCATTCTTCTTTATGCGTTTCCAGATCCAGATTGCGGTCAGAGAAAACATGAGACAGATAGTCTGCCGCAGTCGTATAACGTGCACTCCGCATCAGGCTCTCGATATGGCGGAAGTAGCCCTTTAGGGCGTCGTTACCATGGATCCAGAACCGGTTTTTTTTAAAAATGGAACAAAGCTGCGCCGAAATATCCTGCAGGAATCCGGAAAGGCTGGGATTATAACCTGCGTTCACAGTTATAAACTCACCTGTCCCGTTTGCAAGAATCTGCTTTTGGAAAGCACGGATAAAACTGGTTTTTCCAAAGCCCCAGGGTGCAGACAAAAGCGCCGCGTAAGGCTCATCCGGCCAGTCCTCACATTCCTTTACCAGGGCGGCCAGCTGCCGCTTCCTTGCGCCAAACAGCTCCGAAGCATCCTCAACGGGCAAATCGTCCCGAAATGCCGGTCCAGACGCAGCCTGACAGCATGCATCTTTTTTCTGATGCCGTGCATCAAGAAGAAAACCGAGACTTTTGCATAGTGCTGCAAGAAGCATTCCGGTCAAAAATTCCAGAGAGTCAAGCTGCCCGAGTGCGTTTAAAAACAACATATCAAGCAGCAAAAGGATGGAACCGTTCTGAAGCCGTTCCACGAGGAGCTCATAACGCCGGGAAGGATAGAAGATGAGCTGCCAGAGCGTGATCAAAAGGATTACCAGGCTCCCATATAATCCAAGCAGCAGGGGAAGCTGTGCGCATTTTGCGGCTGGCAGTACCTGCAAAAGATACAGGACTCCCCCGCCAAAGAAGATAATGCCGCTCTGCTGCAGCAGAGAAAAAAACAGAGAAGCACGTTTATCCCTGAACAGCTTTCTGCGGTCCGGACTGCGCCCGAACAAAACGATGAGAGCCAAGCCTGCCCCCGCGAGTACTCCCCTCAGAAGAAGCGGCTTCTGTTCATAATAAATCCCGGTCAGGCCAAAAACGGTTCTGAAAAGTTCCGCGCTTGTAGCATGCAGGATGTAAGAAAGCCAGTTTTTCATGGAACCCCCTCTTTTCTTTTGTAATATGCCGCTGCCGCTTGACATTCCCTCAAAGATACAGTATAAGTTAAACTATAAAACGCAAAAGAAGGCACGCCATGAAACCGATAAGAAAGCTTTCCAAAAAGCAGCATCTTTGTTATGATATTATCATCAGCGTTTTAGCCGTTGCGGCCGTAATCCTGGCTGTGATCGACATAGCAGAAGGGCTGCGTCCCTGGCAGCAGCAGGCAGATTTTTTTATTTTAAGCATATTTACGCTGGATTACCTGATTCGTCTTTTTATTGCGCCGAAAAAGAAAGAATTTTTAAAGCATAATATCTGCGACCTGATCGCGATTCTCCCGTTTCACACGGTGTTTAGGGCGTTTAAGGTGGCAAGATGGGGGAGGCTCGCAAAGCTCGGGAAACTTCCCCGTATCTTTGCCTTTTTGTACCGCCCGCTTAAAAAAGCAAAGGTTATATTCAATACAAACGGGTTCAAATATGTCGTGTTTGTGACGATTCTGATGATTCTGACCGGCGGCTTCCTGATCCATTTTGCGGAAGGGATGAGCATTGCGGACGGAATCTGGTGGGCGTTTGTCACGGCGACCACGGTCGGCTACGGAGATATATCCCCCGGGACCTTCTATGGCCGCTGCATCGCGATGGTGCTCATGCTGGTCGGTATTGGTTTGATCGGTACGGTTACCAGTACGCTTACCTCTTACTTTTTAAATGCCAATAAAAAAAAGACCGTCGTGGATGAGACGTTGGAAATGATCAAGCGGCAGCTTGACGATTTCCAGGCACTGAGCCGGGAGGACGTAGAGGCTATCTGCGGGCTTTTGCGGGCGTTAAAGAATAAATGAAGATGTTTTTTCAGAAAACGTTTGATTCTATACCGGAGGCTCGTTTACCGATCCTGCTTGGGATATGTTCTGCTTTTTTCTCCCACATTTTTAATTCCCAGCGTTGAAGGCTGTCCTTTTTACTTCTCAATTATAACAGCCTTTTTGAGGAGTTTCAAGCGGTGGCCTATTTTGAAACAGATGTCCCTTAAGAACAAATTTTCTTTGCTGAATCAATGCGATGATAAAAAGTAAACAGTTAGCATTGCATCAGGCACGTAGAAATTCGACCGAAAAAGCAGACCATTGTATATAACCCATTGGGTAAAAAATTTCTAAAATATGAATATCCGGCGTCCTTATACAAACGCCGGATATATAAAACCCCTCATGCATTTCACTTACTTTTTTGCACCAGTCTCAATAACGTATAATTAGTTTATCAGTACAAATCTGGTCATGTTTCTTTCATATGAATTGTTTTTGCAACAATCAAATCGCTGACACAATCCACCTCTGTCCATTCATATTCACAGATGTCTTTATAATAGAGGCAAAAATCATTTTTAAATATCAGCTGTACCAGGGCATTTTCATACCACTGATCAAAATTCCCGTCTTCAATCATACTGTCTATTTCTGTACGCATCAGCAGGGCAGAGGCACGATCCAGCTTGGTAACGCCCGCATACTCGCCGTAATACGAATCCAGATCTTTACTCATGACCAAAACCCGTTCATCTGCAACCTGGACATTGTAATCTCCCTCCTGTTTTATGGAGCTATCCAGTAAGACGATTGGTTTATCTGTAGTTTGACATACAATGTCACACATCAGCTTTTCGGACATAACAATGTCTCCGTCAATGAGTACAATATTATCTGAATCCAAATGCTGCCTTGCCATCCAGAGGGAAGCTATCGAATTGGTAACGGAATAAAAGGGATTGTATATACAGGTTACATGGTCCAATGCCTCCTCGATACTCCTATGCATATGACCGGTAACGGCAATAATCTCTGCCTGTTTATCGTACTTACGGATTAAGCGGACCATCCTTTGAATCAATGTGGTATTCGAGTCAAGGCGAAACATGGATTTGGGATGATTGAGAGTTAGCGGTTGTAATCGGGACCCTTTGCCGGCCACCATAAAAATATATTTCATATTCTGAAAGTACCTCCTACTGCCATAATAATAAACCAAGGCGTAATATTCCTTCCGACGGCGGAAAGTGAATATCTAATCCATATTTTGCAGCGCTTTTTACAATATTGCAGCCAGTAGCCTCTAGCGGAGATCGGGAGAAGTATGGATTGTTGCATTTTTCCTTTCCACATCCATTTTTACATAGTTTACAGGAGCCACCGATAAAAGAAAGCGCTGTAGAAGAATCGAGATTCCAAAGCTGCTTTTCTAGGTCTAATAATGCCTTATGCAACATAGTACTGGATTCCGCCCGAATTTCTTGATAGTTGCTTTCATTAAATTTCAGTTTAATCCACAAAAACAATCCTTCTGGATATTCGGACATCATTTTTTTATAATCTAACACTGGCAGATGTGGCGGGCATCGCCAATTTGTTCCATATTTTCCGCAATAAAAACAATTCATCCGTACATTCTCTTCAAAAATCAGATCTGAGGGTCTGATAAACATAAAATGAAAGTCTTGGAAATTCTCTTGAATATATTGTTGCATAAAATCTTTAATATTTTTTGACATTAAAAATCTCCCGCTAATGGTTTTTGCCCTCACTTTATCCAGCAGGCAGAGGCACTAATTTTTCGAATCAACTGAATAAAATGCTTTTAAAAAAATTTTCATGGCATGAATTGAACCGATGGAAAGGCGTAGGTAAGACTCCAGAAGTCCGGGACCATACGTTTTAACGAGGATCTTATACCTTTCCTTTAGTTCCTGCTGTACAGCTTGGGGGCTTTTGTTCGTCTTAATAAAAATGAAATTACCTTTACAGTCCCTGGTTTCATAGCCATACTGATTGAGCGATTTTAAAGTAAAAGCTTTTCCTTCTTTTTCCTGCGCAATCAGATTCTCAATCATCAAGGGCTGCTCGAGGATTCTCGTTCCCATTAGTAAGGCAATCGAATTTACGTCAAAGGTCAGCTTTGCATTCTGTACATACCGAATCACATCCGGATGTGAAATAATGACGCCTAACCGACACGCCGCCAAGGAAAACAGCTTTGAAAAAGTACGCAGGACGATAACGTTTTGGCGCTCAAGAGCATACGAAAGAAATGTTTGATCATAAAAATAATGATACGCTTCATCAATGATCACGATGGCCCCTGCTTTATCCGCCTGTTTTAATACCTGCTCCAATTCTTCCTTTGTGTAGGTATTTCCGATCGGGTTATTCGGATTTAAAAGGACGACAATTCTTGTATCCGAATTGATCGCCTCGATAATTTTATCAATTCGAATTGTCATGTCTGATTCATATGAAACCGGCTTATGTATAAGGCCTAAAATTTGACAGTTTACCCCATACATTTCAAAGGAGGGGGCAACCGTGACTACGTTTTTTCCTTTTTCTCCAAATGTTTCCAATATATAACGAATTGCCATATCGGAACCATTCGTTGCAAGAACATTTTCATACGATACTCCGATAAATTTGGCATAAGCATTTAAAAAAGCATTTGGCTCCGGATAGGTTGCCAAAAATTCTGGCGTAATCTCTTTTAATACTGCATCGACAAACTCTTTTGGGAGACCTTCCGGATTTTCGTTCATATCGTACCTGTAATAATCATATCTTCCCGGTGCAGGAAGCACCCGTATCGTGTTCTTAATGGATTCATTTACATAAAGCATACAACGTCTCTCCTCTATTTTTTAATAAGTTGATGAAGTAAATAGCTTCCTCCGATCTGTCCGCTGGCTCCGAGATTATAAACATACGTATGGACAAATTGTTCTATTTTTTCGCGATAGAAAGCAGGATTAGAAAACAACTCATTTACAACCGTTTCGATCGTATCCAGCTCATCGAATGACAATGATCTGCCAATTTCTTCACGAAGAAAAACATTAATCGGTACCGTGTCAATATCTTTATAATCCGGATTCATAACCTTCATCGGCGTATTGATAAAGAGGACCGGCTTGCAGGTTGTATATGCAAATTCATATGCGATTCCGGACCAGTCCGTTATTACCAGATCTGCCTCGAAAATAGAACTGGTTGAAGAAAAATTAGTCTGGATATCAATATCCGGCACGCTGTCATATTTCTTATTTAAAAGTGCAATTTTCTCTGCATGATGCCGTATATACTGGGGATGCGGCCGTATGATTACTTGGTATCCTTTCCCGCCGAGACGCATTAAAATTGAATCAAGACAGGAATCCATAATGTTTTCCTCCTGCCAGGAGGGCGCAATCAGGATCATTCGCTTCTCATGGCGGCCGACAGAAAGCTTGCAAAACTCCTCCCGCATTTGGTCTAAAAGGCCATAGCCCCACTCTACCAATGTTTTCTTCGGGAGTCCATAAACAATCTCTGTTTTTTTGATTTCTTCTTTCTGGTGAGGTCCAACGCAGAAAACCGTGTCAAAATAGTCCATCGATCCCTTTCGCATGGTCATATTCAGGCTGTCCATACCATGCGGAATATAGACATACTGAATGTCATTGCGGATATAGCTTCTTTTTATATGGAATTGGTTTAAATCCGGCATCGTCATGACAACAATATCCGCATCCATCTTCATCATAAGAGTAATCAATTTTTTAGGGCCGATATAGTATGCTTTTAACCTGGGCGAAGCCATCGCAAAAACCGGATCCTCTGGGTCACTGGTTACATAGTGGAGCACCACATTTGAATGCTTTAGTAAATATGTAATGATAGCGGCATAATATTTATAAAATCCACTTCCTTCAGAGTAAAATACCAAATGTTTATTTGCAACAGAGAAAAAGCGCTTATAATCTGCCCGTTCACGTCGAAGATGTTCTTTTTTATGGAGGGAATCCGCATTTTCTTCCATATCCTCCAGTTCCTTCAGGGCACTCTTGCTTTTTTCCAGAGCATCATAATCAATATAGTTTTTGGGATTCATGACCGCGTTCAAAAGTAGCTGTTGGAGAATCGCAAGCAAATTGCTCAAAATCCAGTAGAATCCCACACCAATGGGCACAAATGTGCCGAGAAACAACGATAGAAGTACCGATATGCCCATCATGCCATATTGATTTAGTTTTCCGGATTCTGCCTGAAGCGGATTCCAATGATTTTGTGCTGTGCACATGAGCCACGCGGAAAATGCGGCTGCAATGGGCATACACAATGGAATACCCAAAGAGTAAGCGGGAACAAGCGCCATACTGTATCCGAAAAGCCCCATATTCAGAGCAGCGATTTTACCTAAAACGACAGCGGCCTCCTGCGTTGTTTGAAACACGCTAAGTTTTGCAAAGGCCGCGCTCCATTCCGGATTTTTTATGGTATCAACAACATCCATCTGGATGGAGGCACTGGTTATATCTGCATGAGTCAGTTCTCCTGTAAGTTGAACCAACCCGTCTATCCATTCCGGGTTTAAATGGAGGATATGAGTAAGGGGATTGTAAATCACCTCTACCAGTCCCATAAGTAAAATAATCTGGATAAACAACGGAAGCAGACCTACGAAGGGATTATATTTTTCACGTTTATAGAGTGCCGCCTGTTCCTCTGCTATTTGATCCTTAAAGCCGAAATAGTTTGTTTTGATTCGATTGATCTCCGGATACATGCGAATCATCTTGAGGCTGTTTTTATGTACCCAAAGAGACAGCGGAAAAAGGAGAAGCTTTGTAACCAAGGTAAACAGGAAGATGGCTCCGGCATAATTTCTGCATATTGAATAGCAGAAATACATGATATATCCTAGTCCATTTGACAACAGAATCATACTTCTTCATCCTTAATCTCAACTACATCGTCTTCGATAACCTTATTTTTGTTTTCATCGATCCCCAGCTTACTGTTTAGCTTCTTTTTTGCTTTTCTCCAGTAAATTCCTGCCGCCGCTCCTGCAGCGATTACAACACCTGCAATCATCTGGATCGCATAGGTGGTGACAGAAGGATCAATATACGCATAACTGACCATTTCCGTCAGCATCATGAATCCGGTCACATACGCTGTCCCCTCAAACCATTGCCATATCGTCTTTTTCATTGTGTTTTCTCCTTTTTATTGAATTATGAGTGAGTCAAACGAAACCGTCATTGTTCTCTTTTCCGTTTCTAGATTCATCTCTAACGGATCTATATCAGTAAAAGAAAATTCCAGTTTAATTGCATTATCCTTTAATGAAGATACCGGAATGGACAGTTCAAGACCTTTTTCCTTAAATGATTGATCAATAATTCCTTCAAAAATAACTATTTCATTTGAAGTAATGACTACATGAGAAACATTATCAACTTTATAAACGCCAAAACTCGCATGGAGAGTCTCTGAAGTAGGAGCTTCTTCTAAAGGAATTATCATTTGTGCGTGCGGACCGGCTAAAGGAGTACGCCAGCCTGTGCTGAGACGGAATCCCTCTATACAGTACTGATTTGCAGTTGCATCCATCGCAAATGATAATGTTTCACCGAGCACATAGGGCTGTATATCCCCATTATTTACAAAGTACTCTTGTTTTAAATACAGTCCTTCTAGGTCATCCGCCCGTTTATTCGTACTATACTCCTGAATACAGGGCCTACTGTTGACAGCCGTATTCAGATAGAAAAAACGTTGCCGATTCTCGTCCTCTGAGATTTGGAACAGGTTTCTGCCACTCCCATATAACTCTTTTCGCCCTCCTGCATAATCGGCCAGAGTAGCAGGGAGATCGAACAGCGAGATCGGTGCATGGTTTATCTGAAATTCATTTTGTGCAAATGGGGGCTTGCAAAGAAGTATAGGGTGCTGCGCATAATTTTTATCCCCATGATCTGCGGTAATAATAATCATAGCGCTTTCAAACATACCTGCTTCTTTTAGATCCTCTAGCATTTCAAATAGAATATGAAAACTGCCAGCAACCTGTTCGGAACGGGAAGTTCCGTTTTTATCCCGTTTTCCCATAGCCGTTAATGTATACGGTTGGTGGGCTCCCTCAAGCAAATAAAAGCGGAATGCTTTTGCATAGTCGTTTGTGTAGGTAAAACCATTCTTTTTATAATTATTATAGAATTTTGCATCTCCGGGTGAATAAACATTATTCGCTTTCGCTTCGTCAAACTCTGCGGTATTAAACCAGACTAATTTTTTCAGAATAAAAGGGCAATAACGGTATAAAGACAACTTACCCATTTTTTTCGTTAAGATATTATAATTCCCTATATTTTCTCGCTGGGTCGAGAAATTTTTGATACAATTTGCGGCCCCACTTCCGTAATACGTCCCTTCTGAAAATGCTCGAACATCATAACCGCTTTCAGACAATAAATCCAGCGGTGTCTCTCCATTCCATATCTTTTCTACATACCGTGTATAAGTGGTTTCCTGCTTAAAAGGAACTCCCGTTAACATAGAGGGAAGTGCTAAAATTGTACGGGCTCCGCTTGCTAAAGTATTGTCAAAATGTGTAAATCCTGCCAGATTCTCTTTTGCATCTGGATAATCTGCCAAAAATTCTGAAAAATATTGTTCATCCATTGTATCAAGAGCAAAAATAAGAATATTCTCATTTTTAGATAATGTATACATCCCATCTGTAGTGATTGTATACGCTCCAGAGTCACCACCACCTGTTTGGAATGCTAAAGCTATCAGCGCTGAGGATTGCATAAGAACAATCACAGCAGATATATAAGAAAAAATTTTGATAAAGTTTTTGACAAACCGTCGAATCAATACGGGAAAAACGAGCAGTATACCCCAAACAAGTGTATTTCCAATCCCATAAAGTTCATAAACTCCCCAGTCAATCGCACCTCCATCCAATACACCGGTACCAAACCGAATATTCAAAAAGGTTCCTTGAAAATAGACCGCAAGAGAAAGTCCAAATAGGAAAGTTATATAGTTCAACAAGCTTGTTCCATTTAACAGAGAAGCGCCTAGCAATATGGTTCCTAATAACATGCCGGTAAGAGTAAGTGCAACAAAGAAAACGCTGCCCCTTCCAAACCATAATTCCTCAGCATTTGTATGCCACATATCCATAGGCCCAAAAAAGCCAAGAGTAAATGCAAGAAAAAATGCAACAGGAAACAATAATTTTATACGTTTTATTAAAGAGTATGCGGGTCCTCCTTTCATTCTAGGGAGATTCGGATTCCAGTCCATAATTTTCCTGAATGGCGTCTCAAACAAATCAAACGCTAATAGAACCGTTAAGCCAACTGCGGATAATAAGTAAAAAATTTTCCATGTGGTTGGAAATATTTCGCTTAAGTATGTGTTAATGTGAAACTTTGTTTGATATAAATATAATACCGGTCTATGCAGAAAATATATTTGTAAGGTTTTTGTTCCGTAATTCGTAAAAAAGTGACGTCGTCCGGATGCCAGCCACAAAATTCCCGGGAGTAGACATGAAACGCCTATATAGTATAAAATACGATATACCATTCCCCACTGAGGGTAACTTAATTTAGAAAATGGATTTCTTCCCGTAAATAATGGCCGCAGCGGAT
The DNA here is from genome assembly GCA_022792295.1 of Lachnospiraceae bacterium. GTDB lineage: Bacteria > Bacillota > Clostridia > Lachnospirales > Lachnospiraceae > CANQGL01. The sequence continues at coordinate 42,000 of JAAWAR010000142.1, forward strand.
AAATACTATCTGTACAGAAAAAACATACGACAGCAAGTGAAAACAAAAATATAAGAGAGAGAAGTCGTATATATTTATTATGTAAAATAGCTTCCAGGGTCTCAAGCTCTAAGTAATATCCAAGCAGAAAAAATGGATAGTATACAATCGTCCTGGATAAACATAAAAAATCGCCTATTTTTTCATTGTATCCGGCAAGACATGCACAAAAAACTGCAACGCCAAAAACCAGTTTACGGTTGCTACCCTTTATAAGAGTCGTAAAAAAGAGAAATAAGGCACAGGAGAGCATAAACCACGGAACGCCTGATTCAGACAGCCACGAGAAAGATGCCTTGGCTCCGCATAGTAGTTTTGTACAATATAATAAAATTTTATATAATGTAAATAATGCAAGATAGGAATATATTTTTTCTCCAGGAAATTTTGGTTTTTGTATGACTCGTTTAGAGAACAAGCCTGCTAAAAAAATGAATAAGGGCATGTGAAAACTGTAGATAAAAATCCACAAACTTTTCATGGCATGAGAACGATCTACATATGGTTCTGCGAAATGCCCGACGACCACCATTAAAATCGCCCAAAACTTTACATTATCATAGCGAAATAACCGATGAGAACCGGATGGACTTTCCATGGCCACTCTCCTTTTTACCCGTGTATTAGCATCATTCTGCCACGAACATTTCCATGCGTTTTAAACTCTTTAAATGCCGCCTCTACTTCTCTAAACGAATACCGTGCATGTATCATCCCCGGCACGACTCGTATCTTTCCTGTTTCAAAAAAGTGCGCCGTCTCACTCCACTCTGTTCCTGGGAATGGTGCGGAACATGACATCCATGAGCCGGTCAGGCTAAACTCTTTTCGATTCAACTGCTCCCATAGTCCGGGCGAAAAGCACAGATCCTCCGTCGGTGTCCCAATAAAACAGACATGGCCACGGTTTGCCGCCAGCTTAAATGCCAGCTTCATTGTTTCCGTACTTCCTGCCGTCTCGTATACATAATCATATCCATGTCCTTTTGTCAGTTTCATTGCCTGTTCAAAAAATTGATCTTCCCGTGTACTTACAACGTGATCCGCCCCCGCGGCACTGGCGACAGCCAGATGTTCTTTGCTCCTTCCCAGTACCACTGTCTGCCTTGCTCCATAAAGCTTTGCCCATTGCAGTGCAAACAACCCGACCGTCCCGCCTCCGAGTATTGCGACTGTCTGTCCGCCCTGATAACCGCTTACTTTCAGGCCATGCAATGCAACCGTACATGGCTCAAACATGGCCGCCTGTTCAAACGGTATACGCTCATCGATCTGTATCACGTTCCTGGCGGGAAGCACAACATACTCTGCAAATGCCCCTTGTTCTCTGGAGCCGATAAAACTGTAATGTCGGCATTGGGAATAGCTCCCCGTAAGACAGTCGGCGCACTCCATACATGGTAACAGCGGGATTCCTGCCACATGATCTCCGATCCTGATATTGTCTGTATCCTCCGCTGCCTCTGTCACAATCCCGGAAAATTCATGTCCCAATACGATTGGATAAAAATGTGCACCATCCCCCAGGACACGCGGAATATCCGATCCGCAGATACCGCAGGCCTTTACCTGTACCTTTACGCAGCCAGGACGCAGTCTGGGCTCCGTCCATTCTGTATAACGTATGTCCTCTTTGCCATATAAAACTGCCGCTTTCATTGTTCCTCCTACCGGACAAATACACCGCTGATCATATAGTTGTATTTCACAGCATAATTATAGTCCTCTACCATTGTAACTACGCTATCTTTGGCAAGCTCCCTGGCTCTGCAAGGAAGTTTTCCATCCCGTACCTTAATATATTGCAAGGGCATGTATTGCCGCAGCATGTTCAGGGGAATTTCCACAGAATTTAGATTATAAAACAGTTTTTCCACGGCCGCCTCCACATGCGGGAGCGCCATATAATAACGGCTTCGGTCCGAAAAGCTGTAGCGTCTGCAAAGCCGTTTCTCTTTTGCAGTGCCATGGTAATACTTTTCCCAATGCTTGGGTTCCGCTTCCATTGCCGCATCCAGAACTTCTATAAAATTGGCTCTGTCTTGGGAATCCAGAATCAACTCCTTCTCCATCATGCTTAAGGAAAACAGTGCTTCCCGAAGCGCGAATGTCAGGGCTGGTCCCACTTTAATGATTGCGATTCCGTCCTCTACCATTTCCCGCAACTTTGCAGGCGCCTGATAATCGGTCGAATGGCCCTCAAAGACAATATCCGGATATTTTTTGAGGCATTCGCACAGGCGCAGGGAGTCCAGACGGTTATAATGGTGGATCGTCGCGTTGCCAAACTCAACACCCGGCTGTACGACGACTGCTATGATGTGTTCCCACGCATCAGACAGGCCGAGTTCAACAAACTTCTTTTTATAGGCGACGAGAGTCGCTTCAAAGTCTTCCGGTGAGGTAACCGCTACAGTGGCTTTTTCCTTCTGGGCTCCTCCCGGAATCGGTACTTCGCTTCCAATTACAAATACCGGATGAACGGCATTCGGTTCCACCCGGAGTCGGTTCTGAAAAGCTTCTTCACATGCTTTGTAAAGAATTGCTCCACGTTCTGCTATTTTTTCATTAGAAAGCGGTTCCTCGGCAGGATCATCTCCCAATTTCATACTCGTATCCAGATGGAGTTTTGTGTAACCGGCTGCTATGGTAAGCCGAACAAGTTTGATTGCCTGCTCCATGGCTTCTTCTGCCGGTAAATCCGCCCAAGGTAATGGTCCCAGATGATCCCCTCCGAGAACAACCTTATCCCTTGAAAATTCAATTTTGTCTGCAATCTGATAGACAAAGTTTTTAAAATCTTCCGGCTGCATATTTGTGTAACCGCCATATTGGTTTACCTGGTTAGAAGTGGCCTCAATCAAGACCGTATCATCAAACCGTTTTGCCTGTTCCAAAATTGCTTCAATTACCAGCTTACTGGCACAGCAGAAGGAGGGAATTCCACAATGAATGCCTACCTGTCTCTTTGCCACCATTTCTCGGATTGGATGTTTCATCTTATACACACTCTATTCTGTAAAAAAGTATCCCTCGGCAAGGTGCTCAAACAACACCATATCCTCCGGGTGCGTGATTTTCAGATTCAGAACACGGGAAGGGATCACCTTCATCGGAATCTTGTGTGCGAGGGCGATCGCTCCGGCGGAGGTCATGGCTTCCAGTTCCTTTGGGGAGGCATTCCGGTAGATTGGATAAAGATCCTCCAGGAGGAATGCCTCCGGAGAAGCACCGGAAACAACACGTTCCCGGGAAAGGACACGTTCTATCCAGCCCTGTGTATCTGTTTGATATACTGTATCGTACTGCAGAGCCCCCAGAGTAGCGCCTTTCCCCTTGCCAACCGATGCAAGAATCTCTCTGGTCCCTTCTATATCCACATAAGGGTGGGTCGCATCATGAATCAAAAGTTTGCTATCCTGCGGATACGAAGTGGCTGCGCAGACTAAGCCATTTAAAACTGACTGTGATCTTGTCTTCCCGCCGGCAATTACCTGAAACGGAGAGCAGACGGCCGCCCTCTGCATTTCTTCTTCTACATAAGGAATCCAGTCCTTATGGGAAACCAAAATCATACCGTCAATATTGCCACAGGTGCTGTACTTTTTTACAATGTAGGAAAACATGGGACGTCCGTGAATCTTTGTGTACTGCTTCGGAATATTGGCTCTGAATCGGAGTCCCTGTCCTCCCATCATAAGAAGTAAAATATTCATATATCGTTTTCCAATCTGTTTATTTTTCTCTCTCGATCTCAGCAGAGTAACGAATCAATACATGACCATTCTGCTTATGCATAGGCGGAAGTTCCATATAGTTTTTATACTGCATAGATAAAAATACCTCGGGTTGTCTGGGAATTTTTACTCGGATATTTTCAAACATACTATCCTGATATGGAAGCAAGTCCTGCGTTTTAATATATGTATAGGTAGGAACAAAGCTTGCCACTATACAATCCCCATTCCGCTGCAACATATCATTAAAACGGGTAACATGCCGGATATAACATTTCTGTGTCCACGTGAGGGGGATGCATTTGAAAACACGCCTCTGCATACGGCCGATAAACTGCCACCATTTTTCTTGCAAGCCTTCAGGTGGATGTCTCTCCAAAGGTTCAGGCAGCTGCTTGTTACAGACCAAATTATGCAGCTTGATAAAGCGATTGGTTTTCGTTAAAAAACGTCTGCGTTTTCTTGCATCTGACGGAAGTACATCAAACGGGAATAAATCCAGGCAGATTCCTTTATGGAAATTTCGATTTTCATTGTAATGTGTAATGTATTCGGTATGGTTCACACGGATTTTTGAAAACAAATATGGAATCTCCGGATCACTTTCTCTTGTCTGTAAAAAGCATCGGTTATCCAGATATTTCTCTGCCTCCCTTAAAAAACGATTATAGTCTTCCCGCAACATCCCGACATCCACATCGTCATCCCAAGGAATAAATCCTTTATGACGGATTACTCCCAGAAGTGTCCCACCGCAAACAAAATAACCAATATCCAGCAGACGGCATACCCGGTCAAACTCCTGCAATACGAACAGATCCACAGACTGAATTTGTCTTGTTTGTTTCTCCAGGGCCGGTGTCATAGGAATGGTCCATGCCGAATAATCAGCGGGACAGGGTAACGTACCGGTTCCAAACGGAAGACGCTGCACCGGTAAAAGCTGCTCCAGCGAAAGCACCTCGCTCTTTTTTTTGATAACGCGTCCGACCCTTTGACTGCCAGCATGTGCATACTGCTTTGCGATCCGATCACGCCTTGCAAAGGCTTTTTGCGGAGAATCTACAAACCGCCATGCAGTCTTTAGCAACCGGGCTTTTATACTTTTACCGGTAAAAGCACGCAGCATCCAAGAGTAATAAAAATTGCTGTATCGTATTTTTCGGATTAATCCACAAAAACAATCGAAATCTTCCGGGAGGCGATCAAAGGGCGAAATATAAACCCAGCAGGGCTGTTTGATCAACAGAGCCCCAACTTCAACAAGGCAGTTTTTCCCTAAGCGAAATAGGTCGGCAGGATACTGCGTTTTTCCAAAACATTTGTCAAGGTATAGGTCACTGTTCCTGGTAAAATCTTCTAAAATTTGAATGAGCTTTTCATAATCAGGGCGGAGCAATCCGATATCCCATACAGTTTCCTCTCCGGGGATCTGTGACTGGTAATAGACGCAGCCCACCAAAAGATTTCCAAATGCAAAATAAACCAGCCCGTTTTCCTCGCAAAGATTGTCAATAACTTGCAGAATTTCTGCTCTAGTTTCAAACAGGCGGGCCGGAGCAATCTTATATTGCCGTTTCTTGCTAAACCCTTTTTCCATACCGCTCCACTCTTTTATTCCTGTATTTTCCGAAATCTATTTTCTGTATTTTGTGTTGCTCCCGCTCCGCCTTCCCAGGCAAAACCATATAGTCCCCATATGAGTACCTTAAATAGCTGTCGTACTGCCATGGAATAGGAAAAAAATGTTCCTCAAACTTAGCCTTCACTGTTTTCTTCAGCCATTTTTCGGGAAAGGCTCCATGCTGCAAATGCCTTCCCATTCCGTCATATAAATAGGGACTGCGGCTATAAGTGAACAGTCGGTATACACACTCACGAAACGCCTGAAGTACACACATCGGCATAAGCCTTATAAAAGCAGTGCAAATCCGGCATAAAAGGAGATGTTTTCCATAATACTGCATAGGAGTCCCCTCCCATTTATGGAATACCATCGAACGTGCCAGAGCTGTCAAAAAGATATGCGCCTTCTGAAAGGTTTTTCCTCTGGCCGTTTTGTCATGCACAAAAATATCAATAAATATCCCCTGATGCATGTCCGAAAAGTGACCGGAAAATTCTGTGCGGTATTCACTCCCGTTCAGCCGCAGCTTTGCCATGTCTCCATGATAGCCTCTGTCGGTTTTGGGCGTTTGCAAAAACAGATGTTTCGGAAACGCATTCCGCGGGAGCATGCACAGCTTCTCATAATCCGGCCGCAACAGCATCAGATCAATGTCATCGTCCCAAGGAATAAATCCTTTATGGCGGATCGCTCCCAAGAGGGTTCCCCCCCCAAGAAAATACCGGATTTTATACCTTTTACAAATCTGGTCAAACTCCACAAGCATCTCACAGAGAACCCGCTGAAGTTCTTTTTGTTCCTTCTCATTCAAAGAAACCTTATCATCGCATAAACTCCTCATATGCATTTAGAACCGCCTCCGTGTCTCCGTACTGCACAACCTTGCCTTTATCAATCCATAGAATCCGATCACACAGTCCACGCAGTGTATCCGAGGAATGCGATACGATCAGTACCGTCCGTTTATCATCATCAATCAGTTCCTTCATCTTTCCATAGCTTTTTTTCCGGAATTTCGCATCACCAACGCTTAAAACCTCATCGATCAGAATAATATCTGTCTCCAGAATCGCTGTAATCGAAAATGCCAGCTTGGAATACATGCCGCTTGAATACGTCCGTACCGGCGCTTCAATAAATTCTCCCAGTTCCGAGAATGCTATGATTTCCTCCATGCGTGCCTGTACCTGTTTCTCCGAAAAACCCAAAAGCATACCGGATAGGAGGATATTTTCCCGCCCAGAAAGTTCCTTGTGGAACCCCACGCCAATCGATAGCAGAGATACGGAATGCCCGTGCAGGTCGATACTCCCTGCATTTGGCGCGAAGATACCGGCAATCGCATTTAAAATGGTCGATTTCCCACTTCCGTTTTTCCCGACCACACCAAGGATCTCGCCCTCCTGGACTGAAAAGCTTACATGCTTTACTGCTTCAAAAATTTCTGCTCGTTCTCGTTTTCCGCTTAACAGGCTTTTTTTTATATAGTAGGATTTTAGTCCACGGTAATGGATGCACAAATCCTTTACCTCAATCGCATAGTCTGCCATTTATATCACCTTCACATAGCTGTTTTCCTCCAGGTAAATTCGTCGGATCCCCAGAGAAGAAATTATAAGTCCGATGAAAAGCCAAAATGCCAGCAGAGGCAGGCTCGGAGCATTCCGGTACAACAAGCAGTCTCGCATCGCCGTAATCAGGTAGGCGATCGGATTGTAACGGTTGAGAAGGCTCCCCCAGCCCGGAATCTTTTTTTCGATGTTATAAAAGATGCCTGTCAGGTAAAAGGTAAAACGCAGAAGAATGGAAACCACATTGGATAGGTCTTCCACATATACGCCATAGTGCATTAGATGAGACGCACAGCCAAATGTAAAGATCCCCAGCACGACAAGCACAGGAGTGAAAAATAGGAAGGTCCACGATACCGGAGTCCGCCAGACTACCATCATCAGCAAAACCACGCCGAAAGAAATCATCATTTTGAATCCGTTTACCCATAGCTTTGTCAATATCAGGATATATTTTGGAAGATATACCTTGGAAACAATAGATTTATTATTTTTCACAATCTTGACACTGTTTGTCAGAGTGCGGTTAAAAAAGTCCCACATGGACAGGCCGATAAAAATAAAAATCGGGAAATATGGTTCCCTTGAATTAAACACATATCCAAATATGAAGGTATAGATTAACATGAAACAGACTGGATCCAAAATCCACCAAATCCAGTTCAGATAAGAGTTTGCCACCTCTGATTTTAACTGGGATCTGGCTGCGACCACAGAGTAAGGGAAATATTGTTTTATGTCTTTAAAGAAATGTTCCATGCATGTCCCCCTCCATTTCAATCAGTTTTAGAATCCGCTTCGTCGCTTTCCCATCACAGGCGCTACAGTGGAAATTTTTCAAGCCGCGGAGGTTCTGGAGATATGTCCCGTTTTTCCAAGCCGCATATGCCCAAAGCACAGTCTGGTATAGTGTTCCTTCCTCTGTAGTAAGAAAAGGAGTAAGAGTGCGGTAGTCAATATAAAATCCCCTGTCTGCTTCATATTCCTCCAAATCTGGAGCAAACAACACGAATGGCCGCTCCAGCAAGAGAAAATCAAACAGAACAGAGGAATAATCCGTTATCAGGAGATCTGTCACAGGCAGAAGCCGTTCGGTCTGCAGGGAGCAGTTGGAAATAGGCTCTCCCTTTTGCAGCAGCGCTATGGTATCCAGATGCGGATGCACTTTTATTAAGAGGAACCATTCTTCACCAAGTTTTTGCCCAAGCGTCTGGATCTCTCCCAAACCGCACAGGCTAGGAGAAGCCGCATTCCCGCGAAAGGTCGGAGCCCATAAAAGGATTCGTTTTCCCTTTGCCTGTGGGTAAGTGCGATCAAACTCTGTCTGGCACTCCTGCCTCCAGGCGTTATCAAAGTACATATCGGTTCGGCTGACGCCTACAGCCTGTACAATTCCTGGCTGCTGGCGCATACCAGAGGTCAAAAACGGAATACAACAGGGCGCGCTGACGGTTACCAAATCATAATTTCCATATACATTCCCTTTATAAAAGGGAGGAATATCTTCTGTCGTGTCATATCCCATCCTCTTTAAAAGTCCGCAGGAATGCCACAGTTGTATCAACTGCGTCTCTTTCCGCTTTTTGCAGGCGGCTGCGGGAAGAAAATTGTCACAAATAAACACATATCGGGCTTTGGCATACAGAAGCATAAAAACCAGAGAATAAAAAAGACCTTTTATCATTCCTCCACGGGAATAATCATGCAGATGGCAAACCACCTGATAGCCAAGCGCTTCGATGTCGCGTTTCATCCGCACCATGCTGAAAGGAATCGCCGTATGGTGCGCATCCGCAAAGACGACGAGTTTACTGTTTATTCTGGGATGCAAAAAGCAGCCAAGCCGGTAAAACGCCGGAAGGAGGCTATGTTGCAGAAACATTTTTCCATACTGTCGGACTAAGAACCGTACTGTAATTGCAAAAACCTCCAGAGAATTTTTTAGGTAAAATGGATAAAGAATCGTATTCTAACTATTAAGCACTTCCGATAATCGTACTTCCCGGAAGTCCGCCCACACATAAAAGGATTGTCATCACACTGAAAAAATGGTATTCTTAAAATAAGCTAACAAAGAAGACTAACAGACGGCTCTGTCAAAAAACAATGGGAACAATTATGGAAACAACAGAAATTTTGGTGTCGGTGATTATCCCGGCTTATAACTGCGAGGCATATATTGAAAAGGCGATTGATTCGGCGCTCATGCAGGAAGTCTTGCTTGAGGTGCTGATCCTCAACGACTGTTCGACGGACAATACTGCAGAGCGGATCAAAAAATACCTGGCTCATCCGGCGGTCCGTTATTTTTTGAATGAGCAAAATCTGGGGGCGGCAGGCAGCAGGAATAAGGGGGTCAGCCTTGCGAGAGGGAAGTATGTTGCGTTTCTGGATGCGGATGACTGGTGGGAAGCAGGGAAGCTTAAGAAGCAGCTTGAACTGCTTGAGAAGGAGAGGGCAGTGCTCTGCTGCACGGCAAGGGAACTTGCGGATGAAAACGGTATACTGTCCGGCAAAGTGATTCCGGTCCGGCGGAAGATTACGTACCGAATGCTGCTGCAGCACAACAGCATCAACTGCTCCTCCGTCGTACTTCTGCGGGAGGCTGCGCTCGAATTTCCGATGGAGCATGAGGACAGCCACGAGGATTATATCACCTGGCTCAGGATCCTTAAAAAGTACAGATATGCCTGCGCGGTGAACGAACCGCTCTTAAAATATCGGCTGAGCAAGAGCGGAAAATCCGGCAGTAAATTTAAGTCGGCCAAAATGACGTTTAAGGTCTATCGCTACATGGGATTTGGCTGGTTTAAATCGCTGGTATGCTTCTTTAGCTATGCGTTGAATGGTATATGGAAATATAGATGGGTAGATATAAAAAGGGAAAATTTGGAAGAATTTTGGGGTTTTTTGTCACAAAAAGTCGTATTTTGCGATTTCTTTTATATAGATAAATGGAAAGGAGCGAATGCGATGAATCAAAACACATTTACAGACACAGTGCTGGAGGGGCTTGGCGTTCATAGAGGATATCAAGGCTATGCATATGCAAGACATGCGATTTCGCTGGCAGAAAAAGATGTTTCCTGCCTAAAATGTATCACAAAGCGGCTTTACCCCCAGATTGCAGCGGATTTTGGGACAACGCCGGCGTGCGTGGAGCGCAATCTGCGTACGGTGGCCAAGGTAGCAGTCAGGGAGGGTGACAGTGAGCTGTTCCGCACCGTTTTTCGTGGCCGGGGAGCTTCGATGCTGTGCAACAAGGAGTTTTTAAGCTGTTTATATGAGTATGTAGGAACACAGGCAAAGCGCCTGTAAAGCCGACATTTTTCGACCAACAGAGAAGGGAGGGCAGCAGGAGAGCAGGGATGAAAAGGCCAATTATGGCTAATGGACAAACGCAGTTAATCTATGCTTATATTATGATAAGGAGGGATGATCATGGTAAGATACACGCGG